>NZ_QUDF01000023.1:0-26190 GCF_003477535.1 Eubacterium sp. AM05-23
TTAGCCGACTATGTCTCCTTGATTACAGCCCTCGGAGGTGAAGCGATCCGGATCGCGGCGGGGTCAGAGGATCATATCAATGCCATGGACATGGTGGAGGGTTACGGTGATGGTGGAAACCCCATTGTGGACAAGTCCGAGTTCATTTTATCCCTCTTTGAGCAGTTGGACAAAAAGGGACTGGGAGCAAAAGAAAAATCCATCATCGACCGCTGCGTGGCATTGGTTTATGACGATTATCAACGGGGCGGGGAGGTGCCGACCTTATGTGTGTTGCGGGAGAAGCTCATGGAGCAGCCAGAGCCGGAAGCCCAGGAGTTGGCTTTAGAGCTTGAACTTTTCACGGACGGAAGCCTAAACGCCTTTGCCCATAAAACCAACGTGGACACCCAGAACCGCATGGTGGTCTATGACATCATGGATTTAGGCAAGCAGCTCAAAACCATGGGCCTGCTCGTCATCACGGATGCCATGATCAACCGGGTCACGGAAAACTGGAAAAAGGGCAAGCGGACACATCTGTTCTTAGATGAATTTCACGTTGTTTTTGAAAATGAATACTCCGGTGCCTTTTTCAACTCTGCGTGGCGGCGTTTCCGGAAGCGTAATGCGTTCCCGACCGCCATCACCCAGAACGTAGAGTACCTCTTAGACAGTGTTTTAGCTAGTACCATGTTATCGAACTCGGAGTTTATCGTCATGTTGAATCAGGCGGCCAGTGACCGCCAGAAGCTTGCCAACCTTTTGAATATCTCAAGAGAGCAGATGAGCTATATCACCAATGCGGATGAAGGCTGTGGCTTGATAAGGTACGGGAGTGCCTTAGTGCCCTTTGTCAACAAGTTTCCGAAAAAGACCAGACTGTACAAATTGATGACCACTAAACCGGGAGAAGAAACCCTCTGATCTTCCCGATATTTTCGATGAAGGGAGGTGTTAAGCATCGGAAAAGAAATCAAGACCCGGGAGGTTGAAAAGGATATATGGGTACTCGACAAGGCCGGAACAGCCGCCGAGCGGATACGGGAAGCGTCCATCCGGACAAAGGATGCCGCTGAGTGCAGTCAGTCGCCGCAG
Organism: Eubacterium sp. AM05-23; assembly: GCF_003477535.1. NCBI lineage: Bacteria > Bacillati > Bacillota > Clostridia > Eubacteriales > Eubacteriaceae > Eubacterium > Eubacterium sp. AM05-23. The sequence goes on from NZ_QUDF01000023.1 coordinate 1,078, forward strand.
GAAACATCCGCAAATGAGGATGCCGTCAACCGTACATCTGATTACGTAGATCGTGCGGCCCATGGCGCAGCCCGTCAGGTTCAGGATCAGAGCCACAGCGCCGTTCAGAAAGTTAAGGCACACCGGGCAGACTGTATAGCTGAATCCATGGAAAATGCCCGCACCGAAGTGGAACAGGGTGTCCGGAATATCGGGGATGAGGTGAGCATAAAGACCCGAGAGCGCGTAAACGGCATGGTGAAAGCCAAAGGCAGTACCGAGACGTCGATCAAGGCCCTTCCGGAAAAAGAAAAGAATATCCGGCAGTCTATTTACTCCGCAGCCAAGAGCAAGCGGGCGGCCCAGACAGGCATTGAAAAGGCTACTAAGCGGACGATTAAAACCAGTGATCAAACGGGCAGGCTGCGCATTAAAACGGCCAGTGAAGCCCGTAAGCTGGGAAAAAACAGCATCCGGACAGTGAAAGCATCCAAAAGGGCCATCAAGTCCGGGCGGGCCACGGCAAAGACTGCCAGAGAGAGCAGCAGGGCGGCGGCAAAAGCGTCACAGGCAGCTGCCAAGGCAGCGGTTAAGACCAGTCAGGCATCGGCCAAAATGGCAGTCAAGGCTTCTCAGGCTGCGACGAAAGCAGCGATCACCACCGGAAAGCTCGCCGCCAAGGTTACGGCCACAGCCGCCAAAGCCACGGCCGCGGTGGGAAAAGCCCTTGCCAGTGCCATTGCCGCCGGGGGATGGGTGGTGGTGCTCATTCTGGTGATCATTGTGCTTTTTGGCGGGGCTTTGTGTCTGGTGGGAGCGGGTAATGCCAATGCGGTGGAGCCTGTCAGTGAAGAAGTACAGGCTTATGAACCGCTGATCACAAAGTATGCCCGTGAACATGGGATACAGGAATATGTTGAACTGATCAAAGCGGTCATGATGCAGGAATCCGGTGGTCGCGGGGGCGATCCGATGCAGTGTTCAGAGTGCGGCTATAATGACCATTATCCCGGCGGCATCACCGACCCGGAGTATTCGATCAATATTGGCATCCGGTATCTGGCAGACTGCCTGCACGCCGCGGGGGTTACCAGTCCCATGGATTTAGAGCATATCAAACTCGGATTACAGGGCTACAATTTTGGGGCAGGCTACATCACCTGGGCTTTGGAAAATTACGGCGGCTATACGCAGGCTAACGCGCAGGAGTTCGCCAATTTGCATGGCGGCATCTATGGCGATGTTAGCTATGTGCCGAATGTCTTAAGGTATTACCCTTTTGGACGTATCCCGACAGGGACAGGCAACAGCAATATTGTCAACGTAGCGACCAGCCAGATCGGGAATGTCGGAGGACAGCCCTATTGGAGCTGGTACGGCTTTTCTGGTCGGGTGGAATGGTGCGCTTGCTTTATTTCATGGTGCGCGGATCAGTGCGGCTATATCGACGCAGGGATCATTCCAAAGTTTTCCTATGTCCCGGACGGCGTAGCCTATTTTCAATCAAAAGGCCAATGGCAGGACGGGAGTTATACCCCAAAGGCCGGGGATATTATTTTCTTCACATGGAGTGGCGACGGCAGCGCGGATCACGTCGGTTTTGTTGAGAATGTGACAGACGGCACCGTGAACACCATTGAGGGGAACACCACGGACAGCTGCGCAAGAAGGAGTTACCCCCTCGGGGGCTACATGATTTTGGGATATGGTGTACCCGCTTATTGAAACTGAAAAAAGATTATGGAGTTTGGCGGATGAAAATCGGCTAAAAACAGGGAACCGAAAGAAAAAAACTTTCGCGTTCCCTTTTATTTTTGTGCAAAAAATCAGGGTAGCCGGGGTTTTTAAGCTTTTGTTGATCCCCAGTATCAAAACAACAAATATGTGTGGCTGAGCAGATGCAGAAAATCAGCTCGGCGGTCGATTGTTTCACTTGCAGTGGGCCGTCGTCAATGGGGTGGAGAGCGCAGACCCATGTAAAAGAAAAGCGGCTCGGGGGACTTCCTATGTTGTGCTGTGTGTTTCGCCATTTACTAAAATGGTAAGTCTGGACGGGAATGGATGAATGAAACACGCGGGAAACCGCCTTGAAGTGAACCTGCTGAAAAGAGAATTTCTGATTGTGCAGGAAAAAGATAGTTAAAATCAGAAGTAAATTTTATTTTTTGATTTTTCGTAAAAATAGGCTATCTCTGTCCTGCTGATACAAAAGAAAAAATATATAATGTGCTGGATTAAATTTTAATAAGATCAAAAAGATAAAATTTAAAAAGGCTGATGTGATTTTGCTAATAGCAGGAAAAAAATGGCCGATTAAGTGATTGTTTCAAATGTATAATAATCATGCCATCAGTGTCAAAAAGAGACTAAGTAGCATTCGTTAACACACTACAAAAATTTAAATATGAGGGCTGGTGTTTTGGATGGGTATCTTTCAGAAAAGTACCTGTACAGTTAATCTGGAAAGCTATATTTAAAAAAAAATTTGGGACTAGGAATTTATTACGTTACTGGCTTAAGTGCTGACTTTGTCGATGAAGTCCGGGAGGCTGGACATCAGAACGTTACTATGAATATCCATAGAAAAAAGCCCTTTTCACTGCCGAGTTGCAGGGCAGCGAAGGTTGTCTTCACTTTTGATATGGCATGCTCTTTTATATTGCTGGAGATACAACGAATTACTTATGTCTTTGTTTGATCCGTTGTATTTTTATGTTAATTGAAGCAGTATATAAAGACAAAATTAAACATGTTTGATGGGTGAACCTCATTTTTTTAATTGTGTATATGCAAGAAAATATCCTAATATGTGTTTAGCAATACTACATTTTTTGTGATATTCGTACATTGCGTGAGAATATCTTTTCAATTGCTTTCATCTCGTTCTTTCGATATAAAAGATTTTTCATCTCTTGCCTTTAGTACATCTCAGGGATTTGAATATAATCTATCCTATAAAACTTATATTTTTTGATCATGTAATCCTTAGCGTGTTTTAAAGTAAAACGATAGCAATCTGTAAGACCATTTGCAAAAGCATTCATATCTCCTTTACGCAGGTGCTGAACGGAGACAGCGACTTTTTTGTTTAGTTTTTCAAGTACTGTTTTTTTATTATCATAATAAGCAATATAATGTCCCCATTCCGTAAGACGAAATGTTTCGGTCAGTATAGCATGTAAAGGTTGCAATTCAATATGTTTTAAAATGGCTTCGAAAATATCAATTATATGAATGGAATTTGGTAAGTTGAATACTTCATCCAGTTTATCTAAGTCTTTTGTAGTAAAAGTTGGGGCTACAATTAAAGCTACAGGATGGATAATTAATACTAATAATTGTAGTGCGTAAAGGTATTGTAAAGCCTCCTGTGTACGTCTCGGCTTAGGAAGTATCTGATTTACCAAAGAATCATCTGGTTCGATCACCATAGTTCCTTTGCCATTTAAACTTTTTACAAGGCCTCTCTGATTAAGTTCGTCCAAGGCTTTTCTGACTGTAAATACTGAGACACCGTATTGACTGGCAAGCTGTTTTTCATGAGGTAGAAATGTTCCGTAAGGATATTCACCACTCCCAATTTTCTGGTTTAGATCGCTGATTATTCTTGAATAAAAATAATCTTTACCGCGGGTTGGTCGCCATAAAAATGAAGCTGAAGATTTTGCTGGACATTTCGGTGTTGTGCTTACCAAATGATTTAAAGTGTTGGCAATTGAATCAGCAAATCTTTGCCCCAATTTCTCTAATTGCTTTTTCTTTACAGAAGGATCCTTACCTTTCAAAATATCCATGATAATTCCAGTAACGGACGTTGAACCATGCAGAAAGTTTTCTAAAAAAAAGGGGCACTCTTCTGTAAAAAAACTCAGGTTATGATAGAGTTCAAATGTCGAATAGAGATTGCCGATTAAAGAATTACCACCAATTTCCAGAATTTCTTTAATGAAATCAGAAGATGGACGCCAGCCGCCAGCAGCAATTCCAAGACGAGACACTTTTAGAGCTTGTTTGTAATGAAGCATTAATTCTAAATTGCAATTCTCGGATGCAAAAACTAAAAGAGAGGGCAATATTAAAGCAAAAGTTTGATATAATTGTACAATACTATCTCTTTTTCTTAAAGTATTAAATAATATATTTTCTGTTCCGTAGGGTGCATTAGAAAGGACTGTTGGTGCAAGGCGTGGGCGGATTTCGATTAAGCCTTCTTTCTTTAATGCATTAAAAACACAGTTAATTGTATATCGGCTTACATGGAATTGATTGCAGAGAACTCTCGAAGATGGCAGACAGTTCCCAGGAAGTATTTGACCATTTAAAATGCGCTGTTTAATTTCGTTATATATAAATGAGAATTTGGTCTCTTGTGGTTCCATGATTAAATTCCTTTCAATTTTACTTTAATTATACTTCTTATACTTTAGGTTGTCATCAAAAAAACGCTAAGCTTTATGCTTACCTGTCCAATATAGTCGTTGCCAAGTTGTATAGAATATACTTATAATAAAAATGTAAAGTTATAGTGAAAGAGATTAAAATATTATGAATAAACAAAAGATATTAGTTGTGGATGATTCGGAAATGAACCGTGCTCTTTTGATAGATATTTTAGAAGACCAATATGATGTTGTGGAAGCGGATAACGGTATAGAGGCGATTACACTTCTTTCACAGCATCGAATGGATTTTTCGCTCATACTTTTAGACATTATGATGCCTGAAATGGATGGTTTTGAAGTTTTAACGTATATAGACAAATACCATTGGAATGATACATTTGCCGTTATTATGATTTCAGCAGATGATTCTCCTGAGAATATAAAACGTGCCTACGACTTGGGTGCTTTTGATTATATTAGCCGTCCGTTTGATTCGACAATTGTTCGTCGTCGTATATCAAATACCATGTTTTTATATGCTAGACAACGCCATCTTGAAAAAATTATTTCAGAACAATTTTGTGAACAGGAAAAAAATAACAAGCTAATGATCTCAATTTTGTCTCATATTGTGGAATTTCGAAATGGCGAGAGTGGTTTGCATGTGTTGCACGTCAACACTATCACAGAACTTTTATTAAGACATCTGGTTCAGCGGACAGATCGATATCCATTGTCAAAGTCTGATATTATTTTAATAAGCACCGCTTCATCTTTGCATGATATTGGAAAAATATCTATTTCAGATGAAATTTTGAATAAGCCTGGGCGTCTAACGGCAGAGGAATTTGAGGTGATAAAAACCCATTCAGCAATTGGGGCAAAAATGTTGCTGGAGTTGCCGGTGGAACAACAAAAGTTGCCGCTTGTAAAAGTAGCTTCTGAAATTTGCCGGTGGCACCATGAAAGATATGATGGCAATGGTTATCCAGATGGATTAAAGGGGGATGAAATTCCTATTGCCGCTCAGGTAGTATCATTGGCGGATGTATATGATGCTTTAACCAGTGAACGATGTTATAAAAAAGCATACTCACATAGCGAAGCATTAAAAATGATTTTGGATGGGCAATGCGGCGTATTTAATCCGATTCTTTTACAATGCCTGCAAGAAATTGCGGATACGCTTGAAAATGAATTAAAGGATACTGCGTTTGGGCAGGAGACCAAATACATTCAGGATGTAAGAAAAAAAATAGATTATGATAGGTTGTTTAGTCATAATGCACACACATCTCTTTCGCGTGAAGAGTGGAACCTACAATTATTGTACATTGATTCTTTAACCGATGTCTACAACCGACGTTATTATGATGAACATTTTAGAGATACAGAGGATACGGAAGGTGTTGTCGTAATAGATGTCGATAATTTTAAAGATATTAATGATTATTATGGACACGCTACAGGGGATATTGTGTTGCAAAATATTGCTAAAACGATTTTATCATGTGTGAGAAAAACGGATACTGTAATCCGTTATGGTGGGGATGAATTTGTAGTAATCTTTTATAGTATTCCTGCCGATGCATTTAAGAATAAATTAGAGCGAATACGGATGCTTGTAAATAGGCTTGTGATAGATGAATACCCTGAAATTCAAGTTTCAATCAGTGTAGGGGGAGCGCATGGATTGGGAAAAGTAAAAGAAATGTTTAATATTGCAGATCATATGATGTATCAGGCAAAAAATACAAAGAATCGAGTGTTTATACAGTTTCTTGAAAAAGAAACAAATGATATTTAAAAGCGAGGAAATGATGAATTTAAGAGACTGTTATATGAATTTTGACGGCAATTATGAGGATGCACTAGGAAGATTAGGATGCGAAAAGACAGTTGAGAAATTTCTATATAAATTTCTGGAAGATAAAAGCTTTAACTTGCTGGAAGTGTCAATGCGTAATGAAAATTATGATGAAGCTCTCCGAGCCACCCACACGCTCAAAGGAATTTGCCAGAATCTTTCTTTTACCCAATTGTATGAAAGCAGTAGTTTAATGACAGGAGCACTAAGGGGAAGAACGTGGGAAAAAGCAATTGAGATCATGCCACAGTTAACAAATGATTATTGTCAAATCATAAGTGTTATAGAAAAATATAAACGTTTTAAGGCGGAACAATATTGATGTGGAATAATGAAAAAAAGAAATCTCCAATGCGATTTCTAACATACAGTTTCATAGGCCTTCTAATCTTTAGTGTAGTTGTTTTTACGCTTTTAGGAATTCATATGAATCGAGAGAGCAAAGAGGCATTTTATGAAGTTGGAGAAATCTATATGTCTGGAATGAATCAGCAAATGTCAGAACATTTTGAGTCTGTAATTAAACTGCGTTTTGATCAGGTTAATAGTATTGTTTCTGTTGTTTCAGAAGAGAGAAACAGTGAAAATCTATACGATGAACTCATTTACAGATCGCTGGCCAGAAATTTTGATTATTTAGCACTTTGCTCTGCTAAAGGAGAGTTTGAAACGCTTTATGGACAACCAGTACAGCCGATTAACCCATCTCCTTTTGTGGAATCCTTAATACAGGGAGAGCAGAGAGTTGCGGTAGGGATGGATGCAACTGGAAAAGAAGTAGTATTGTTTGGTGTTGATGCTAATTATCCTATGTCGAATGGTGATAGATGTACAGGCCTGATCGCAGCTGTACCATTAGACTATATCACCAATTTTCTTTCACTAGAGGGAGAAGATCAATTAATGTACTACCATATTATCCGGCCAGATGGCAGTTTTGTAATCAGAAATTCCAATACAGAGTTATGGGAATTTTTTGATTTATTGCAAAATCAGGCTGATCCAGCATCAAGTGAATCAATTATGGATTCTTCTCTTAAAGAATTTGCTGTTGCGTTAGAAGATAATGACATGTACGATACAACTCTTAAAATAAAAGGTAAAGAGCTGCAAGTTTGCGTCACTCCTTTACCATGTTCAGAGTGGTATCTGGTAGCAGTTATGCCTTATGGTATATTAAATGAGATTATAGGAAAGCTAGGCAGCCAACGTATAGGTACAACGGTAATAGCCTGTATTTCTATTTTAACAATTCTGATACTAATTTTTATCAAATATTTTTCTATGACTCGTACTCAACTGCGAGAGTTGAAAAAAACTCGCCAAGTAGCGGTTGAAGCAAGTAAGGCAAAAAGCGAATTTTTAGCTAATATGAGTCATGATATACGAACACCTATGAATGCAATTGTAGGGATGACTGCTATTGCCACCACTCATATAGACGATAAAGAGCAGGTTCAGAATTGTCTGAGAAAAATTACGCTGTCGAGTAAACATTTATTAGGACTTATTAATGACGTTTTAGATATGTCTAAAATTGAAACAGGCAAATTGACACTAACAATAGAGCGGATTTCTTTAAAAGAAGTTATTGAGGGAATTGTTAATATAATGCAGCCTCAGATAAAGTCCAAAAAGCAGAATTTTGATATACATGTAGATAATATTTTAACAGAAAATGTGTGGTGTGATGGTGTACGTTTAAATCAGGTGTTATTAAATCTTTTATCCAATGCAACTAAATATACGCCAGAAGGTGGTTCTATACGATTATCTTTATTAGAGGAAAAGTCCCCTAAAGGAGATAATTATGTTCGAATTCACATTAATGTTAAAGATAACGGAATCGGCATGTCACCAGCATTTTTGGAGAAAATATATGAATCTTATAGTCGTGCTGATGAAAGTCGGATACATAAAACTGAGGGTGCTGGCTTAGGGATGGCAATTACAAAGTACATTGTGGACGCAATGGAAGGAAGCATTGCTGTAAAAAGTGAACTCGATAAAGGAACAGAATTTAATCTCGTCTTTGATTTTGAAAAGGCTGATGCATTGGAAGTGAATATGGTGCTCCCACCGTGGAATATGTTGGTTGTTGACGATGATAAGTTATTATGTCAAACGGCCATAAAAGCATTAAATTCCATTGGAATAAAAGCTGAATGGACATTGAGCGGAGAGAAGGCGGTAGAATTGGTAATTCAGCACCATCAAAAGAAAGACGATTATCAGATCATTTTATTAGACTGGAAACTGCCGGATATGAATGGTATTCAGGTTGCTAGAGAAATTCGACGTAATTTAGAAAATGAAATACCGATTTTATTGATTTCTGCATATGATTGGAGTGAGTTTGAGACAGAAGCCCGTGAAGCAGGAATTAGTGGCTTTATTTCCAAACCTTTGTTTAAATCTACTTTGTTTTATAGCTTGCGTAAGTACATGGGCTGCGAGGAAACAGACGATCAAATATCAGAGCAAAATATTGATATGTCTGGATGCCATATTCTACTCGCTGAGGACAATGAACTAAACTGGGAAGTTGCAAAAGCATTACTATCCGATTTGGGAGCAGAACTGGATTGGGCAGAAGATGGGCAGATATGTGTGGAAAAGTTTCAAAGATCACCAGATGGATATTACGATCTTATTCTTATGGATATTCGGATGCCCCATATGACAGGTTATGAAGCGACAGAAGCAATTCGACGGTTAAATCGATCCGATGCTTCATCTGTTCCAATCATTGCCATGAGTGCTGATGCTTTTTCTGAGGATATACAACATAGCTTAGAGTCCGGTATGAATGCTCATATTGCTAAGCCAATTGATATATTAGAAATATCTCGTTTATTAAAAAGATATTTATAAAAATGGTATATAAAAACGTGTAGTTGTGTGCACGACTTTTTGTATAGTTAGTACACTTTTGTACTTTATCATGCACGTTTATCTCACTATGAGGTATTGTGCATTTTTTAGGTTACCCTCGTGGCCCTCCATTCAGTTTTAGCTAAAAAATTGAATGGAGGTAAAATTATGAAAGTAAATACAAAATGTTTCGTTAAGAATGAGGAAGGGCATTACTGTGAAATTAGATATGATGAACTTTGTGAACGTTGTGAGACGTACCCAGAAGTATATGCGAGTAAAAAGTTTTTTCCGTTGCAGGGGATGCTCTTGGAAGTAACGTCCGAACAATATAAATCATTATACAGAGATTATGAGAGACAACGATATTTAAAAAAATTAGAGAGAGAATGTAATCCTATTTCGTTTAATGAGCTGAAAAACGATAAGAATGATCTAATTAAAACAGACGAAGATGTTTTTAAGAGTGTTGAGAAGAGGATATTACAAGAAACATTGACAAATGCATTAAGCCAATTAAATGAGCAAGAAATATTCATTATTAGAGCGTTGTTCTTTGAAGAAAAAACAGATGCTGCATTTGCCCGAGAAATAGGTGCGCCAAGGTCAACAATTGCAAGTCGAAAGAAAAAAATACTTAAAAAACTTAGAAAAATAATAGAAAGTTAAATAATTCAAGAGCCTAAATCTTTTGAATTTAGGCTCATAAGTTGAAAATTAATAAGTTTTATCTTTTTTAAACTATTTTGAATAATGAGTAAAAACAAAGAGGTGTCGTGAATGCTTTTTACAAAGAAAGAAAAAAGAATTATAACATTAACGGAAAAATTCAACCGAAAAGATAAGCTGAAAATATGGTACAAAATGATTGTTTCAATATTTTGCTTTGCGTTGCTGGGTGTAAATATTGGAAGTGTTTTAAGTGGTACGGAAGTATATGCAGCAGGATTTCCTGGAAAACGTACAGTATTAGAAAGTCAAGAAGCACTTGAGAAAGCGCTGACAGAGCATCAGAAACAAGGCATCACGCCTGCAGGCACCACCGTCAACCTGTTCGACTATGTAGCTTCAAAGGACGGCGCAAAAGAAAAGGATCTTACCACGAAGGTCAGTGTTGGTAGTTATAAAGTCGCAAAGTCCAGTGAATGGAACAAAGGAATCAACGAAAACCGCTTGCTACTTTTTGGCGATAGTATTATTGGTGCGGGTTATTGGAACAACGGCGCAGGTGCAGGACGTCTGTGGGCCCAGGAAAATACCAATATGAAGGGGATTGTGGAGTCGACTCTGACCAATGGTTATCCAAATATCAACATAGCGGCTGCAAACAAACCAATCGCCAATGTCGATAAATATCAAGAAGCACAACTTCCTTTTTGTTTGGGATGGGCGGCAAATGAAGACAAACAGAGTGATCCCAAAACCGCTCCGGGATTATCTCAGACAGTGTTAAACAACAACAAGGATCACCATGATGGCAATACTTCCTTGGATTATCTGTTCGACCTTACTGAGAATGACAATAAACGCTCCTACGAAAACGTCACTGGCCTATTCCAGGTAGATGAAGATGGGTATTATTACTATGACGCTCGGAAAAATTTTGCGGAATTCCGGGAGAGCACTGGAACATCAAAAGACGGTAAACCCAGCGATGGTTCCTTTATTCTGTACGATGGCCCCGCTGTATGGCGAACGGATGGAGGCTGGGATGGTCAAGGCTTTAACGGAGACAGGAGCCTCGGTGATTTCTATCCGTTCAATAAGGGAGAACAGGTGTTTGACAGCATTAATACTGAAGATAATATCTTGAGCAGCAGTAAGGGGTTAGATGGTTCACAATGGAGCAGTACAGGCTTTCAAAACAAAGCAACAGGAGAAGCTGTTAATATCAATCACCATATGGGCATGTCCATGCAGGTGGATTTTACACAGCCGGAAAACGGTAAGCTGAACATGGGCTCATCCGGCAAGCAGGATATGGTCTTTCAGTTTTCTGGAGATGATGACGTCTGGATTTTCATAGACGACGTGCTGGTGCTGGATTTGGGCGGCATCCACAGCGAGCTATACGGTACCATCAACTTCAGTACAGGAAAGGTTGTGACTGGACAGAGCTGGCGAACTGGCGGACTGCCGGGCAATCCCGGAGAGAACAAGAGTGATACAACAACTACTCTTTATAAGTTGTTTGTAGAAGCGTTGGGGAAGGATCAGACGGATGCGATTCATTGGGCAACCAACGACAGCGGAGAAAAAATTTTTCCCACTGGTACTGACCACAGCTTGAAGCTATTCTATTTGGAACGGGGAAATTACGATTCCAGTCTGCAAATGCGCTTCAACCTCCAGCCCTCTCTCTACCACGGCATTAAAAAGGTAGACCAGAGCGGCGATCCGCTGGAAGGCGTGGAGTTTGAACTGTATGCAGCAACGGCCGTCAAAGACGACAGCAGCGATGTTTCCGACTATGAAGCAACAGATGATGCAATTGGAACGTTGACGACTGGAGAAAGCGGAAATGCGTCTTTTATAAGAACGGATGGCTCGCCCTTCAGCTTTACGGATCGGTATCATTCGGACGGTACGCTTTACTATATCTTGAAGGAAACCAAGACGGCTGACGGCTATCGGACTTTGCCAAAGGACATTGTGTTAAAGTTTGATCCGAATACCTCCATGCTGGTCGTTGCAAACCGTTATCAGACCGGCGCATATGCCAGCTTCTTTTCCAATATCCGAGAAACGGGTAAATTGACCTACGGTCAATTTAATGAGCAAAGTGGAGTCATCATGCCAAGTCAAACTGAGCTTAGTTCGGAGCCTAAAAAAGACGGCATAATTGTTGCTGTTCCTATGTTGTTGGAAAGTGGAATGTCCCACGACGATATGGCTAATGACGGGAAATGGTTAGCTCTGTATGGCAGCAATACGGAAGGCTATGGAGCAGTTTCTCCGGAAGAACGCACTGCAGAAGCATGGCGTAAGGCGGTTCTCAAGGCGGCGCTGTACCAAGCCAGCGATGAGCGTTGGCCTGAGTGGCGTCTTACATACAATCAGGATACTGGAAGGTTGGAAGGGCTGTTGGAGGATCTTCCGGGCCGAGCAGACCGCTATGTGTTAAACAACGAAAATGGCGATATGAAAATGGTGTACGGCATCATTGAACCGAGTGCGTTAGAGAAGCTTGACATCGAGGGGAATACCTCAGAAGAGCTTTATGACGCTTTGGAAGCCTATGTATCTAAAGCAGTCGAAACGGGTGTTGATAAGGACATGACTTCCGAAGAGGTGATCGATGAGATTGTAAAGAAGCTGAACATTTCCGGGGATAATTTTATTGACCGCGATTTCTCTTTCCTGAACACCGACCAGTTTCAGCGGGAGTTCCGCTCGACCATCTATATCCCTAACGAGCGCCGGGAGCTGCGCGTACAGAAGGTGGACGAGGACGGTAAGGGTGTTAACGGTGCCACATTTACCCTGACCGGTCCGAATGGTTCGACCATTACTGGCACTACCGCCACTGTAGACGGTCGGGACGGTGTACTGATTTTTAGACCAGATACGCTGGAAAATATGCCAGGCTACGCACAGGTGGCGTGGGAAGAAGTAGGCTCCAAGTACACCTTAACAGAGACGAGTTCGCCGGAAGGCTATGAACGAAACGTGACAGAGATCCCGGTAATCGTGGGCGTTTATTCGATTTACGCCGATGCAGGCACACAAGGAGACGGCGTTACCGTTATGGCTGGCGTTGGTAAGCTGATGCAAACTATGACGAAGTATGCGGCGGATGATATGGTCAACATTACGCTGCGAGATATTACCGCGATTGCCCAGACACAGGAGACTGCAAAATTTGATCTGAGCGGTTGGAGAGATGATCTGCTTGAGGGAACTCAAATTCCACGCAGCATGAATTTACACTATGGTGTCAATGCAGTGGTGAATTATGGTCTGCACGATGAGGACGGCGGAAAAAATATCTATCCGTTCTTTACAACGGATGTTGGCTTTTTGCGAACTCGTGTTGTGCAGAACACGGCTGCACTGAAAGACAAGCTGTATGGGGGTAGCAATAACACCGCCAACTGGGATGACCTGAGCGGAAGAGATCTCACAAGCCTATTCAGCCTGATGAATACCGTTGTTGTCACTAACAAAAAGACGACTCCAGAGGATACTGGCAAGTTACGGATCAGCAAGATAGCATCCGGGGATAAGTTATCAGATGAGGACTATACCCGGAACTTTACCTTTACGGTATTTCTGAAAAATGCCGATGGTACAGCGCTGGAAGATGAGTATTATTATTACGGGGAGCAGCGTGCAGGTTATATCAAGGATGGCGGGACGCTTTCCCTGCGGCATGACGAGGCGCTAACAATTCTCGGACTGCCGAACAGTACAAAGTGGGAAATTTTGGAAACAGAAGAGAAAGATTGGTTGGTATCCCCAAAATCTGGCACGATTGAGGGTGTGATTAAGCAGGATGAAACGGCCAATGCAGCATTCACCAATTACAAGGGAAACTTATCGTTGGGAGATCTGACCGTCTCGAAAGTGGTATCTGGAAATGCTGGAGAAACAGACAAAGCCTTTAACTTCACGGTAACCCTTAATGATAAGACCATTAGTGGAACATATGGCGATATGAAGTTCGAGAATGGTGCGGCAGCGTTCACCTTGAAACACGGCGAAAGCAAAACAGCATCAGATCTACCGGCAGGAATGAGCTATAAGGTAATAGAAACCGAAGCCAATCAGAATGGGTATGTCACTATTTCTGAGGGTGAAACCGGAACGATCAGCAAAGATGCAACAGCGGCCGCAGCGTTCACGAATACAAAAGATGAATTCGGTAATTTGACCGTCTCGAAAGTGGTGTCCGGAAATGCCGGAGAAACAGACAAAGCCTTTAACTTCACGGTAACCCTCAGTGATAAAACGATTAGTGGAACATACGGTGATATGACCTTTACAGACGGTGTGGCAGTGCTCGCCTTGAAACACGGCGAAAGTAAAACAGCGTCAGATCTGCCGACAGGGATAAGCTATAAGGTAGTAGAAACCGAAGCCGACCAGGACGGGTATGGCACCATTTCTGAGGGTGAAACGGGAACGATCAGCAAAGACGCAACAGCGGCAGCTGAATTTATAAACACCAAAAATATAACGCCGCTGGAACCAGATACTGGAGATTTGACCGTCTCGAAAGTGGTGTCCGGAAATGCCGGAGAAACAGACAAAGCCTTTAACTTCACGGTAACCCTCAGTGATAAAACGATTAGTGGAACATACGGTGATATGACCTTTACAGACGGTGTGGCAGTGCTCGCCTTGAAACACGGCGAAAGTAAAACAGCGTCAGATCTGCCGACAGGGATAAGCTATAAGGTAGTAGAAACCGAAGCCGACCAGGACGGGTATGTCACAGTGCAGACCGGTGAAACCGGAACAATCAGCAAAGATGCAACAGCGGCAGCTGAATTTATAAACACCAAAAATATAACGCCGCTGGAACCAGATACTGGAGATTTGACCGTCTCGAAAGTGGTGTCCGGAAATGCCGGAGAAACAGACAAAGCCTTTAACTTCACGGTAACCCTCAGTGATAAAACGATTAGTGGAACATATGGCGATATGACCTTTACAGATGGCGTGGCAGCGTTCACCTTGAAACACGGCGAAAGTAAAACAGCCTCTGGTCTTCCTGTTGGTATCTACTATAGTGTGGAGGAAAGTGGCAATTCAGAATATAAAGTAACTACTTCTGGCAAGACAGGAGTAATTAAGGATGGAGAAATGGCGATAGCGTCGTTCAATAATTACAAAGAAATCAGTGATAAATTGGACGACACTACTAATTCAGGATCTGGGGATCAAACTTTGAATCAATTAACCAATGGAACACCAAAAACAGGGTACGAAACCAATTTAGTGACTTTATGGTTAGCTTCGCTAGGGATTTTTTGTAGTGGTATTGTTGCCGTACTAGTAGTATTTATCCGGAAAAGCAAAGAAAAAAATAAATAAATAAAATAACGTATGGCGAGGTGAGTGTGTTAATTGTACTCACCTCTTCCTTTTTAGAGTGTTATTCTATTTTTATGGTGCGCCCATTAATCAAACGGCCTTAATTTACATGGAAAAATGCAATTTGTGGATTCTTGTCATAATTGTATTTTAAGGAAATTTGCATTATGAAAACTGCATTTCTGTAATTTTTTCTGTATAATGGAGGTATACAGAGAAGATAGCTGTTTCCGCTTTTCAGTTGAGATGGATCGTCAGCAGTGAAACAAAGATGATCAGTAGCGATATTCTTATAGGGATTGAAAAAGAAGTTAAGGTCATACAGGAGTTATCCTATGTGCTTGTCCGTAAATGTTATGACATTTTTGGAGTTAGGCTTGTTAAGTGGTGTGATGAAGGGGATTGTAATAGGAGAGAGGTGTGGAGATTCTCGATCGTTTGTTTGGACACTCTAATTTTTTTGGGCGGATGAATCTGATATGGATTTATTTCGAGGATACATCGGCAAAGGGAGAATCAGTTTATATATAGAGTCGGTTTTCTTGTCCAATTTGATGAAAAACCACTTGGAACAATGGGTGAAAACAACGAAGAAGAAGTAATTTTTGAACGCACAGAATATAGGAGAATATTAAGCAAAACTGAGCTTGAGAAAATAAAGAGTGTATTCATTGCTGCCTTGTAGGAGATAAAGAGCGATATGGACAGCAGAAAATAGCTAGGGAAAATTGTTATCGTTGCTGCTATACTTTAAAATATCCAGAATGCAGTAAAAGTGTAACATCAGGAGCTTCGTAGCGTTGATGATTTAGAGGCGTTGGTGGCCGGGAAAATTAAAAAAGTTATGCCGTTGAACGAGGAAACGGACGAACAATTCCAGCAGTGAATGAAAAAGATAATTGAATAGTTAGACAAATAAAAATATTTGCAGGAGGTATTGAAATGGAAGTTAAAAATCCTATGTTAGTTGTATCAGATATAGATAAAACCGTTGAATTTTATAAAAAAGTTTTGGGACTTCAGGTTGTCATGGATTTTGGCGCAAATAAGACTTTAACGGGGGGGTTAGCCTTGCAGACATTGGATGCATACAAGGATTTTATTGGTAAAGGTGACATTTCCTTTGGAGGCAATAATTTTGAAATTTATTTTGAAGAAGATAATTTTGATAAATTTGCAGATAACCTCAGAAAGTGTAATGTTCAATATGTTCACCCGATTAAGGAACATTCTTGGGGGCAGCGTGTGGTTCGCTTTTATGATCCGGACAGGCATATTATCGAAGTGGGTGAAAATATGAAGGCGGTCTGTAAAAGATTTATAGACAGTGGAATGACTCCGATACAGGTAGCGGAGCGCATGGATGTGCCTACAGAATATATTAATGAGTGCATGCAGTAGAAAATAAAACAAGGCAAGTCATGAGGGTATCAGCGGATATGAAAAGATATATTGCTTTTTTACGTGGTGTCAATATAAGCGGCAAAAACAAAGTTCCAATGACTAGACTAAAAAATGAGTTTGAAAAATTAGAATATAAAGAAGTTAAGACATATCTAAACAGTGGTAATGTGATTTTTTCGAGCGATAAAAATAATATAAAAAGTATAACAAAACAAATTGTGACGATAATAAAAAAACAGTTTAGTTTAGATATTCCTATTTTTGTTATAGAAAAAGAAGAACTTGAGGACATCTTACGCAATGCTCCTGATTGGTGGGGTAATAAAGATAAGGAAATTTATGATAATCTAATTTTTATTATGCCGCCAACTACATTTGTTGATGTGTTTAGTGAGATTGGAGAAGCGAAAGAAAAATTAGAAAAGATACTAAACTATAAAGAAGCGATATTCTGGTCTTTTAGCCGAAAAAACTATCAAAAGACAAACTGGTGGCCAAAAACAGCGCGTGGAAACATCAGTAATAAATTAACAATAAGAACAGCAAGGACCGTTAGAAAAGTAGTTGAAATGTAGTTTTAAAAATAAAACAGAGCAAAAATTGGAACTTGTGGGGATGAAATTTATATTTGGAGATCAAGGTAGGAAAGCCCTGAAATAGACATCTGCCATTTCAATTTTAATAAAAAATGATCTTGTTTCCAGAAGTGCGCTCACAAGTTTGGGGTAAAGTATCCAAAAGATCAGTATTAAATAAGGGATAAGTGCTCTCATATATTTGCCCTATTTGCTGATGGGATTGGTTTTGCTTTTGCGTTTTATGCTAAGCCATAACGTCTCTTTTTTTTCACGCCAATTACCCTTGACCGCTCCTGCGGCAATGGGATTTTTAAGGCAATGTCAATAGAATGTGTTATAAATTATACTAAGAAAGCAAAACCACGTACCAAGGGGAAAGCCCCTTTGGAAATTTTAGATAATAAATTAGGCTGAACAGCGTGCACTTCTCTTGTGCCTGATGTTCAGCTTTTATTTTTGTCAGCAATCGGTTTGCGGTCTTCATGTAGCTCTTTGTAAAAAGACTTAAAAGTAGGTATATGAAAATAAATTGTGAAATATATATAGTGGACTTTAGAAAGTGTGAAAGAAAAGGTTTGTTTTTGGATGTTTTGGTGTAACTCTATTGTGTCCCTGCATGAAATCATGAAGGGTATATGTAGAAAAAAGAAGATAAATACTTATAATTATAGTTTTGTTAGAAATACGATAGAAATATAACATGATGCTATGTATATAACTGGTTTTTAAATGTTCGGGTGAAAGTTAAGCTGATGAATAGGAATATATAAGTTATTACCCAAATCTGGTATTTGTGGTGTCTATTGTTGAGTTTTGATAAAATAAAAAGTTTCGTCAACTTTTTATTTTTTTCCTATATATATTTAAGAGGATAAATATTAATATCACACAAAAGATTTAGAGTAGTCTCAATACCTATTTGAAAACAATCATTTTAAATCCTTTTTGATCTTTTAAACGTAGATTAAGATTATTAAAGTAAATACTCTTTAATTCGGTAGTAAGCGACGTTAGCCAGGCGCGTTTTCGGTCAACTACGGCTATAAAAAATTTATGGAAAGAATTTTTTATAATGATAATTGAGAAAGGACAATGGGACGGTTATGCATTGCGCTTATGAGATATGAGAAAGGAATGATGGGGTTCGCTTTACCTTTGTTTGTTTTATTAAGGCTGTAACTTAATAATGGGTTAACATGGCGGAACAAAGAAATTTCAGGTTAAGATAGGCTGCAGCTTTCACTTCAGGTAAAATCCGTGTAAAGAATTGTTTTAGGGGCGTTACTGGAAGACGTTGTTGATGATGTTAAAGAAAAAATAGAGATGTTTAATGAAAGTCCTATATATTATTAGTAAAAAATATTTACATTAAATATATGAGGCAATATTATTAAAATATTAAATCAAGACAATATCGTTTAGAATCATAATCATAGGGCAACATTGGAGCGTTTGTGATCGAGACAATAGAACTCTATCATACAATTATAAGCACGAAATACTACGAAGCAAATGCTCGTGCATCTAAAGGGGATTAAATTTACCTTGCTCCGTTTCAAATATATTTTTTAGAACGCAAAAAATTTTATAATTTTTTTATTTTTTTCAATATATAAGAGTCTAAATGTTAAACAGAAAATTAGTATGATACTTATACAGTAATGTATAGCTATAAAACAGATTATTTTAAAATATGGAATTCATTAATAGTATTAGATTTAGTTAATAAATATACAAGGAGATACTGGTTATGAGTAATGAAAATGACATTAAGAATTTACAGGATAAAATAATTGAACAGATCAAACAAGTTGATAATACAGCGCAACTTTTTTTAATTCAAAAATTTTTAGAGAATTTATCAAAACAGTAAATATGGTATTTAAATAGAAAATAAATTTATATTATATGAAAATAATGATAAAATATAGAAAAAATTAAAATGCAAATTGTGATACAAGCAGGTAATAATTTGTAATTATCATTCGTTTATACAATAACAGATAAGTAAAGGAATATTGAAAAAGATAAGTTGAATAAGTACTAAAAAGCCGATAACAATAAATGATATCGGCTTTGAGTTTTAAATATGAATAAAGTTACGAGGGTGTTTATTAGTAAGTATATCTTTTTGTTTAGTCATAGATACAGAAGTATATATTTCAGTTGTAGTGATTGAACTATGACCTAACATTTTTTGTATGTATCGAATATCAACGTCTGCTTCTAGTAATAGTGTCGCAAATGAGTGACGAAACATATGTGGTGTGATATTCATAATAATTGAAGCTTTTTTTGCGTATTTTTTTATCATTGACCTCACGGATTACTTTGAATACCTTTTGCCAAGTCGATTAACAAAAAACCAGCCACTCCTACTGATTTCGGAATAGAAAACAGAAGAGTAATTTTTCAGTATTTTTATTACAGAATCACTGCCAATTTGTATTATCCTTTCATTTGCGCCCTTTCCAAAGATAAGAATTTTATTATCTTGAAAATCTACTTGTTCGGACTTGAGTAGACATAGTTCGGAAATTCTCATTCCAGTCATAAATAGCAGCTCAACTACTGCGATATCGTGCAAAATACATTTTTTTTGGAATTCGGTTTTCGCATCATTTTGTTCTTGATAAATAGTCTTTAAAAGCTTTTGTATTGTATCTAAAGGAATTGTTTTTGGTAATATAATCGGCTCTCTGAATTTTAAACTAATTTTGTTAAATGGATTTTGGAGTATAATTTCTTCGAGTTCTAAAAAATGGAAAAAAGCTTTTAAAGAAGCTATTTTTCGCTTGGCGGTCTTAGGCTTAAAGTCATTCAAAATTGTTATAAAATAGTTGTTAATACTGGATTTTTCAAATGGGTTATTTTTTTCACTCTTGAATTGTCAAGTCAAGTGCAACGCCGTAGAATAATAAACCTCGTAGGGTGTCCTGTATCCCAAACACTTCCTTGGACGTTTGTTCAGCTCATTCACTTTATCTTGTATATATTCGTCGGATAGGTCGGTAAGATCAAATCCCTTTGGAAAATATTCACGAAGTAAACCATTGGTATTTTCATTGGTGCCCCGCTGCCATGGATGATGCGGAAGTGGGAAATAGAATTTGACCGCATCAAGCGCAGCGGAAACGGTTGGATGTGAAGCAAATTCTTTCCCTCTGTCAGGGGTAATGGAACAACAGGGCTGTTCCTTTAAGCCGTTGATTATGACCTTTCCTACCGGCGTCGCTTTCTTAGCCGAAGCCTTGCCTACGATAAGAAATCTGCTTTTGCGATCAACCAGCGTCACGAGACAAGCTCGGTCTTTACCTTTAGATCCGATGATCGTATCTGCTTCCCAATCGCCTAAACGTGAGCGATGATTCGCTTCATCCGGTCTCTCTGAAATGAGATGGCTTATTGGGATTTTGCCCCGTTTTTCGACATAATCCTTCGTATGCCTGGATTTACCTCGATGCCGAAGTTTCCGAATCGCACCCCGATTGCCCTTGGAGTTTTGTTGCTTTTTCGTGTCAAACATCCCCGCATAGATGGCTCTATATATTGTGGAATAACTCACATAATGGTTGAATGCTTCATATTTCATCCTGCCGGATATTTGCTCAGGAGACCACTGATGATGAAGAAACTTTTCTTTTACATCGTCATAGGTTTGAGCATTGGTAAGCTTTCTCAACGGTTTACAGTTCATGCGGCGCTTTTCATAAGCAACCTGTGCGCTAACAGCAGAGTAAACACCATTGATGGCGTTTCTGGACAACTCTCGAGAAACCGTTGACTTATTTCGATTAATCCGTTTAGCAATTGATGAAATGGAATACTCCTGCGTGTAAAGAATGAGTATCTTTTCGCGTTCTTCTGGTGTAAGATGGTTGTAATGACTCATAGTGCCTCCTGGTTTTTTGATGTCTTCGCAAACTCCATTTTACCAGAAGTTATGGGTCATTATTTATTCGTTGCACTTAGATTGTATATTCAAGCTACAAAACGTTACAAATTGTGCAAGATCTGTTTTATATGCTCGTATTGCTTTGAAATCTAATTTTTTTCTCTTTTGGCAATAAAACAAATAGTCCTTAACTAACATTTCCAAATTTTCCATAGTATGACCTCATTTCTTGTATTTTATGATATAATGACTATATTATCACTTTTTATGAAGTCGAATAGCAAATAACAGTTTATCATAATAGAAAAGCAGACATATAGAATTAATACGGCTGCTTTGATTAATACCATTCTTACACCAGTTTTCCCAGTAAATTTGTATTTTAGATTTTTTGAAGCCATTTATTATAGCGAGTGAAGCTTCAGAGCTCGCATGAATACTACACTATCATACAAGATAGTATGTAAAAAAACGCTTTTAGTATGCCCGTTAAAAAAGCATTGGCTTAATTATCAAGAAAAGAATGCTTATGCTAAAAAGACCGACTGGAGTGATGTAAAAAATACTCTTGAGGAAATAAATGAAGTGATTTTGAAATAAAAATATATAAGAAAAAATATTATTAGCGTTATCAAATAAAATTTAGAATACTACTTTAACCATTATTTTTTCAGCAACAAATTATAAAATTTATGACAGTATAATTGTAGAAAATGTTATAAATAAAAATCATTATACAATAAATTTGAAGAACAGGAGCAAAAAATGTTTTTATTTTCTTTACCTTTTATTCCTTTTATGTATTTAATAATTCAAATATATTTTATTGTGATGGCTAAAATAAAGCCTCAATTATTTATCGAGCAGAATATGCATTACGAAAAAAGGCAGTTTAAATTTTCCGAAGAAACAGTTTTAGATAAAATAATTAATTGTTTTTTTTATATTCTAAAGATAATTTATATGCTTTTTTTTATCGGAACTCTAGTGTTTATTTTTGATTTAAATTTGAAAATACCTTTTAGTGCAGCAGAAGCATTTAGCAGTATTATAGATGCTGAATTTACATGCCTAATAGGAATTTTTTCTTTTGTTGCGATATACACAAATTTTAAGCAAAATAGTTTTGGGTTGTTGACAGTTGAAGAACTTTTAGAGAAAAAGCATTATACATTTTGGTTATGGCTCTTTTTTCTTTTAAGTTTTAGCTCTATAATAGTCTATTCTATAGATAATAAAAGCCATATTGGAAGCATTATAGGGTTTACACTTAGTTTATCATCGTTTATCCCTATTGCCTTTATAATGGCAACGAGTATTCCATTTTTAATATCAAAACAAAAAATTATACATAAACAAAATATGAATCTTTATTTACAATCTTACTACTCGGAAATGTATCAAAAAAGTTTCTGGAAAATTTTAAAAAAGAATCAAGTGTTTAGTTCTTTTCAAGAATTAGTTTGGGATTATTTACAAGAATCTAAACAAATAGGGAATATTAAAAATGTTCAGTACATTGAAATAAATGCGGATAAAAGTTTAGCATCTGAATTTAGTAAAAAAAGCAGTAGGCGGATTCTATTATTTATTGTTTCGATGATGATAGTGACATGTTTTATTGCTTGTATTTTAGGTCTGCAAGAAAATTTTGTGGGTATAGTAATGATATCACTAGTTTTATTAGTGATTATGATTTTTTTAAACTTAAATAAATCAGTGAAAATAGGAAACCTGCGATTGATCTATGGAAATTGGGGATTCGAATTTATTAACAAAAAAGAAAAGCGATGTTTTGTATCTTTATCATCTATGTTTTTAATAGAGCCATTGATGAAAAAACATATAAAAACAAGCTTAGGAATATTGGTGCTTTATATAAATACATTGATTTTTAAAAAAGAAAAACATATTGAATACATTTTAAATGGCGCTATGGACATGTGCGAAACAGTTAGCCCACAAAATGAGGATTATAAAACTATACCAATAGTTGTTTTATTGCACTTTTTCAAAGATATGAAATACCAGAAAGGCAAAAAGTACTGTGAATATTTTAGTAATTCAGATATTAAAAAAGTTACAGAAAAGCTAAAAATTAATGCTTCGTTTTGTACAGCTCTATTAAAAAAACTCGAGTGCAATCCGCAACATGAGTTATTTGTCAAAGAGTACTTAAATAATAAAGATGTATTAGAAGATTTTTGTTGCTATGTCGGGTTGGAAATCAAGAAGACCACATCTGATGGTTCGTTATCTTTGTTACCAGATTGTTTATTATAATCAATAGGCATTATTGTATGATCAGATTATTTTGAACATGGCAGGAAAAATATGTAATAGAGAATTTATGAAAGAATGAAAAAATAAAGATCAACTTATTATTCTATATATATATTAAAATATGAATATAATAAAATTTCAGTGCTTCAAAAATAGTACAGAACGTTTTGCCTTAGATGCAGGAGCTTTATTCCTATAAAGGTTTTGAATTGACAAAAAAATTATTGTTTTATTTTTGTTGATTGAGGACTCGATGTTTATGGGAGCCGATCCTCTACTGTTATAGCATATTTTATTTTTTCTTGTATAATATGATCTTGGGGAGAAAGTATTTTGTTTTTTCCAATTAGATGGATTCCGTACAGGGAAAAATTGACTTTTGTGAAAATGTAAAAAAGAAGCTATAGTCGAAAAGCATTCTAAATAGAAAAAACTAGAATTATGAGGCCAAGGCAAATCATCATTTATTACGTCAAAAAACGTGGATTTTCATTTTGAATTTTTGAAGAAAGGTTAGGAAATTAGACAAGATTTGTTGACCTCTTACACTAAAAAGGATACAATGTAATGTAGATAGTACGTAAAAATTAAATGCTCAAAAAATTCGGTTAAGCTACTTGATTTTTGAGCATTTAACTTTGTAGAAAGATTTATTTTTCATTATTAAGAACCTTTGAAGATACCATTTTGTACACCAGTTTTTTCCCAGTGAATTTGTGTTTTAGATTTTTTTGAAGCCTTTTATTATAGCGGGGAGAGCCTCAGAGCCCGCATGAATACTACACTATTACACAAAAGAGTATGTGAAAAAACGCTCTTAGTATGCCCATGAGGCCGGAGGTTCAAATCCTCTCACTCCGACCATTTTAAAGAGATGACCAGTCATAGGGATATGGCTGTTTTTTTATTTTTTAAACAAGTTAAAAATGGGGAGTGAGAGGTTTGAACCTTAAGAAGGTATGAGGCGTGTATAAAACGATCGTGGATCGTTTTTAGCCGAATGTGTGAGGAGCTGTGCGACGAGCACGGCGGTGCGAAGCAGCGCGATCCTCGAACGAAGACCATTTTGTTAGTGTTTTAGCCCTTTTGTGGGCTTTTATTTTTTTATAAAATAACGGCGTACACCAGTTGTACACCAGTTGGAAATCTGGCTCAAAGGTCTGTTTCATAAAAGAGATCAATTTTTGAAGCAGTTCTTTTTTTCTGTCGACGTTCAAGATGCCACATTCTTTGCTGTCAGCTCCTTAGTGATTTTTTTTAACACGGGGTTCCAATATCTGTAACGAAAACAAGCTTTTCCCCGACGGGTAGCTTTATCATATTTCATTATGTACTCCTATCGTACTGGGAAAAACGGTGTACATTTTCTTCGGTTTGTTATACGTTACCGAATATGATATAATCAAGGTGCGAAGCCGTTGTACCATTCCGGTATAACAGAGGTCGTTTATGTCTTGTTATGAGGCAGGAGCGGTTTTTTTATTTACTTATGTATGCCGGCTCATCTGATGTTTAATAACGGTTATTTTGTTGTCCGAATATTTTCCGCATCGTTGATCCTTACGATTGTAATCATTGGTTTGGAACGGGCTGTTTTCCGGCTAAAACGGCATTATTTTCATTGGAAAGATAAAAGAAGCGTTTTAAAAGGATAAAACAGATCAAACATATTGTTGAGTTTGTCAAAATCGAAAACTGTGACAGTGTGTTGTACGGTTGGGTAAAAAGCGTTATAGGATTAAATTGAACAGTAGAAAATAAAAAGCCGCCTGAAAAATCAGACGGCTTATATACAGCAGATAATCGGCAGGG
>NZ_QUDF01000024.1:0-12404 GCF_003477535.1 Eubacterium sp. AM05-23
TTACCTCCTGAATTGTTTTTTGTGTTCGGCGTTTTGCCTTACACTTATACAATAGGATTTTGAGAGCAAAAACATCCCTTTCTTAAAAAACTTTTTTAAAAATTTTATGGCTCTATGCCAAATGCCTTTCTCAAACGCCGGATACCAGCCTTTCGACGCTTTTCAATGGTGCTTGCTGGCGCTCCCTTCATGGCGGCGATGGCTTTGACGGACAGCCCTCTGTAATACCGCAGTTTTAGTACTTCTTTCTGCTCTGGCGTCAGCTCCCGCATCTCTTGGTTCAGCTTAAGGCGCAAGGTTGTTTTTGCCTCCTCTTCTCTTGTCCCTGTGCTGTTTTCCATGGCGAGACGCTCCTGATGGGCATACAGACTCTGATCATCCATGGTACATTCCCTTTCTTTTTCTTTCGCGTTTTTCTTGGCCTGTTCCACAAAGTGGTGAAACAGCCGGTTTTTCAAATAAAAGGGAAAGACCACACCCAGCTCAAATTGGTAGGCCCTCAGCGCTTCCAACAGCACCACGCCGGCTTCCTGCAGGCCGTCCACATAATCTGCCGGGTCATAGATGTATTTTTGCACCATGGACAGCATTAAAGGCTGAAAGGTGTGCAGCAGCAGTTCAGAGGCTTTCTGATCCCCTGCTTTCGCGTCTCTTACCCATATGTCTATCAGCTTGTACTTTTCGCTCATTCATCGTCCTCCCGGATGCTTTTAAGCTCCAGCACAATGCCTGGGTAACGGCTCTCCACCGAATCTGAAAAATCATTAAACAAGTCCTCGGCCTCCTCATCGCTTCTCGCGAAAAAGCCCATATCCAGAAAACATTCTGCCTTGACCCGGTAGGCTCGTCTCCGCCCGATGATCCCTGGGCCGGTTCCATAAAAATTCTGCGTGTGTATGGCGCACCTCCTGTATGAATTTATATAATAAATAAAAAGTATAATGTTATTGTTATTTATGTCGACACGGGTGTCGGTGATTTCGCGTCCACTTTTTGTTTTTTCAAAAATTTGCCGACACCGGTGTCGGTCATGCCTGTGGATAAGTTTTTCTGAAATCCTTCTCCGGTTCCAGTGAAAGGGACTCTGGACTGCCTGCATAATCATAAACCATGGTCTCCTTTTCGGATAACACATGCCTGATCTCCCGGGGCTCCACATTGGGGCGCAGAGGGATCATCGTGTAGATCCCTGCGCCTTGGGCACTGCCCTTTTGATAAATAATCCGCCCCTTATCCTCAAGCTCCTGCCGATAACGCATCATCTGCCGCTCCGAACAGTGCATCACATCGGTGATGCGTTTGTTGCCAATGATAAACTCCACGCGCCAGAGCCACTCGCCGGAGGTGGTTAGCAGGGCGCACCAGCTGTTAAACACCATGAGCACCACCCATAAGGAGAAAGCTCCCGGACTCAGCTCGTGATCCTCCAGCCACTCAAACAGATAGCGGATCTCCTTGAAAAAACTCAAGCCCCATACTCCACAATAAAACGGATATCCTCAAACAGTGCTTCCTTATGCTTAAGGCGTCTGATCTCTTTGTCAAGATGGGCAAGATTGCGGTGAAGCGCCCCGTTTGTAGACGCTTGCTTCTCAAGGGCTTCTGTCAGAATTGATATAGTTTTATCCTTTGCGTAATCAACGCTGCCCAGGGACTCCAGATACACAAAGGGCGGATAGTAGTCCATGATAATCGAACAAAAACGCCTTGCCTCATCCCTGAAGCTGGCTACACCCATGAGCTGAAGCTCATTTCCGCTGACCAGATAGGCCCAATGCCGTTTTCCGTCCGAGCACCGAATCCGTTCCATTCTCAGGCCGCCAGGGAGTGCAATCTTCTCTAGAAAATCCCTATGACAACGAAGCCCCAGATAATCACAAAGGTCTGTTGCCACATACCAGTGGGCCCTGACCTCAAAGATATCATAATCCCCCTTCATCCCATTAATCAGTTTTTTGAGATGGATGATCTGATCCATCAAAGCACCCGACTCGTTGTCATGGGCGGTCATCAGGCGCTTTTTAAGCTTTGATATCTCATGGTATAAAACAGAGACGTGCATCTCGCGCTTTTCCTGGATCAGAATACAGCGTACATCTGCATATTCGGATGATTTCAGGATTTTTTCTTCCAAAATTATGGTCTCTTCATCAATTTTTCGGTTTAATATTTTGTTCATTGTAAACTCTCCTTTTAAGCTTTTAATCCACTTTTAAAACAACCGGAACCAATACATTACAGTGCACCTCAATGCCCGCTTTCTAAGGCTCCAGGCTAAGCAGCCAGCTGCGCAGCGTCTCCCACTCTCTAAAAAGCTGATGGTCTTTTTGGGTTTTTCTCACAGTTCTGCGCTTGGCGTCAAGCATTTTTCTCAGCCCCGTTTCATCCACAAAGTTCTTGTACTGAACCCGCTCTGCATTTCCCGGATGCGGGATAGGCAAAACCCGCACACCCAGCCTCTTAAAATGTCGGCTGGTATAGCGTCTCGTTTTTTTAAACCCCAATACCCGTTCCACATCGGTGGTGGCATAGAATACTTTTCCCTCTCCTACGCAGAGAGTATCCACCTTACCATAGGCGCTGTGCTCCAGCTTATGGTAGCTTTGGAGGATTCGTTTTACTTTTTCCGAAAGTTTGGCGACAAAGCGCTCCCGCTGGGAACCGTGGTTATTTTGACCGCATGGAACCGCCCCTTTTTCCGCTGTTTTTTTGGAAAAAGTGTTTTGTTTCTTTTGTACTGATTTCTTCATCCTCAGTACCTCCTCATTCAATTATTGATCCGCGCTTTCCTGCGCTGACCTTGACTCTATTCTACAGCCTGATGGACGGTGTGAGAATATACTTGGAGTTGGACTTTTT
The DNA here is from genome assembly GCF_003477535.1 of Eubacterium sp. AM05-23. Taxonomy (NCBI): domain Bacteria; kingdom Bacillati; phylum Bacillota; class Clostridia; order Eubacteriales; family Eubacteriaceae; genus Eubacterium; species Eubacterium sp. AM05-23. The sequence goes on from NZ_QUDF01000024.1 coordinate 2,860, forward strand.
TCGCAGAACTCTGTTTTTCCAAAGCGGATCGCCGTTGGCGTCTGAGCATTTCAGGCGCAGCAGGCTGTACCAGTTTTTTACACAAGTGATTTCCTCTATAAATCCGGCGGCAAAAGTCTGGGCCAGACTGCCAGCTGACGCAGCCGGTTTCTTTTGGCATCCTTGCGGTCAGGCTTCTCGCCCTTTTTAAGGGCTGGGATGTCTGGCTCTGGTCGCAGACTCATAGGCCCTTGAACAATCTGCTTCGCATAATCTACGTTTTTCTGGAAATCCCGTTTTCGGGCCTCAGCCTGCTCCTCCTCGAAGTAAACCACCAGCTCACCGTCCTCCAGGAGCTCCAGAATATCCTCGGTCAAAAGCTTCTCATAAACCTCGGAATCGTAACGGCAGTGCTTGATCATCTCAAGGGTGAGCACCCGGTGGCAGTACTGGAGGTTTTTAAAATAATCGAACGCACGCCGCTTTTTACAGTCGGGACAAAAAAGAACCGGTATGAGGAAGATGGTGATCTCCTCATACCGGTTGATTACAATGCGCACCGCAAAACCATTACGGTTCAGCTTTCTAAGGCACTTGCGTGTCTTTTTCCTGAGCCGTTTTTTCAATTTTTTCTTATAGCTTGTCAATACCTTTTTGCCGCTGGCGGTCCGTTTTAAGCGGGGCTTCCGCTTTCTTTTTCGCTTTGGCGGTTTTGGGCTTTTCTGCTCTTTTTCAGGATCTGGATCGGCGATGTCCAATACTTCCATGTTAATCGGGATATCGTTCTGGCAGCGCAGCTCAAGGCCTTCCTGGAGATTTAACTCTTTCAGGCATGGGACTCTGCCGGTTTGACGGATAATCGTTTCCACAAGCAACCGCGCAGACTGTGTTGGAGCTTTGAGAAGTGCCTGAGCTGGGGGATCTTCTGGGTTGATGAGGGTGGTTAAGGTGTAGTGGGATTCGGGCAGATGGATGGTCATAATGAGGGCTCCTTTGTTATTTTTGAATTTGGCGGGCAGTGGGCGGATGGGGTTTAAAAAAAGAAAAACCGGCAAGCGAAACGCATATTGCTATGCTTTCGCTTGCCGGTTGATTGGGTATGTGTCCCGGAAACCATGTTTTGTTGTGGGGTGATTAGATTTGCTTTTTTATTTCAGAGGCAACGGCGCCGATGGCTCCCTCTGTCAAATAAGGGTGCATGGGCAGCGCCAGAACCCGCCCGCAGAGCTGCTCAGTCACCGGACAGCTGCCTTTAATAAAGGGCGTGTCCTTGAAAGCGGTCTGCTCATGCATGGGCTTGGGATAATAGATCATGGTCGGAATCCCCTGCTCCTTAAGCGCGGCCTGCAGCCTGTCCCGCTGGCTGGCTGATGACAGGGTGATGGTGTATTGGGCCCAGCTGGATAAAAAGCCCTCTGGAATAACGGGTATTTTGACCACGCCGCTCAATTTCCTGGTATACTGGGCTGCCGCATCGTTCACGGCCTGCAGCTCGTTATCGGAAAAGGCCCTGAGCTTTACCTGAAGAATGGCTGCCTGAAGGGTGTCCAGCCGGGAGTTGACCCCAATGCGCACATTATCATACTTAAAGCTGCCCTTACCGTGAATCTTGTAAGAGTTGATGAGGGCCGCCAGATCGCTATCATCCGTAAAGACAGCGCCGCCATCCCCATAACAGCCTAAGGGCTTGGCCGGGAAAAAGGAGGTGGTGGCCGCGTCGCCGAAGCTGCAGGCCCGTTTGCCGTTAATGGCCCCGCCAAAGCCCTGGGCGCCGTCCTCCAGCACCTTGAGGCCATATTTGTCCGCAATGGCCTGTATCTTAGGATAGTCGGCAGGCAGACCAAAAAGGTCGACGGCGATGATGACTTTTGGGGTCAGCTGTCCCTCTGCAAGCACGGCCTGAATAGCTTCTTCGAGCCTTTTGGAATCCATGTTAAAACTATCTTCGTCTACGTCTACAAACACGGGCGTGGCGCCCTGGTGGGCAACGACCTCGCCGGAGGCAAAAAAGGTGAAATCCGGCACGAACACCGCGTCACCCGGGCCAATGCCCCAGGCCATGAGCACCAGGGATAGCGCGTCGGTGCCGTTGCCGCAGGTCTCGCAATGCTTTACCCCCACGTATTGGGCCAGCTGCTCCTCCAACTCGGTGACGGGGGCGCCGGAAATAAAGTTCGCGTTGTCAAGCACGGATCCAATGGCGGCGTCGATGTCTTTTTTCAGGTGGTGGTATTGGGTTTTAAGGTCTCTGAATTGCATGGGTTACCTCTGTTTCTCACTTAATCCGTTTTCGTTCTGTATATAGCTGCGTCCGCATTTTGGACAGCCGAGGGTCTTGTCTAAAGTCTCACCGCACTCACAAACCCAGCCGACCTGCCGGGCAGGCACGCCTGCCATCAGGGCGTGATCGGGTACATCACAGGTGACGACTGCCCCTGCGGCAATGAGAGCATAGCGGCCAATGGTATGACCGCAGACAATGGTGGCGTTGGCGCCGATGGTGGCGCCTTTTCGGACAAGTGTTTTTTTATATCCGGCGCTTCCCTTGGGGTACTCGGCCCGGGGCGTCTGATCATTGGTAAACACCATGGAGGGGCCGCAGAATACAGCGTCTTCCAGCTCCACACCCTCGTAGATGGAGACATTGTTCTGCACTTTGACGCCATCGCCAATTTTTACCTGGCTTGAAACATTGACGTTCTGGCCAAAGGAGCAGTTCTCTCCGATGGCGGCGCCACTTTGGATGTGGCAAAAATGCCAGATTTTCGTCCCCTTTCCAATGATGACCTCATCATCGATATAACTGCTCTCATGTACAAAATAATCGGCCATCAGCGTTCAAACCTTCCTGTGAAATCGGTGCTGGAGCAGGCATCCAAAGGCAGCTTCACGGGCCTTCCCTCTGCCGCGGACTGGTAGATGGCCAGCACCAGCTCCAGAGCATTTTTCCCGGCCTGGGCATCTACATAGGGCGCCCGGTTCTGCTCGATGGCTTCGATCACATCCCGGTACAGGCTGGTGTGCCCGTTGCCGTAGACATTACTTGTCGCTTCGTGAAAGCCGTTGTTTTCAGTGCTTTCATGATCATCGGCGTCGGCCAGATCCCAGACGTCAATGGCGTTGGTGGACTTGCCCCCAAGCTTCACGGTGCCCTTCTCCCCAAAAAGGTACAGGGTCTCTTCCAGATTCTGGGGGTAAACGTTGGTGGTGCCTTCGATGGTGGCCACAGCGCCGTTTTTAAACTGAACCACGGCCATGCCAATGTCCTCTGCCTCCAGATAGTTGTGGAACTGCTGCCTGGTCACGCCATAAACTGTGTCGATTTCGTCCCCCATCATCCAGCGCAGCAGGTCGATGCCATGGATGCACTGGTTCATCAGACAGCCCCCGTCCTGGGCCCAGGTGCCGCGCCAGGGCGCCTGGGTGTAATAGTCCTGATTCCGGTTCCAGCGCACATGGATGGAGCCGTGTGAGACTCGGCCAAAGCGCCCTTCCTCCACCGCGCCCCGCATTTTCTGCACAGCAATGTTAAACCGGTTCTGATGGCAAGCGGATACTTTTACGTTATTTTCTTCGGCCGCTTTAATAATGGCGTCAGCCCCGGCAATGCTCATAGCCATGGGCTTTTCGATGATCACGTGAATGCCGTGGCGGATACAGTACAGGGCGATCTCCTCGTGCAGGCCGCTTTCGGTGGCAATGCCGATTAAGTCGAGGGGGTTCTCTTTGATCATTTTTTTATAGTCCGTGTAACGCCGGATACTGGTGTCTTTTTCAAGTCCATGTTTTGCCAGCAGGCTCTCCATGTGGTCGGGGATGACGTCACAGACGGCCACGAGGTTCAGATTGTTGTTTAATACGGCTTTAATATGATTGGTCGCGATGCGACCACAGCCGATGAGTGCGTAGTTCATTGGTTACTCCTGTTTTTACAACAACTCAATATTGTCTCTATTCTTAATTTGTTTTAATGCATTTTTAGTGTCAAAGATAGCTTTTGCATTTTGCTGAATCATCTCGTAATCGATATTTGAATGTGACGCGGTTACGACAATTAAGTCATATCGTTTGATAATTTCAGGATTGATCTTTTCAATTCCTTTGTGAATTGTACCTTTATACTTGTACTCTGGGATAAAGGGATCAAAAAAATCAATCTGCGCTCCAACTTTTTCAAAGTTTTCAATGACCTTTAACGCTGGGCTCTCCCGGTAATCGTCGATGTCCTGTTTATAGGCCACACCGAGCGCGAGGACCTTCGCGCCGTTTAGGGCTTTTTTGTCTTTGTTTAAAATACGTGAAGCCCGGTCAATGCAATACTCCGGCATCCGGTCATTGATCATCATGGAGCTTTCAATCATGGAGGTGTGGAAACCATACTCCCGAGCTTTCCACGACAGGTAGTAGGGATCAAGCGGGATGCAATGCCCGCCTAAGCCGGGACCCGGATAAAAGGCCTGGAATCCATAGGGCTTTGTCTTAGCCGCGTCCACCACTTCCCAGATATTAATCTTCATGCGGTCACATAAGATGGCCAACTCGTTAATCAAACCAATATTAACATTCCGGTAAGTATTCTCCAGAATTTTTTCCATCTCAGCAATGGCTGGTGAGGATACCTCGTAGACGTCGCCGTCCAGCACTGCCCGGTACATGGCCGCAATCACCTCAGTGGCATCTTTTCCAATACCTCCAACCACTTTAGGCGTGTTTTTTGTTTTATAAATGGCATTGCCGGGGTCCACCCGTTCTGGTGAGAAGCCTAAATAAAAATCCTCACCACATTTTAAACCCGAACCCTGTTCGAGGATGGGTTTAATGAGTTCTTCCGTGGTTCCAGGATAGGTCGTCGATTCAAGCACCACCATGGTTCCTTTTTTCAGGTATTTGGCTACTTCTTCCGTTGATGACTTGACATAGCTGATATCTGGCTGCTGGTATTCATCCAGCGGTGTCGGCACGCAGATCGCGATAAAATCCGTGTCTTTGATGAAAGAAAAGTCGCTAGTCGCCGATATCATCCCTGTTTCGACCAGTTTTTTTAAGTCATCGTCGATGACATCGCCGATGTAGTTGTGGCCTTTATTGACCATTTTCACTTTTTCTTCCTGAACGTCGAAGCCGATGGTTTTGAAGCCGGCTTTGGCTTTTTCAACGGCTAGAGGGAGACCTACGTAGCCTAGGCCGATAACACCTACTTTAACCTGTTTTTTTATAATTTTTTTAAATATATAATTTTTCATTGTACTCCTTATAATTAACCAAGTTCTGTATTATTTCGATTATAACTAAAGGTTAGTAAGATTGTAGTGACAAACCAAAACAAACTGTATGTAACATAAGTTCCACTCATCATCAAATTTACGATTGGATAAATTGCTAATATTAATAAAAATTCATAATTAGAATTAAAAATAATGATCTTTTTCATTTTATAAATACAAATAATCAAAATTAATAAACTAAATAAAAAATATAAAACTCCTCCCTGAAGCAATACTTCTAGAAAAAAATTATGTGGATATCCCCATTTAATACCAAACGGAGTACTTATATATCCCCAAAAACCATATCCCATCAATGGCTTTTTAAAAATCATTGTTATCGCCTCTGAATATACGATATTTCTTCCAGAAGTGCCTTCCCAATTGATACCTCCGCTCGGTGAAATAAAAGACGTGATGCGGTCAATACTATTTTCAAAAAGCGAATTACTTATAAAAATATTACTTAAAACAAAAAAAGAAAATATTATTATTAAAATTGTTAACATTAACTTTGGCATCTTCTTTAGCTGTTTTTTTTGAACAATTTTTATTAAAGTAAAAACAATATAAATTACGAAAAGAATGAATCCACCTCTTCCACCAGTTAACAAGCAAGCAATAAATTGTCCAATAAATAGCAATATTTGAAATGTTGAAAATATTTTTGTCTGCGCAAATTTGAACCTTGGATACTTCTCCCCATAAAAAATTAGATAAAAATTAATACCGCCTGTAAACCCCAAGATATATGAAATACTCTGGTAATTAAAAGCTCCTGAGCTCTGGAAGTAAGCATTTTTTGTAAAGTTATTTATTACAATACTGAATAAAACAATAAATGCAATAATATTATAAACATCAAAGTACTTAACTAATCTTGGCACGATATTTTTTTCTACACAATATAAACCTACAAATATGGAGGAAATCGAAAAACACACAAAATATAGCACGGTCATCATATATCGCGAATTTATTGTTTGAGATAGGATATACTCCAAACCTGCAAGAGCTAAAATAATCACCCCTATAAAAAGAACTAGAATTTCTTTAAACCTAATTTTTCTTTCAAAAATACTATTTTTAAAGTAAAGAATAAAGGATAAAATAAACATACATGCACAAAACAGTGTATAACTATTACTATTTTCACTTCCGAGATATGCATAGCCAAACATTGCCGTTATAACAAAAAATATTTGTTGCATTAATATTATTACAAAAACAATTATCTCATCAATTTTTACATTCATCGTTATTCCTCAATGAAAAGTGACCAATGATCAGCAGCATCATAACCTTAACTGAATTCGCAATTAATACTGCTGTACAAAACCCAAATAAACCAAAATTTTGAACCATTGCAACGCCTAAGCCGATATAAACAATAAGATGAATTATTTGCACAATCGGTTGATAGCTTGTTTTACAGAATTTCAGAACTGCTGGCTGTATTATTCCGGCTGCAACCAAGATAATTGCAGAAAGATTTGCAATGGGTATATAATGTACTGCCTGATCAATCAATGTTGGGTATAGTAATCCTGTAATAGGTTTTGCCAATAGAATTGTTACCAAATAGAATCCAAAACAGCAACTTAACGCAATTGAGCATTGTATCCAAAATTGTTTTAAACTTAATGATTTTTTTTGAGCATAATAGCTCAGCAAAACACCTGCAACTGGCCCCATTACAATGCCAAGAACTTTCCCAAAAAGGGTTGCTGTATAATAGACAGAAACATTTTCTGCGCCCAAAATGGGATATAGCAGTAAACGATCCAGATAGGTTAATACATTTCCTATTAAAGAAGCACTAATTAAAAAACCATATTCATTCAATGTACCTCTCATCAATTTGGTAAGCCGAAAAGTCTCTTTAAAAAGATTCCTGCATGTTAGAAAAATATAAATACAAGAAAAAACCTCAGCCGATAAAAAAGCCCATTGCCAAATACCCGAGTATGCAGTAAAGAAAAGCCCTATCAGTGCTCCTAAACAATAAACAACGCATTGTTTCAAATATTTTTTATAATTTAAAACCAACCGATATCCTACTGAGTAATAAGACCTGCAAGAACTAAGAATTGTGATGCCAATAATCAGGATTAATGAAAAAAGAGACTCCTGACTAAAAAACAAGATACATAGTGGTGTAATAATAGTGATTAAAATAGTTGCACCAAGATTGATAAGATTAAAGTCCCCAGTTGTTTTATTTTTTTTGTATGCCGCATCTCTTAATAAACGCACATTATTTAAAGAATTTCCCAGTGTAACCGAAATAATATTTACAATGCCAATGAGTGTAAGAAAAAGACCATACGAATCTGCACTCATATGTGAACCTAAAAAAGGATAGACAATGATTTGCAAGACACCCGTCATCATAAAAGAGGCAATTATATTTAAAGAAACATCCTGGAAAAAGTTAATTCTTTGTTTAAAATATTTTAAAATTTTCTTTTGCTTAAACATATATTCGTTTTGCCTGTTCTTTATAGTCAAGTTCTTTTTTTGCTAAATCAAAAGATGCTTTTCGCTTCTTTTCTAACACTTCAGAATTGGCACTAATTTCTTCTAATAAACCTTGAATACTTTCAACGGTATCAATGTAAAAGACCGTTTCCCCCATTAGCATCTTATGGCTTTTATGTGGATATAAGGCCAATGCACTGCCACAACAGGCAGCATTCTGCATGGTTGCTGATTGTCCACCGGGCTGTATATATAGATCCGCCGCACACAAATACTCTAATAATTCTTCTGAATTCTTCCATCCTAGAAATCGAATACGTGGATCTTTTTTTATAATTGGCTCAACAACCGGCCACATATCTTCACTAAATTCTCCAATAATAACCAAGTATATTTTTTTTGCTTTTGTTTTCTGAAATGCATCAAGTATTGTTTTAGTTCTTTTTAATCGGTCCATTTTTCCGGAGTGAACAATTAAAATATCTTCATCACTTAGACCTAATTCATTTCTTCTTCTCTTTCGCTTTTTTTCTCTTATTGTCTCTTCAAAAATGATACCTCCGAGAGGTAATCGCATGAGTTTTTCTTCTGGAATACTGAATATTTCTTCAGCAAATAATTGAGTCTCATAACTTATACAAAATACTTTTTGTACATATGGTAATGATTTCTGAATTATTCTTTTATTAAATGTTTTATGTAAAATATATTTGGAGAAAAAATTTGTAGCAGAGTTATTTGCATCACTATGAATGTCTACAAATAACTTAACATTTGGGTGTGTTTTGATATACTTAGCGACACTAATTAACGCATACCCACCTAATCCATGAAAAAATATAACATCTGGTTCAAATTCTTCGATATTTTCTTTCAAATTTTTATAAATTCTAATTTTAGTGTTTAGAAATCGGGGCAAATATTTCACATATGGGACTCTTATTACTTCAATTCCATCTTCATTCATATATTTCTTCGGTTCTAAAAATCCAGGAGTTTTATTATTAATATATGTAACTGTCGAAGCGATAATTTTTACTTCATTTCCATCTAATTTATTCATTTTTGGCAATACATTTTCTTGATAATTATATCCATCAATATAGAACGATGACAGCATTAAATGCAATATTTTCATATTAAAATTACCTTTTCATAAACTTTTCAGGACTTTTAATATCCTCAGCCCTACTTTTAAGCGTTGCTTCGTCAAACTCCCACCATTTCGATTCTTGCAACGCTTCTATTAACTCATCAGAAAATCTCTTTCTTATAAAACGAGCAGGATTCCCAGCCCATATTTCATAAGGCGGAATATTTCTCGTTACAACCGATCCCATACCAATTATTGCACCGTTACTGATATGAATACCTTGTTTAACTAAAACTCGATTTCCTATCCATACATCATTTCCTATAATTGTTTTTTTATGTACTTTTACTTGATGTGTTGAGTAATGCTTATGCAATATATTGTTTCCTTCATGAAAAACAGGTGATGTAGAAACCCAATTAGTTTCGTGTTCTGCAGGTCCTATAGTACAATTATCAGCAATCGAGCAAAATCTCCCTATTTCTGTATTAATAACAGTCGTAAAATTTCCAATGTATGAATATTTTTCTAATCGACTGTTCACTATGTGGGTTCCTGAACAAACTTTAGATGTTTTATCAATATATGAATCTTTCACTGCTGGTAAATTCAATGCTTTTTTTAATAATTTTGATAAATAATATTTAGTTAACATTTCCTTTCCCCCACACGGTCTTCTTCACAATCCCCGCATAACTCTGAATCACCTTCACCACCTTCACACTCAC
>NZ_QUDF01000025.1:0-9077 GCF_003477535.1 Eubacterium sp. AM05-23
TCACACACAAGGATGTCATCCTGGGTCGCGAGGGCGAGAAACACAATCAGCTCTTTTGCGCTGAAGCTTTTCCCACTGCCCGGCACGCCCAGAAGAAAGGCGGACTGGTTTAAAAGATTGGCTTTGTTGCACATGATGAGATTGTGGGAGATGGCGTTCTCACCATAGTAGATACCGCCTGTGTCCATGATCTCCTGCACCCGGAACGGCATCAGCACGGCTAAGCTCTCGGTGGTCAGGGTGCGCAGAGCATTGATCTTCCGGTGTCCAATGGGCAGGACGGTATTTAAACCATCCTGCTGCTGATAACGCAGGATCGCGAACTGGCAGAGGTGCTTCCTGGCCGTGGTGAGCAGTGTATCCGTATCTGCGTCGAGCTGCTTCCTGCTTATGGCAGTGTGTACAAGGGTGAGCAAGCCAAACATCATGCGCTGATCCCTTGTGGTCAAGTCGTCCAGAAATTCCTTTGATTCCTTCCGCTGCAGCTCCATATCATAGGGAATGACCGCAGAAAAGTTCTGATTCTGGTTCTGCCGGCGCTGCCAATTCGTTATATTCGTCTCCACCCCGAGCAGGCGGTTTTCCACCTCCCGCACGGCTTCATCGGTCGGCACCGGGATCACGTCAATACTGAGCATGAGATTGCGGTTGAGCTGCGTCAGCTCACTGATCATGCTGTCACGGATATAGGATGCGTATTCGCGCAAGAACAGTACCCGGCCATAGCGATCCCCGATTTTAAAAGTATCCGACTCAAACTCAAAGGTATCCGGACAGATAAAATCCCGGAAGTCATGGCCTTTTTTCATGGTCTGTAATAAATCAAAGGTGAAGCCTGTCTCCTCCCCTGTCCGGTAAAAATCATGCAGGACGTGCAGCCTTTCCTCTGCGTCAAGCTCTGTACAGCGTGACCCCAGACGGGAAAAATGGGCGGTCAGCTCTGTTGCCACGCGGGCAAAATAGGTTTTGGCTTCCTCATAGTTTTTGCGCAGTATTGTCACGGTCACATATTTTTCCTGAATCATGCTGTTGGTTCCGGTAGCTTTGTCGAGTAACATCTGGTTATACTCTTTCCGGTATATGTCCAGTCCATCCTCTTTCATGGGGATCAGAATACTTTTTTCAAAGTCCGCCCGGTTCAGGCGGCGGTTGTTGATGGTCAGCTTGGTGGTCGCGCCGCTTTCAAAGCTGTTTAACAGTTCGGAATATTCTAAAAACATGGCTTCCTTATCCTCCCGCCCGGCCACCGCGTAATTTATGTCCGTAAATCGAAAAGTCTTGGAATATTTATTTTTACCGATACAAAAAATCCCATCCGGATAGATGATCTGAATGGGGACGGCCTGCTGTGCGCTTTTGGGAATTTTAAATTTTTCTTTCTCCTGATGGTTTGAATTTTTAAGTGTTTTAATCATTTTTTGCTCCTTGATCTTTTTTTCTTTTTTTATCTCTTTTCTTGTTAGCTGGCGTAGTCAGCATCCGGTAATACAGGTTGTCCGCATCAAAAATCAGAATTTTGGGCATCAGAAATCGGTCTTTTATCCATGCCCACAGGAACTGTTCTGCGCTCATTCCGTGGTACTTGATAAAGCCTAACGCCCCAAAGGGCGCGGCGGCTAAGATACAGGCCCAGGACAGGGTTTCCATGCCAAAGTAAGGCCGCAGTAAAAAGTACAGGCCAACGGCCATCCCACAGGCCATGACCGAAAAAACAAACTGCCGCATGGACAGTCCGAAAAACATGCTCTCTGTATATTCGCGGATCTCGCGGTTTACCTTCACTTCCATAATAAATCTCCTTTTGCTTTTACATGCTTGCTTTTTGAGCGAAGCCTGCTATACTAAAACTATAAAAACCAATACATAGGAGGTGCCCCCATGGTATATGTCGCATTTATTTCATTGATCATCACCATTGTGCTCATTGTTTTGTCGTTTGTGTTGAAGCTTGCTGGAAAGCTCCGTCTGACACTGCTCGTTGTCTATTTCCTGCTGATCAGCACTTTTCTCAATCCATGGGCGGCTGCCCATGAAAAACTGGCTTTTGCCATTCTCTTTATTCTTTTGGGTTTTTCCCTGATCTCTTGGATACGCTCTTTTAAGGAATACTGGGACGAGCGGCAATACTATAAAACCATGAAAGAAGATATTGCCTGGCAGGCCCGGACCGCAAGAGCTCGGGGTATCTCCACCCGTGACTGTTATATTGACAGCGAAGGAACCATGCGCTATAACAAAGACGATAAGCCTATATTCTAGGACGTTAACCACGTCCTTTTTTATTTCTACAGGCCCATCATCTCCTTCACACAATGATCTGCAAGCTTGATGGTTCCCACCAGCACCAACATGTTAAAAACCAGTTCCCCGATATAGGCCCAAACCATGGTGACCGCCGAAGCGTCCGGGTTGACCTGTGGCGGGGATGCCGCAAACAGTGAGAAAATCACACAGGCCAGTACAATGATTGCCCCCTCCAGACAGACCCCCGCATAGCTTTTCAGAAAGCTCTTCCCAATGCTCTGGCTGGGTTCACCCGCAAAGGTGGACAGGGGCACCGGGGCAATGGCAGTATAGAGAAAGAGCTTAAAAAAACGTCCATATACGCTCATGATCATCACAAAAGACAATACGGTGATGAACAGTCCTCCGATGAGGGTCACCGCCCACAAAGGGATGCTTTCAAGAAATGCACAGTTCTCTACGGCTTCCACAATCTCCGGCGGCAGCACGGTTTGTGTCGCGCCCCCCAGCCCCGCCGTCACCATGATTTTTGACACGATCCCCTGTACGATGGTAAACAGGGCAATCATGAGTTCCAGACCATAGGTGATCACGCCCTTGGCAATGGCAAAGCGCACAAAGAGTTTCAGGGCGTGCTCCGGCTTCTTGACCTCTGCCAGTGAGCCACAGGTCTTGACCATGCCCACCAGAAAAAACAACACCAACAGCGCGTAGCCGATGGCCTGTAAGGTGCCGTTGATGTTGACAATCACCTCCCAGATGCCGCCGCCCTTAAAAGTCTGGGGCGACTGGGTGAGCAGATGCCAGATTTCCGACAGTTTTCCATTCCATGTGTCCAGAGCGTTTTGCAGATTTTGTACAATCCAGTTATCACTTTCCATTAAGTCCTCCTTTCAGGGGCAGGCCAGCGTTTCGGCCTGCCCTTTTTTCTTTGTATCCATACCGGACTATCCCGCAATGGTGTTCAAAATTTCCTTGGCAAAGGTGACGACGATCCCCCCGGCCACTGTCATGATCCCATTGGCCCTCTGGCTTGGATCATGGGACTTAAGGGATAAGCCGATCTGCACAATACCATAGCCGATAAGGATCATACCGACCGCCCGGACAAGGCCAAAGATAAAGGTGGACAGGTTGTTGACCACGGCAATAGGGTCATCGGCAGCGCACACGGTTGTGGTACACAAAACACACAGTACAACCGCCATATAAACCGAAAAGCGGCGGCGCATTTTGGTGTTCACAGGCAGACGGGGTGTCGGGGCTTTATGCTTCTTTTTTCGTTTCTTTGTTTGGTTCATTTAGGTAAATCTCCTTTTGTTTTTCAAAATAAGCTTCTAAATCTTCCTCCGACCAGAGTTCACAGGTTGTTTCTTCAGATATTTCCATTTCCTCAATCACAATATCCGGCGAATAAGGCACAAGGCTCATGCTTGCAACGGCGTGATCCACTCGCCCGTGTTCATAGGGCGGCATCCCGCCGTCAGTGGTCAGATGGATATTGGGGTGTTTTAACAGGTTGTATTTTTCATCTTTAATGGGCCGTTCTCCGCGGATAAAAAGCAGGGCATAGCGGTTATCGAGCATCCGCACTTCATCCGGTGTCATCAGCTCCCGGCCGCTGTTCTGGTAATTTGTTGAATAATTCCCGCTCTTACCTGAGCTTTTTCCGTAGGTGTTGGTGTCAATGGTTTCTTTGCCTAAAAGCTCTGATACATATTTGTGTGTGGCCTGCTCATTGCCGCCGAGATATAAAAATGCATCGCAATTCCCGGCGATACTTTCCCATTGCTTTTCAAACAGGGCTTTGAGCTGCGCCATGTTCTGTAAAATAATGGATACAGAAACGCCCCGGGAACGCATAACACTGAGAATTTTATCAAAATCATCGGGCAGTGAGACGTTGGCGAACTCATCCATGATAAAGTGAACGTGCACGGGTAACAGCCCCCCATATTTTCGGTCAGCGGTGTAAAACAATTGCTGAAAGAGCTGCGTGTATAAAATACTGATGAGGAAGTTGAAAGAGGTGTCGTTGTCTGGGATTAACGCAAACAAAGCCACCTTCTTTTCTCCCATGCTGGCTAAGTCCAGTTCATCGGTCACTGTGAGTGCTGAGAGACTTTCAAGGTTGAACTTTTCCAGTCTTGCCGCTAAGGTGATCTGGATGGATTTTACGGTCTTAGCGGCACCACTCCGATAATTGCGGTAATACTTCAGGGCAATGTGATCCGGCTCCCGGGCTTCCAAACGATCCATCAGCTCATCAAGGGGCGACACATAGCCGTCAACATCTTCGGGGATGTCCCCATTTCTGAGCAGCTCCATGACCATGGGAAAATTCTGTTCCTCGGGCGGGGCTTCGTATTTCAGAAAAAAGACCAAGGACAGCAGTAACATACTGGCCGCGGTATCCCAGAAGGGGTCGCTTGACTGCGCACCCTTTACGGTCGTAGCCTTAAAGAGGTTTGTCACAAGCCGCTGCACATCGTTGTCGGTTTTGAGATAGACAAAGGGGTTATAGCAGTGTGATTTCTCCATGTTGATTAAATCTAATATGCGGACTTCATACCCCTTTTCTCTGAGCAGCTGTCCGGTATCGCGGAGGATCTCACCCTTGGGATCAAGGATCACCATACTGGTATTGGCCTGCATGACATTGGGCTTTGCATAGAATCGGGTTTTCCCGGCCCCGCTGCCCCCGCAGATTAACACGTTTAGGTTTCTCCGGTGCCGATGGCCGTCCAGACCCATGCGCACGTTCTGGGTCAGCAGCTTGTTATCTGCAAAGTGCTTCTCCCGGTATTTTCGGTTGACGCTTTGGGCATCCCCCCACTTCGCGCTTCCGTGTTCCTCACCCCGGCGGTAGTTCTTTTTTGTGGCATAAAAAATCCCGATTCCCATGACATATAAAATCATCAGAATCAGGATGGATTTTAAGCTGCCCTCACACCATGTGATTTTAAAGGGATGCTCCATTGCTTCGGGGAACTTAAGGATAAAGGCATAAAGTCCCTCGTCGATGAAAGGGGCAATGCGCAGGGCCAGTCCGATCACCGGCACAAGGAGGGCGATGTACAGCACCATGTTTTTACTGAAATTATCTTGCACTGTCGCGTCCCTTCCTTTTCCCGGTCTTTTCTGTGGGTGCGTCGATGGTTTTCAGCAAGAGGTCGTCCACGACATCTGTTGACCGTTTCTGCCTTATCAGGCCGTTTCGCATTTGATTGAGGGCATTGATCAGAACGCCGTACTCCACATGGCCAAGGGTTAAAATTCTTTTGACTTCTTTCATGAGCTACCTCAGCGTGCCGGGTCTGCCCGGCTCTTTTGCTGTACCATCTGCTGTAAATTGTACTTTACCCGCATGGACACCTCGGCCATGGCATCCTTGATGGCGGTCAGCTCTGCGCCCACCTGCTGCGGTTCTGCACTGGTCAGAAAATCCGGCAGCTTTGAAAAGTCAAAGCAGGCGGTTGAAACGCCTGCTTGTCGGCAGAGCATATAAGCGGCGGCCTGGGCCTTGAAGTCAAGGGTTTCGGCATCGCAGCCGTTTAAGGCCAGTTCGGACTTGGCTAAAGCGGCGGCGATTCCCTGATACATGGCATCCGGATTCAGCCCTTTTTCCACCACCACGCACTCTTTATCCATATCAAAATCCACGGCCAGCGGATGATTGACGGCTTCGGCGGTCAAAATCTTTACCGGGGCCTTTGAAATAAGCGATTTTATCAGCATCCGGTCATCCAGTTTGCCTGTTTTCTGAGAACGCACCCGACAGGTGGTCTGGGTGATGTCGTACATTTTCTTGGCCTTGAAGGACTGCCCGGTTGTTCCATCATCACGGGTGTAGGGGTTTCCGGGTTCCAGAATCAAAATCGGGTTTCTGAACTCGGACTGTTTCACAAAGATACCCTGCTCTTTCCATGTCGTACTGTCTGCAATTTTGGTGACGGTTTCCCGCTGTGCCTGTATAAGCAGCGCGTTACGAGCAGTGTAGTATTCAAAATTGGCCTGAACGTTCAGATACCCCTGAAACATCTCCGGATTTTTTCCAACGGTTTCAAGGGACTTTTCAATTTGTGTATAGCAGTATTCCCGGTTGGCCTTTTGCTCGGCCTGCCACTTTTGATTGTTTCTCGGCTTCGGCTCGGTTTCTTCCTGACCAAACAGGTCATATAGGTTGCTCATCGTGTTTTATCTCCCTTCGATTTTTTTTGAATCTCTTTTTTGGTTTTCCGCTTTGGTTCACGGCGTTTGGTTTCTTTTTTCTTCTCCGGTGATCTGTGTTCGGGTTCTGCCCGGGCTTTTTCCTGTTCAGCCTTGATCGCTCTGAGTTCTGCCCGGACAGAAGGTTTACCTTCTCCTTCGGCGGGCGGCTTCAAGCTGTTCCCGGATGGAGGGCTTTTCTCCTGTGCCTGGGCCTGCGGGACATCGGCATAGGGTTTCTCCGCCGTTATTGCTTCCGCGTCCTCCCTGCTGGAAAAGGTGTGCTCCTCCTTTGAGGGCAGCACATTCTCCTCCTTTGATGCTGCAGGGCCTAAAAGGTCATCCAGCAGCTGTTCTTCCCCGGCTTCGGCTTCCGGATTCGATGCACCAAAGAGATCATCCAGCAGGGCTTCTTCTGCCTGTCCTTCTTCGTGGGTCTGCCCTTCCCGTTCATTCAGGATTTCACTCTTAATTTCTGCGGTATTCACCGCTGCCAGCTGGAAGCGTTCAACGATCCGGTTGATCCGCACAGCATCCTCCTGCTTCACCAGAATATCCGTCACACCATCCGGACTGCCTGCCGGATTGCCCAGGGCACAGTAAAGCACCCCGTAATGCTTGGCTTCTTTGGCAAAGACTTCAAGGTCAGCATTGTTAATCGAAAAAACGGTTAAAGGTTTCCCGGATTTCAGCATAGCTGTTAATCGGGTTTTTCCTTTTGTTTTGTGTACATCAGCACTCTTTAAAGCTGAGATTAACAGAAAGGCCAGATTTTTAAGGCCTGTCCCTGTCAGCCGCAACAAAAAATCCGCCCCTTCAAGGGATAGTCGGATGACTTGTTCAGCTGCGTCACCGCTTGTATTCATTTTTGGTATGCTCCTTTCCTTTATTTTTTTCTTCTAATTTGACTGTTTTAATTTTTTCTTTCATCGGTATGGATCGCGCGGCAATGCCGTCACAATATTTCACTTCCTTTCTGAGTGCTTTGATCTGCGCGCTCAGCCCGGCAATGTCCGCTTTGATTTTAGTCACCTCTTTTTCATCCGGTGTGCGCTGTGTTCTGTTCCAGAGCTTTTTCCGTTTGGTACAGAGTTTTTTTATCTGCTGTTCATTTTCTATCTTATGAGCTGCCAGTTCTTCCATGGTGCTGATCCGATGGCGGCATAAAAACCGGGCTTCCTGACTGATTTGTTCCAGCTTCCGTAAATCTTCTCGGTACAGAAACGGCAGTGCGCCTGCTTCCCGGTCTTTTTTCTTTTGAAACACGCCCAGCTTAAAGCAGTAGTAAAGGTACAGGCCCCGCAAGCCGCTGGTATGACGGGCCTTTTCAAAGCTTCCGTGCAAAAGCATTTTCTTCTTTGCAGCCTTTGGCCCGGGGCGGTACTGGTTGATCTGCTGCTGTTCAAAAATCCGCTGTTCGATGTTGTCTAAACTGTATTTGGGATACTTACGGTCAATGCGCACATACCGCGCTTTCCCGGGCGGCTTCAGCGTGAAGTATTTTGCATCATACTTGATGGCGTATCCCTTCTGCCGCAGACGATACAGAAACTGCCGAAGGGTCACGGATTCGGAAATGGTTGCATCGAGGTCTTTTAAGATCAGGCCCCGCCATGTGGGTTTTCCTTCCTGCTCTGCCCGCCACTCACCGTACTGCATGGACTTGTTCATGGTCTTTTGAATCACGGAAAGCTTGTATTCAAGGCACAGACGGTCGGAGACCTCCCGCATTTTCCGGTAGGTTTCTTTATTGTCGTAGTAGCGCAGCCCATCGGCAAAGGAGACGGAATTTAACACCATATGATTATGTATGTGGGCTTTGTCGATGTGGGTTGCGACGATCACCTCAAACCGTGATCCCCACAATTCCTCTGCCAGTTTTACGCCGATTTCATGGGCGGTCTTCGGGGTGACTTCCCCGGGCTTGAAACTCTGATAGGCGTGGTAGGCAATGATGCCGCCCTCCTTGCGGTACTGCTTTTTGGTGATGGTCATCTCCTCCCTCGCGGTTTCGGGTGAACAGTTTAAACCTGTGACATAAAACTGCTTTTCAGTTTTAACGTCCAGCGATACATAGTCCATCACATCCCGCAGAGCCTGCAGGTCCGTTTCACCATAATTTTTGTTTTTTGTCTTATCCGGATTTTTAGCATAATCCACTACCCGATCCAGACGGCCCCGGATGTCCCAGATTTTTGTGGTGGCCATGTCAGCTTTTTTCCGGCACCAGAAACTTTTCTTTGACCTCGGTCTGGAACTTTCGCCACTTCAAGGCTTCTTTTTCATAAAGCGGCTGATACACAAAACCCAGGGCATTGGCCTTGGCGGCAATCTGGTTCAGGTTGTTTCCGATGGCGGACATCTGCCGCATGGCTTCATAAAACGCCGGGCCGGGTTTTTCGTGTAACTGGTAGCCTTCAATCATGGCACGCAGAAAAGCTTCCCGGCTCAGGCCAGACTTCTTCACTTTTTTATCCAGTTCCTGTGCTTCCCGCCTTGTCAGGCGAAACAGGATCTCAACGTTGCGCTTTCGCATATTTTTCACTCCTTATCCACGTTATAAAAGGGGGATTGGGGAGAGTTTGTGTCAAAAGTCCACCTAAATCCCCAAAATCGTGGTATAA
>NZ_QUDF01000026.1:0-6322 GCF_003477535.1 Eubacterium sp. AM05-23
CCCCGAATTGTAAAATTAATTGACCGCATAATTATACAACAAATTTTAAAGAACCATCCAGTGCGGGGATGTAGGAGTTTTGTGATGAAGAAAAAAATGGAAAAAGCACAGTTTCAATCGAAGCTGGCTTCATTAGTCATTGATTATGGCAGACAGTCTTTTGCTGAAGGGTTTTGCAAGGGTTTTGATTCCAGTTCAGTTGCCGAACAATTAAAAGAAGCTAAAGAAAAGGCAAACGCTGACTATCAGGAAATCATGAAAATGATTGATTTTTTAGCGTGTATGTAGCGGATTACAAGATTTTCTGTGGGATTGATTTTTAATAAAAAACAAAGGAGATTAAATTATGGATTACTTGATTGTAGGAATTAACGATATTGATTTTACGGACGAAAAGACAAAGGCCCACATCGACGGGGTCAAGATTTACTTTGTCTATGAGGACATGCTGAACGAGAACCTCCAGGGCTGTATTGCTGACGGAAAGTTCCTCCAGCGTTCCCTGGTTAAGAAGCTGCCCTTTAAGCTGGACTCCGTTGTTAACAAACACGTTGACATCATCACGGATATTAAAGGCCGGATCGTTAACATTATTCCCAAAGAGACAAAGCAGGCTTAAGCCATGGGAAATCTTTTGGTACAGGAAATTGAGTTGGCCGGATTACTCTTTGGCGTGATCCTGGCCTTAATCGTGGCTCAGGATTGGAGTAAGATTCATTGATCGCTGAAGAATTACAGTTGTTTTTTCAATTTTCTGGCCTTGGCTTCGGCTTCGGCCTTGGGACTTGGTTGTTAAGTTTTGCTTTGCGCTCCGCCTGGGTCGCTTTCAAAACTTCAATAAAATAATGAAGAAAGGGGTGTTTTTATGGCTTCCGAAACTTTAACCGGTATTCAGGGCATTTTCACGGGTGCTGCTTCTGATATTTCTGGCATGATGGTTCCTATTCTTACAGCCGGTGTGGTCATTGCCATTGGTATTCTGGCTTTTACCGTGGGCAAGCGTCTGCTCAATAAATCTGTTAAATGACACATACTAAACATGAAAGGAGATAGCTTATGCCTACAGCATTAGCCGAAGGATCCCCGACAATGGTCGAATCCATCCAGTCTATTTTCACTGGGGCAGCTGGTCAGGTCGGTGGTATGATGGTTCCGATCCTCACCGCCGGCGTGGTCATTGCCATTGGCATTCTGGCCTTTACGGTTGGAAAACGCCTGTTAAACAAGTCTGTGAAATAGCAGACAATTGACATCTTTTCCCTTTTAAAAAAGCCTGTCGGCCTTCCTCATTGGGTTGGCAGACAGGCTTTTGTTTATTTAGGGATTGAATTAAAAATTGCTACGAATGTAAAGAAAACTAATAACAGGAATCCATAGAAACTATACTCATATAGCTTTTTTTGGCTAATGACTCTATTTATTTTCTCTAGAAAAGTTATGTGTACTTTTCCTTTTTGTTGTAAATATGTTAGCCAATAAACCGCAACAACTGCAAACATTAATAATAAAGCTATTAGTTTCATGGTACACCTCCTATTTGTTCTTTTATTATATCTTATTTACTGAAAGGGTTTCAATATGGAAATGAAGATAAATAAAAATATATATTTAAAATTAATAGCTGTGCTATTATGTATTTATATAGCTATATCTCCCTTTTGTCAACCAAAGAAAGTATATGCGAATCCTGTTCTTTTGGGTGGTATTGCCATAACACTTATTGCTGGTATGATTGCAGCTGGTTATGCTCGAGATACCGTAGTCCCAGCAGAAAAACTAAACGAATTAAACGAACAAGCCACTACCAACCTCCAGTCCGCCTTCCCCGACCCCACCGAATACAATAAACAGCTCGGCATTCTTGAAAACCTCAGCAACGACCTGCTGTCCGGAAAAGACATTGACTGGAGCAAGTACAGCGGAAAAGCGATTTACGCCATCAGCAAGGCGGTGATTGATGTACTATACCCATCCAAGCCCCCCGAAACGCTTCGAGATGGAGAAATAATCTGGCGTTACACAGAAGGAGGTTATATTACTTGGAAACTTAGTAGTAATGGATATGGCCCTAAAAACCCCGTATTAAAACTTCTTTCTAAAACGGCAACCGAGGAAATATACACCGTTGGAAAAGTATCAGATTTTGTGGATAAGGATGTAAATATATCGCCTGCTTTCCTTTATTATCCTTATGGTTCCACTTCTAGTACATCTTCTTATAATCTTTATGGTTATTGGGTCAAAGACGGTTATATTAAAACAGCTTTTGAATCGGATCGTACTATCGGATCTCCGAATTATGAACTTTGGATGAAGCTTTTTTTCGGACAAAATACGCATGTTCCGGACATCACCGCCAAAACTGTCAATAAAATTAAGCTCCCAACCCGCCTTCCACCATCTGTTATCAACAACTACAACACCTACATCAACGGCGAATCCGAAAACCTCGTCATTGATCCGACCGACGATGAGCTCCCGCAGCTGCCCGACAACTATAACCCCGTAACGGATGACCCGCCCGATCTTGACGGTTTTCAGGACGTGACCCCGGATCAGAATCCCACCGACACCCCCGAACCAACACCCAGCCCCACACCCGAACCAACCCCATCGCCGGACTATGACGGTAGTTCCTGGATAAAGCCCATTGGCGATTTCTTCGCTGGATTGTTATCTTTCTTGAAGGACGCCCTGATTCCTACCCAAACCGTGGATTTTTCCCCGCTTCAGAACATGAGCACCGACTTTGGCAGCAAGTTTCCCTTCTCCCTGCCTGGGGATATTGGAAAGCTTTTTGGCGTGCTCCAAGCTGAGCCCCGGCGTCCTGAATTTCAAATGACCTTTGATCTTTCGAAAGTCGGTGTTCCCGGTGATCCCATTGTCTGGGATCTGAACTTTGAACAGTGGGACGATGCCGCAGCCATTGTCAAAACTGCGCTTTATATTGGTTTCTTGATTGGCCTGGTTTTTATTTCAAAGAATTTTATGAAAAATTAAAGGGGATACTATGGATAAAGGTTTTATTGTTTTTTGTCTTGTTTGTTTTGTCGTGCTTTATATTGGTCTTGGTATTGCTTTCTACAACGGGCCGACGGTTGAAGTCCTGCATCAGATTCATTCTCTGAGGTGACGCCATGATTGCTGATTTCTTTATCATCATCATTAACTTTTTTATTTGGCTTATTGCGTCCATTGTTACCATGGTAACCGCCATTCTGCCCGAAGATCCCTTCGCAAGCCTGAATCTTTCCCTGCCAGCAGAGATTGTCGGCTACATGAATTGGTGCTTCCCCTTCACGCTGGTGGTTGAAACCCTGGTTGTCTGGGGGGCTGCTATGCTCGCCTGGTATGTAATCTCCATTTTGCTGCGGGTCTTTAAGGTCATTGACTAATATAAGCGTTAAATTTAATTTTTCGTGTTTATCGGTGTTGATCTTCTCCGATCAGTGCCGCAGCACACGCAAAAGAGGTGAAAAATATGATCAAATGTTATACCGGCGTTCCCGGCAGCGGCAAGAGCCTGCACAGTATCCGCCTGATCCTGGCCTATCTGAAAGCCGGAAAGAACGTAATCGCCAACTTTCCCATTAAGGTTTCCCAGGTCAAGCACATGAACGGCCGTTATTTTTATGTCGAAAATCAGGACTTGACCGTAGACTTTCTCCGCAGCTTCGCCCGATTGTTCCACGACGAAGATCGGGAGAACCAGACCCTCATCATGCTGGATGAAGCCAGTGTCAAGTTTAACTGTCGGGAGTTCTCCGTCAAAGACCGGCTTCCCTTCTGCTCTTTCTTTGCCCAGCATCGGAAGTACGGCTTCGAGGTCGTGCTCATTACCCAGAATCTACGCCAGATTGACCGTCAGATTCGGGATTTGTGCGAAATCGAAGTCGTACATCGTAAACTCAATAACTTCTCCCTCTGGTCCGTTTTGCCCTTTCCGCTCTTTGTGGCGGTCGAGCGGAATGTGACCATCCGGGAGAAGAATAACCATGAATTTTTTCTGTATTCCAGGAAGGTAGGTGATCTCTATGATACGTTTTATGATTTTACTCAATCGGGTGTTGGGGCAGTGCCAAAGGCTCGTAAACAAGCTATTCTGGCTGCTGAGATAGTCCCAAAGGAAAGACGCCCACCAAAGCGCCGTTCTCCCAGGCCGTCCCGGGTCCCTGCAGAAGCGGACGACGGATCAGCGGAAGGGGTGCGCCAGCGGGGCCCCGCTCCTGACCGCCGCCCGCAGTCCCAGGAAACCCTGTCTGCCAAGGTTGACCGGTTCTTTCAGCTGGAGAACGAATGACCGCACTGTCATAAACACCCTCTGACCAGGGAAGGTTTATCCTTTCCTGGCCTAAGAGGGTGCCCGCCGAAGGCGTAAAAAATTTAATGCAGCATGCCTCCGGAACGAGAAGGCCGTAGGCCTTCTACTTGACATAAGTATCACATTCCGGGGATTGTACCGAAAGGGATACAATGGAATACAAAATATACAACGCGGTGCAGGTCAAAAAGATGGCGGATTACTACAAGCTGACCATCACCAAAGAAGTGACCTATGGGCGGAGTATTCGGAAATATACCCCCAAGGGCAAGGCCAATCAGAAAAAGCTTAAAAACAATGTACAGCGGGCTAAAAACACCGTTCTTGAAAAGGCTTTGTGTAATGATTGGACATGGTTCGTGACCCTTACCCTGGACAAAGCAAAGTACCAGCGGGATAACCTGTCCGTTTTCCAGAAAGACCTTTCCCAGTGGATTCGTGATTACCGGAAAAAATACCGGAAACAAGATCCGGCTTTTGATGTGAAATACCTGTTCATTCCTGAACTGCATGCCGATGGTAAAAATTGGCATATGCACGGACTGCTCTCTGAGCTTCCCTGGGATGATCTGGAACCGCACCCGGTGCGCTCCCTTTCAGAAAAGGGCTATCTGAACTGGGCGCCCTATCAAAAAAAGTTTGGCTTCTGTTCTCTGGGCGCCATTCGGGATAATACCCGCACCGCCCTTTATATCACAAAGTATATTACAAAAGATTTAGCCCGATCGGTTACTGACCTGGATGCCAATTTGTATTATTGCTCGACCGGTTTAAACAAAGCCGAGGTTGTTTCAAAAGGCAAGCTGACCAAAGCCGTTGATTTCAGTCTGGACTTTGAAGGAGCCTGGTGTTCTCAGCAGTTTGTGGATCAATACGATTTTTTTAAAGATTACTATCTGGAATTGGATTTATAAGGAGGTTTTGACATGGCTGCTTATATGACGTTGGATCAGCGCAAACAGATTGAAACATGCTTTAAACTGGATTTGAACACTCAGGATATCGCCGATGTGATTGGCATGTCTGAGCGGACGGTACGCCGTGAGATCAAGCGTGGTACCATTATGCTTTATGATACCGAATTGAAAGAGTACCCGTGTTACTGTCCCGACTATGCTCAGAGCCTGGCTGATGAAGCTTCTAAACGAAAAGGTCGTAGATGTAAGCTGGCTGATGATCCAGATTTCATTGAATACATTGAGAACAAGATTATTAACGAATGCTGGTCACCGGATGTCACCTTGGGACGTGCCCGTCTTGAGGGAAAAAAGTTCAAAACCACCATTTGTACCGGCACGCTCTATAACTACATCAAACAAGGCCGTTTTCCGCGTTTAACGACCAATGATCTCCACCGTAAAGGCATGACGAATAAGCGCAAAGAAAAAGATGTGATAGAACCTAAAAAGTGCCTTGAAAATCGTCGGATTGATGAACGCCCCGAAACAATCGAAGCACGTGTTGAACTGGGGCATTGGGAGATGGACTGTATTAAATCAGCTCGCGGACAAAAAACAGGGCTTCTCACCATGATTGAAAGAACTTCCAGAGATACCCTTGTTTTTAAGATTCCTTCCGTTTCCCAGGCCTGTGTCAAAGATGTCCTGGACAGCCTGGAACGAAAATACCGCTATCAGTTCAAGAAAATTTTCAAAAGTATCACCATGGACAATGGCTCCGAGTTCATCGATCAGGACACTATTGAGACCTCCATCTATACCAAGAAAAAAAGGACAACAGCTTATTACTGTCATCCTTACCGCTCAAGCGAACGCGGCAGCAACGAAAACGTCAACGGCATGGTTCGCCGTTTTGTGAAAAAAGGTGTAAATATTGCTTCCTTAAGTGATTCTTTTATCAAAAAAGTTGAATCCTGGATTAATAATTATCCACGTAAAATTCTAGGTTATCGCACTTCTGCGGAACTTTTCGGTATGTTTATTCAGAATTTGTCTTAAATTTTTAACTTTTTGGACAATTTTTCTTGACATTCACAAAAAA
>NZ_QUDF01000027.1:0-4301 GCF_003477535.1 Eubacterium sp. AM05-23
GACAGATTGGCACAAGTGGTCTACCGCACCGCCGGGCCCATTCTCTGCATCTGTTGGGCCAGACATATTTATTGTTTTGATAAAGGGGATCAACAAAAGCCTAAAAACCCCGGGTTATTCGATTTTTGCGCACACAAATAAAGGGGAACGCGAAAGCTGAGTGCCTCCGGTTCCCCGTTTTTTCTCAATCTAATGTCTTGACTTAATGACTAAATTTTTTTGCTTTCTTCTTTTTCTTAGCTTTTTTCTTCTTTTTCTCAGGCTTTAGTTGTACTTTATAGACTGCGGTCGTCGCCTCATCGTCAAGAAAGTATTCCATCGGAATCCCTAAAGCCTTAGCTATTTTATATAAACTTACTACGGACACACGTTGGGTGTCTCGTTTCAAGATCGAGTAGAAGCTTGTATAGGGCATTCCTGCTTTCATAGCAAGCTGTTTAAAATTTAGGTTTTGCTTTTTGGCTTCCATTCTTATTTTCTGTCCAATACTCATTTTTATTCCTCACTTTATCTAATTCATATATCCTGGGACACCATATCCCAGAATGACATAACTGCCCAGCGCATAACTTCTCCTTGCACAGCTATCGGTCGTATTCCCCTCGATGGTGTTAATGGTGCCATCGGTGACGCTCTCCACAATCCCCACATGATCGGAACTGCCGCTGCCATCCCAGGTAAAGAAAATAATATCCCCGGCTTTCGGCGTGTAGCTGCCGTCCTGCCACTGGCCTTTACTCTGGAAATAAGCCACACCATCTGGTACATAGGAAAATTTTGGGATGATCCCGGCGTCGATAAAACCGCACTGATCCGCGCACCAGCTGACAAAGCAGGCGCACCATTCCACACGGGAACTGAAGCCATACCAGCTCCAGTAGGGTTCTCCGCCCACATTGCCGATCTGGCTGGCTGCCACATTGACAATGCTGCTGTTTCCTCCACCGGTTGGAATGCGGCCAAAAGGGTAATACCGGAGGACATTCGGCACATAGCGCACGTCTCCATAGTTTCCGCCATGCTGGCTGGCAAATTCCTGTGCGTTGGTCTGGGTGTAGCCGCCGTAGTTTTCCAGGGCCCATGTGATATACCCGGCTCCGAAATTGTAGCCTTGTAAGGCCAGCTTGATGTGTTCTAAATCCATGGGGCTGGTGACCCCCGCGGCGTTTAAGCAGTCCGCCAGATACCGGATACCGATGTTAATCGAATATTCCGGGTCCGTAATTCCCCCGGGATACTGGTCATTGTAACCACACTCGCTGCACTGCATGGGATCGCCGCCCCGCCCGCCGGATTCCTGCATCATGACGGCTTTAATCAGTTCGATGTACTCGGGAATCCCGTGCCCCGCGGCGTACCGCTGTATGAGCGGCGTGTAGGCCTGCACTTCTTCGCTGACGGCTTCAGCAGCCGTGGCGTTGCTCCCGCCGATGAGGCACAGCGCTCCGCCAAAAAGCACCACAATCATGATGATCAAAATGACGACGGCTCCTCCAGAAGCCAAGGCTGAGGCGAACGCCTTCCCGGCAGCCGCAAGGGCCTTGACCGCCAGCTTTGCCGCCTGAATACTCATCTTCGCGGTTGCCTCTGAGGCTTTGGCGGACTGCTGCGCGGCCCGCGCTGACGCCTTTACCGCGGCTTTGGACGCGGCCCGGGTGGCTCGGGCGGAAGCTTTGGCCGCTGTTTTTGTCACTTTTGCATTGGCCTGAGCAGCCGCCCGGCCTGTTTTTATACCCGGTTTCATGGTACGGATACTGCTCTTTGTCAGCCGGGTGGCTTCCTCGCCGGTCTTAATGGTCAGCTTTCCGGTTTTCTCAGCAGTTTTGACGGTACGACGGGCGTTCTTCTGGATCACGGTTTCGGTGGCCCGGACGCTTTTTGCAGACGAGTAAATGGACTGCTTGATGGTTTTCCCATCTGCTGGTTTACTCAGCTTATTCAAGCTTTTTTCAGCCTTTCGTTCCATGGCATTGACGGTTTCGCGGGTCTTGATAGGGCTTCCGGCTTCTTTGGCGGCTTGTCCTGCCTCTGAAGCTTCAGCAGCAGCTCGATCTATTTGCTTGCCAGCGCGGTATTGGTTCACCCCATGATGAAAGAGCCGATCCCCCTGCTTCTGAGCGGCTTCTGCTGTTCTCTTGATCGTCTGGCTCCCCTTGTCCATGACCTGATTCTGCGCATATTCATTCGGTGAGCGCTCGGACCGCTCCCCCACATGCTCCAGGGCATTTTTAGTGCGGATGGTGCTTTCCTTGACATGATGGGTGGCCGCCTTTGTTTTATCTAAGAATTTTGTGTCTTTTTTGACTTCCCGGGTTTTAATCTCCCTGCTGATGGCTTCTCACCTCCTACTTGTATAAATGAAAAAGGCCACTCAAAATTTTTTGAGCGGCGTGCCGTAATAAAAAAGAATACGGATTGCGTATTCCTGTTTCTGTTGATAAATGTTATTATAAATTTGATCCGCTATTGTCTGATCAATCATTTGGTTTTTTTAAGGCCTTTATTCATCGTTTTCAGCTTCTGTATTTAGCTTTGAACTGTACGCAAAATTCGTACGTTTGATTCTTTTGCTTTTCTTTTCTCTTTTTAGTATAATATTCTTATTCTTTTGAACAAGTGAGGCAACGCATGGTCGATTTTAACAAAATGATAAAAGTTGGTGAATATCCACCCGCATTTAATCTGATCACACAATCCGATTTGCCATGCGGACCGATTTACCAGTCAAAAGGGCTTCGCGTTCATATTGAAAAAAGGCATCCCAATTGTCTTACTTATTTATCCTGTATTTCTGAAATACTTGAGTTTCCAGATTACATTGGTAAGAATCCAAAAGAGCCCAACAGTATTGAGATTGTAAAACATTATGATGCGAACATGATGGTTGCCGTTAAACTTGATCTGAAAAATGGTTATCTTTTTATTGCTTCTTTATATGCTATCAGCGATGGAAAGCTTAAAAAACATCTGGATAGTGGCCGTCTTAAACGTGTCAATTCTTTGTTCTCAGACCTTGACGCCTCTTTTAAAAAGCCTTATAATGAGAGTATAAAAGAATAAAGGGTACATAGATTATACCAGCAGGTAATTGAGGTTGGAAATGGCTCCCAACACACTCTTTCGAGTACCTGAGATGCAGGATACGCCGCCCTGCCGATTATCTGCTGTATATAAGCCGTCTGATTTTTCAGGCGGCTTTTTTTATTTCCAGCTGTATGCTTTTATCGTACCACTCTTTTTTCCCAGTCGTTCAAACTGTGACAAATGGTCACGGTTTTCTTTTGATTTCAACGAACACAAGCGTATAATCGATCCATTAAAAGTTTACGGTATATTATCGTTTTTTATTGTCAAAATATCACTATTTATTGTAACTCGACAATATAATGTTTTATGATTCAAAACTTTTCATTCGGCTTGGTTGTCATCAGCTTGTACAGTTTTGTTTTTTTCGGAAACCGGTTGATGAAAGGCACCAGGGCGCTCCCGTACTTGATCAGGCCGCATCCGGCATCAGCGTTGGTGATGTAGTTCATTTGTTCATGGGAAATGTTCAGAAGATTCCCAAGCTTTTGCCGGTCGGAAGCTGCCTGATTCAACATCACAATGAACTCAGAGTTCGAGAGCATGGTGCTGGCCGACACCGAATCCAGAAGGTACTCCACATTTTGAGTGATCGCGGTGGGAAAAGCGTCCCGCTTTCTAAAACGCCGCCAGGCAGAGTTAAAGAACGAAGCCGAGTATTCATTTTCAAAAAGAACATGGAACTCATCAATAAAGATGTGTGTCCGTTTGCCTTTTCGCCAGTTATCCGTCACCCGGTTTAGCATGGCGTCGGTAATAACTAAAAGCCCCATGGTTTTGAGCTGTCGCCCCAGATCCATGATGTCATAGACCACGATGCGGTTCTGGGTGTCCACATTGGTTTCATGTGAAAAGGCATTTAAACTTCCATCGGTGAACAGTTCAAGTTCTAACGCCAGTCCTTGGGCTTCCACTTCTGACTGCTCCATCAGCTTATCTCTGAGAACACACAGTGTCGGGATCTCGCCGCCCCGTTGGTAATCGGAGTAAACATAGGCCACGCAGCGGTCAATGATGGATTTTTCTTTTGGTCCCAGGCCATCTTTATCAAGCTGTTCGAACAAAGAGAGTACAAACTCAGATTTGTCGATCACAGGGTTATTGTTTTCCCCATAGCCCTCGACCATGTCCAGCGCATTGATATGATCCTCACTCCCAGCCGCAATCCGGATCGCTTCACCTCCGAGGGCTGTAATCAAGGAGACATAGTCGGCTAA
>NZ_QUDF01000028.1:0-3399 GCF_003477535.1 Eubacterium sp. AM05-23
TTCTTCACAATCCCCGCATAACTCTGAATCACCTTCACCACCTTCACACTCACGTTGGTGTCGGCGTAGTCCTCGGCCATGACGGTCTCTTCTTTGTTTTCAAACATGTTTACGGCCAGCTCTACGGCCTGCTCCACTTCTTTTCCGGTGATCCCGCCGATGACGATGGTGCCTTTGTCTAAGACTTCTGGGCGTTCGGTACTCGTTCTGATGAGCACGCCCGGGAAGTCGAGCATGGCGCTCTCTTCGGACAGGGTGCCGGAATCGGAGAGTACGCAGTAGGCGTTTTTCTGAAGCTTGTTGTAATCAAAGAAGCCGAAGGGCTGCATGCTTGTCACCAGGGGATGAAACTTGAAGTTTCTTTTCTCGATGATGTTTTTACTCCGCGGGTGGGTGGAGTAGATGACGGGCTTCTGGTATTTTTCGGCGATGTGGTTGACGGCTTCCATGAGGGACAGGAAGTTGTCTTCGTGGTCGATGTTTTCTTCCCGGTGGGCGGAGAGCAGGATGTATCCTTTTGGCTTCAGGTTCAGTTCTTGCAGGACTTTTGATTGCTCGATCTCTGTTTCATGATCTCTGAGTACTTCGCGCATGGGGCTGCCGGTCACGAAGATGGTTTTTCCGTCCAGGCCTTCGTTTAGGAGGTAGCGTCTGGAGTGCTCGGTGTAGGGCAGGTTGATGTCGGCGATGTGGTCGACGATGGTGCGGTTGACCATTTCGGGCACGTTCCAGTCCCAGCACCGGTTGCCGGCTTCCATGTGGAAGATGGGGATTTTGAGGCGCTTGGCGCTGATGGCGGACAGGGCGGAGTTGGTATCGCCGAGGATTAACAGGGCGTCGGGCTTTTCTTTTTTCAGGATGTCGTAGGACTTGGCGATGATGCTTCCCATGGTTTCACCCAGGTCTTTGCCCACGCTGTCCAGGTAGTGGTCGGGGGCTCTCAGGCCCAGGTTTTCGAAGAAGACCTGGTTGAGGGTGTAGTCCCAGTTCTGTCCGGTGTGGACGAGGGTATGGTTAAAGTACTGATCGCATTTTTTGATGGTGGCGGAGAGTCTTATGATCTCGGGCCGGGTGCCTAAAATGGTCATGAGTTTGAGTTTTTCCATCTTTTTTCTTGCTTTCCTTTTTTATTTGTTTTTACACTTCTAAAAAGTAGGTGTCGGGTTTTTCGGGGTCGAAGGCTTCGCTGGCCCACATGACGGTGATCATGTCGTCGTCGCCTTCGTTGATGATGTTGTGGGTGTAGCCGGTGGGGATGTCGATGACTTGGAGCTTGTCGCCGGTGACGTGGTAGGTGATGACGGCTTCTTTTGCTTCTGTATTGTTGGTCACTTTCCGGAACTGGATTTTGCCTTTGCCGCTCACGACCAGGAATTTTTCGTTCTTGGTGTGGTGCCAGTGCTGGCCTTTGGTGATGCCGGGTTTGGAGATGTTGATGGACACCTGGCCCCGGTCGGGGGTTCGGATGAACTCGGTGAAGGAGCCTCTTTCATCGATGTTCATTTTTAAAGGGTAGCTGAACTGGTCTTCTGGCAGATAGCTCAGGTAGGTGGCGTAGAGCTTTTTGGTGAAGGGGTCGGACAGGTCGGGGACTTGAAGCTTTTCCCGGCTTTCTTTAAAGGACTGGATTAACTGAGCGACTTCTCCCAGCTTGACTTTGTAGTCTACGGGAACGGTGCAGAACTGTTTTCCGGTCGCAATGCGTTCTTTATTGATTTTCACGACGTTGATGACGTCGTCTTTGAAGGCTTTGACCTGTTCTTTTTCTTCCCGGTGTTCTCTGCCGCTCAAGGCTTTTAGCAGCTCTTCGACGAGGTCGTCGATGTAGACGAGATTCAACATCACCTCGGGGTCGTTGACCTGGATGGGCTGTCCTCTTGCGATGTGGTGGCAGAAGGTGGCGATGGCGCTGTTGTAGTTGGGCCGGCTCCATTTGCCGAACACGTTGGGAAAGCGGTAGACGAGGACTTTGACGTTGTTTTCGCGGCCGTAGTCAAAGAGCCGGTCTTCTCCGGCTTTTTTGCTTTTGCCGTAGGGGTTGTCCAGGGCGGCCTGGATGGAGGAGGCGAGCATGACGGGGGCTTTGTTGTTGGCCTTTTTTAATAAATCTAATAATGTGCTGGTAAAGCCGAAGTTGCCGGCTTTGTATTCTGCGGGGTCTTTGGGTCGGTTGACGCCGGCCAGGTGGAACACGAAGTCGCATTCTTTGGTATACTGTTCTAAAAGTGTGGGTTCGGTGTCCACGTCAAAGGGCAGGATTTCCAGGGTGTCAGGGTCGATGCCGGGGTATCGGTTGGTTTTCTTTTCTTTGATATTGTTAAGCTCGGCGATGAGGTTTTTTCCAATGAAGCCTCTGGCGCCGGTGATGAGTATTTTCATGTTTTTACCTCGCTTCCCATTCGGCGAGTTCGTTACGGATGTATTCTAGAGAAAGCAGCTTTTCTTTGATCTGTTTGACATTTAAGAGCTCGGTGTTGTCGGAGTTGAACTCGGTCAGTTCGGTGCGCTTCTGGTTGCCTTCTTTGAAATATTTATCGTAGTTTAAATCGCGTTTGTCGGCGGGCACTCTGAAGAAGTCGCCCATGTCGATGGCGTGAGCGCACTCTTCGTTGGTCAGAAGGGTCTCGTACATTTTTTCGCCGTGGCGGATGCCGATGATCTTGATTTCGTTGTGGGCGTGAAAGAGTTCTCTGACGGCTTGCGCTAACACTTCGATGGTGCAGGCCGGGGCTTTCTGGACCATGATGTCGCCGTTTTCGGCGTGCTCGAAGGCGAAAAGAACGAGCTCCACGGCTTCTTCCAGGCTCATGATGAACCGGGTCATTTGGGGTTCGGTGACGGTCAGGGCCTGGCCGTTTTTGATCTGCTCGATGAACAGGGGAATCACGGAACCTCTGGAGCACATGACATTGCCGTAGCGGGTGCCGCAGATCAGGGTCTTATCGGGATCAACGGTTCGGCTTTTTGCCACAAAGACTTTTTCCATCATGGCTTTGGAGGTGCCCATGGCGTTGATGGGATAGGCGGCTTTGTCGGTGGACAGGCAGATGACCTTTTTGACGCCTTCTTCGATGGCGGCGGTCAGCACGTTGTCGGTGCCGATGACGTTGGTCTTGACGGCCTCGATGGGAAAGAACTCGCAGGAGGGCACCTGCTTTAAGGCGGCCGCGTGGAAGATATAGTCCACGCCGTGCATGGCGTCCTTGAGGCTTTGAAGGTTCCGCACATCGCCGATGTAATATTTGATTTTGTCATCATTGTACTGATGACGCATGTCGTCCTGTTTTTTCTCATCTCTTGAGAAGATGCGGATTTCTTTGATGTTGGTTTTTAAAAAGCGGTTGAGCACGGCGTGGCCGAAGCTGCCCGTGCCGCCGGTGATGAGTAGGGTTTCTCCTT
>NZ_QUDF01000029.1:0-2424 GCF_003477535.1 Eubacterium sp. AM05-23
GAGCTGATTGTGTTTCTCGCCCTCGCGACCCAGGATGACATCCTTGTGTGTGATCCAGAGCGCGAGGTGCGACAAGAAGTCGCATAATGAATTGCTGGTTATCAGCTACCCGATCCATTTGGGGTAATCCTACCACAAACTGCGTGAATGGTAACGTTCAGGTAGGAAGCTTGTGGGACAATATGGGAAATCTGACAGCCTAAGTCGGACGTACTGTTAGGATAAGCGTACTATGACGAACGTAAAGTGAATCATTGTAAGAGTCGTTACAGGGAATAAGTGAAATAAGGCTGATACACTTACACCAAAAGGTGCGGAGGTGGTTGCGGTGGCTTTCTCGATGCCGCAACAAATGGACATGATTCCTCCCGGCTCAAAGATGGCGTCTAAGGTACGCACAATTATTTATTATGCGGAACTTGGTAAGCCCTATGCGTTCCTCAAAGGAGGTATCGACCCCGTAAGGGGAAGAAATGACGCAGAGGGTAAAGGAATGGGATAAAAAGCGAATGGTTCTGCTGTAATGGCGGGACATAGGGGTTCAAGATTTGCCCTGACCTGAAAGGGTGCAGACTTATCCCACGGTATTTCATGACAAAGAATGGAGGTAAACCTATGAACGGTAATTATTCAACGGCGGAAACAGCGGTTTCCGAGAGATTATCGGACAGCAAACTGCTTGCCATGCAATGGAAACGCATTGACTGGAAGAAAGCAGAAAAAGAAGTTAATAGGCTGCAAGTCAGGATTGTCAAGGCTACTCAGGAAAAGAAGTGGAACACAGTGAAGCGGCTTCAGTATCTGCTGACGCACTCATTCCATGCAAAAACACTCGCCGTAAGACGGGTAACCACAAACAAAGGAAAGAAAACCGCAGGGGTCGACGGGGAAATCTGGTCTACGCCTGCCATGAAGATGCGGGCTGTCCGATCATTGACAGACAAAGGCTACAAAGCAAAACCGTTAAGACGTGTCTATATCGAGAAGAAAGATAAGAAAAAGAAACGTCCGTTAGGAATTCCAACCATGTATGACAGGGCAATGCAGGCGTTATACGCCCTTGCATTAGAGCCAGTGGCAGAAACAACCGCCGACACGAAATCATTTGGTTTCAGAAAAGGACGGTGCTGTCAGGACGCTTGCGAACACATTTTCGCAGCACTGTCACGCCAAGTATCGCCAGAATGGATTTTAGAAGGTGACATCAAAGGTTGTTTTGACAACATCAGCCATGAATGGTTAATAAAAAATATTCCGATGGACAAATCAATTCTAAAGCAATTCCTGAAAGCAGGATTTGTTTTCAAAGGAGAGCTGTTCCCGACAGAGGATGGCACTCCGCAGGGCGGCGTTATCTCTCCGATTCTTGCGAACATGGCACTGGACGGTATGCAGAAAGTATTGTCGGACAGATTCCACACCAACAGGCTTGGAAAGGTGGACTGGCGGTTCAAGAACGCCCATAAGGTGAATCTGGTACGTTACGCCGATGATTTTATCGTTACGGCAGCAACGGAAGAAATTGCCTTGGAAGCAAAAGAACGAATAAAAGACTTCCTGAAAACAAGAGGTTTGGAATTATCAGACGAGAAAACGGTTGTCACCCACATAGGTGACGGATTCGATCTGTTAGGCTGGACATTCCGAAAATGGGGAGGAAAGCTGATTGTAAAACCGTCAAAGAAATCCATACAGGCAATTGTGCGGAATCTTTCTGACACGATATTGAAACGTGGAAAAGCATGGAATCAAGAGGTGTTGATTCTAAAACTGAACCAACAAATCCGAGGATGGACGAACTACCATCAGTCCGTTGTCGCAAGCGAGGCGTTTGCACATCTGGACTATATTCTCTACGAACTACTGTGGAGATGGGCAAAAAGACGGCATCCGAAGAAAGGGAAATGGTGGATTTCTACAAAGTATTGGCACCGCAGGGGTAACCAGAACTGGGTATTCTCTACGGACACAAAAGCATTGATACGAGTAGACCATACACCGATTATCCGACACACGAAAGTAAGGGCAACAGCCAATCCCTTCCTTGATACAGAATATTTCAGACAGCGTAAGTTTAATCAAGGAATGAAGAAACTTTCAGGAAGATTCAAGTTAATCTGGAAAAATCAAAACGGGTGTTGCTATCACTGTGGTATGCCACTGGATATTTCGGACGAGAGGGAAATTTTCTTCAAAGTTCCAAAGTCTTGTGGCGGTAAGGAGGAAGTGGCGAATATGGCGTATGTTCACGCTGACTGCCAACGAATCGATCTTGAGAGCCGCTCGAAAGAGTGATGAAATGCTTGAGCCGTATGAGTGGAAACGCTCACGTACGGTTCTTAGGCGAGAAAGGGCGAGTAATCGCCCCGACTTAGCCGACTATGTCTCCTTGATTACAGCCCTCGGAGGTGAAGCGATCCGGAT
>NZ_QUDF01000003.1:0-365961 GCF_003477535.1 Eubacterium sp. AM05-23
GGGCAGGAGGTCGTAAACCTTACAGCCATTGAGGGCGAAACAGTCACGCTGTACGCCCAGTGGCGGGCCAACAACTATACCATCAAATTTGATGGCAACACCGCCGATGGCGGCAGTACGCAGGATCAGGCCATGACCTATGATCAGGCAGCAGACCTGACGATCAATGGCTATACTAAAACCGGCTACACCTTTACCGGCTGGAACACCCAGCAGGATGGTGGAGGAACGGCCTATACCAATGGACAGAATGTGATAAATCTGACGGCCATCGAAGGCGAAACCGTCACCCTGTATGCCCAGTGGCGAGCCAATAACTATACCATCAAATTTGATGGTAATACGGCCGACGACGGCAATATGCCTGACCAGCCTATGATTTATGACATCGAAACCAGTCTGAGCATTAACGGCTATACTAAAACTGGTTATACCTTTACAGGCTGGAGCACCCAGCAGGATGGCAAAGGAACTATCTATGCCGATGGACAAAATGTCATCAATCTGACCCCGGAAGAAGGAGGAATGGTAACCCTGTATGCCCAGTGGCGTACCAACAGCTACACCATAAGATTTGACGGCAACACCGCAGACGGCGGAGACACAAGCGACCAGAGCATGACCTATGACACGGAAGCGAATCTGACCATCAATGGTTATACTAAAACCGGCTACACCTTTACCGGCTGGAATACCCAGACCGATGGTAAAGGAACAGCCTATACCGATGGACAAAATGTCATCAATCTGACGGCTGCCGAGGGTGAAACAGTTACCCTGTACGCTCAGTGGCGTGCCAACACTTACACCATCAAGTTCGATGGCAACACCGCAGACGGCGGCAGCACGCAGGATCAGGCCATGACCTATGATCATGCGGCCAACCTGACGCCTAACGGCTACACCAAAACCGGCTATACCTTTACCGGCTGGAATGCCCAGCAGGATGGTGGGGGAATTGCCTACACGAATGGAAAGAATGTGATAAATCTGACGGCCATCGAAGGCGAAACCGTTACCCTGTACGCCCAGTGGCGAGCCAATAACTATACCATCAAATTTGATGGCAACACCGCCGACAGCGGCAGCACGCAGGATCAGGTCATGACTTATGATCAGGCAGTGAACCTGACCGTCAATGGCTACACTAAAACTGGCTATACCTTCACCGGCTGGAATACCCAGGCCGATGGGGGCGGAACCACTTTTACCGATGAGCAAAGCGTCGTCAACCTCTCTCCAAATGAGGGAGAAACAGTGACTCTGTACGCCCAGTGGCGTGCCAACAGCTACACTGTCAGATTCGACGGCAACAGCGCCGATGGCGGCAAAACACCAGATCAGGTAATGACCTATGATCAAGCGATGGAACTGCCCGCCAATGGCTATACTAAAACCAGCTACGCCTTTATGGGCTGGAATACCCGGGCCGATGGCCAGGGAACCGGATATGCAGAGGGAGAAAGCGTGAAGAACCTGACCGCTGCGGATGATGATACCGTTCTTTTATACGCCCAGTGGCGTTTAAGAACACCAAACATCACCCTAAACCAGAATGTGAGCACACATGGGGATACCATCACAGTGACAGGCGCCGATTTTGAGCCAGACGCAGAAATTGTTTTTACAGTACATTCTACGCCAAAGGAAGTCGGGCGGATGCACGCCGATGCCCAGGGCGAGGTCCTGTTTATCTTCCAGATGCCCTCTGATGTTGAAGCAGGGGATCACACCCTTTTAGCCGATAACGGTATCCATTCTGCCCAGGTGCCTATTAAGGTAACAGCATCAGCACATGCCGATTCCAATGCGGCAGACAGCAGCGCTAATGCAGGCAGCAGCAGTGCAGGCACCGGAATACAGGGCAGCACCTACATCCCTGTAGTGATAATATTGCTGATTTGTGGTGTTTTGGTGATTGTATTATTCCAGAGAAAGCGTTCGAAGCGTTAACCTTTATCATTGGAAAGACACAGGTAAGTCCACATAAGGCTACCCCTATGTGGACTTACAATTTTGGACTAGGAGAAAAACAATGGAAAATTTCGTTGCAATAACAGAAGTAATCAAAAATGTCGTTTGGAGTAATATTCTTGTGATCCTCTTAATGGGTGCTGGTATTTATTTTTCAGTCCGTCTGAAGTTTCCGCAGCTTCGTTTTTTTAAGGAGATGATCAGGGTGCTTAAAGGGAATGGAGACACAAGTGATGGGATTACACCATTTCAGGCATTTGCCACAGCCCTTGGAGCACGTGTCGGCGTTGGGAATATCGCAGGAGTCGCGACAGCCATTTATTTTGGGGGACCAGGCGCCCTTTTCTGGATTTGGGCTTTTGGATTTTTTGCTACCTGTACAGCTCTGGCAGAAGCTGTGCTGGGCCAGGCTTACAAGATTAAAACAGGCAGCGAATACCTAGGCGGACCGGCCTTTTATATTGAGCGGGGCTTGAAGTGTAAACCTTTAGCAAAAATATTCGCCATAATACTGATTTTGGGAATAGGAATACTCATGCCCGGTATCCAGATGGACGCGATCGTCACCACGCTGGATAACGCCTATGGTGTGAACACACTCGTTACCGCCATCATCGGCACCGCCTTAATAGGAATTATTATCTGGGGCGGAATTAAGCGTATCGGGCGTGTGGCCGAAGGCATGGCACCCTTTATGTGCGCCATTTACCTGTTATTTGGTATTGCTGTCATTATTCAAAACATTACAAAGGTGCCAGATGTGTTCTCAGTGATTTTCACCTCTGCCTTTGGAGCGCACGCCATTTTTGGCGGCATTCTGGGCTCGGCGGTTTCGTGGGGCGTAAGGCGCGGGATATTTTCGACCGATGCGGGCTATGGCTCCGGCGGTATTATGGCAGCGGCGGCAGAAGCGACGCATCCGGCCAAGCAGGGGCTCATTCAGGCTCTGTCCATTTATCTGAGTATTTTTATCGTCTGCACAATCTCAGGCCTGGTCATTCTTTTGTCCGGGATTTATAACGTTGTGGATGAGAGCACAGGCGCGATGCTTGTGCAGGGCGCGCCTAATCTTGAGCAGGGAGCCCTCTGGGTACAGACAGCGCTGAATAACCTGACGCCTCACACCATTCCGTGGGAGGGCAAAATTCTGAGCGTCATTATAGCACTGTTCGCGTTGACAACCCTGCTCGGATATTATTACCAGATCGAGAGCAATGTCCGGTATTTATTTAGAAACGTTGGAACCCTGGGGAGAACCATCTTACGCTTTGCTTTTTTAGCCGCTATTTTTATTGGCGGTATCGCAGACTCGTCAATGCTTTGGAATGTCATGGATATTGGCGTGGCCTGCATGGCATGGATCAATATTATTGTGATACTGCTCCTTTCAAATCAGGTTGTAAAGATTATGAAGGACTATGAAATACAAAAGAAGGCGGGCATTATCGAGCCTGTTTTTAATCCGAAGCTTCTGGACATAGAGGATACCACACAGGTGTGGTCAAAATATCACAAAGAAGGATGACAGCTTACAGCAGAATTAATCACAGCGTTCTGTTGGGAAAATTCACAGCTTTTGGTGCAGAAAACAGAATGATGATCGAATTTCCAGAATAAGGCAGATTGATTGTAACCTTCAAATGAAGCTGTTAAGATAAAAACAGATAAAATAATCGTTATCAAGAGACTGGGAGGGAAAAATCATGATGCAGAAAATTCAGAAATTTGGCGGGGCAATGTTTACACCCGTTTTGCTCTTTGCCTTTGCCGGAATTGTCGTCGGCATAGGAACACTTTTTACCACTCAGGCCATTTTTGGTGAGCTGGCAAGCCCGGAAAGCCTCTGGTTTAAGTGCTGGAATGTCGTGCTTCAGGGCGGCTGGACCGTATTCCGGCAGCTTCCGCTTTTGTTCGTGGTGGCGCTGCCCATCGGTCTCGCCAAAAAACAAAATGCGCGCTGTTGTATGGAAGCGCTGGTACTCTATTTAACCTTCAACTATTTTGTCTCAGTCATGCTCTCCCAGTGGGGAGCAGACCTTGGCATCGATCTGACAGCGCAGGCAGAAGGCGGAAGCCATTTAACCCAGATTGCCGGTATCGAGACCCTCGATATGGGGATGTTTGGTGCATTGGGAATTTCGGCGCTTGTCATATTCCTGCAC
The DNA here is from genome assembly GCF_003477535.1 of Eubacterium sp. AM05-23. Taxonomy (NCBI): domain Bacteria; kingdom Bacillati; phylum Bacillota; class Clostridia; order Eubacteriales; family Eubacteriaceae; genus Eubacterium; species Eubacterium sp. AM05-23. Next base: position 4,137 of record NZ_QUDF01000003.1, read on the forward strand.
AACCGTTTTTATGAAAAAGAGCTTCCGGAATGGCTGGGCATTTTCAGCGGTTCTACCTTTGTATTTATGATTGGCTTCTTCGCAATGCTGCCAGTGGCAGTCTTAGCGATCCTTATATGGCCTCAGGTTCAGCTTTTAATGAGCGCCCTTCAGCAGTTTGTACTGGGAGCAGGCACCTTAGGTGTGGGCTTGTTTGTATTTTTGGAAAAACTGCTGATACCCTTTGGCCTCCACCATCTGCTTTACTCCTCTTTTTACTTTGACAATGTGGTCGTTAACGGAGGAATTTATTCTTACTGGGCCACACAGCTCCCTCAACTCGCGGCGTCGACAGAAGCATTAAAGGAGTTGGCGCCGTGGGCCTCCTATACAGCCACAGGATTTTCAAAGATATTCGGCTGTCCGGGGATTGCATTGGCCTTTTATTTCACAGCGAAGCCACAGAACAGGAAACGTTTGCTGGCTCTGCTGATTACAATAACACTGACCGCTGTTTTGTGCGGAGTGACAGAACCCATTGAATTCACATTTTTATTTATCGCCCCTGTTTTATTCGTTGTGCACGCCGTATTATCGGCGCTGCTGGCCATGGTGATAAACCTGCTGGGAATAACCGGAATCTTCTCCGGGGGGCTTATTGAGATGGCTTCCTTTAACTGGATTCCACTCATGGGAAGCCACTGGCAGCAATACCTGCTCCTGTTTGCAGTGGGGCTTGTTTTTACCGGAATCTGGTTTGTTGTGTTTCGTTTTATGATCCTCAAGCTTAATCTTAAAACACCAGGGCGCCAGGATGAAGAAACCGTCAAATTCTATTCCAAATCAGACTACAGGGCAAGTAAAAGTGATGAGGAAAGCCTTATTGTGCAAAAAGTGCTTGAGGCACTGGGAGGAAAAGAAAACATCATCGACGTTACGAATTGTGCGACGCGGCTCAGAGTGAATATTAAAGACCCAAAAGTGGTGCTGGGCGACCAGGCTTTCAAGGCGCTCGGAACACACGGCTGCATCGTGAGCGGTAAATCGGTGCAGGTCATTATAGGACTGTCCGTTGCGAAATTCCGAGAGCAGTTTGAACATCTATTATAGACACAGGAGGATAAAGCAATGACACAAAAATACGCAGTTACAGTAGCAGGCGGGGGCAGTACTTTTACACCGGGCATTGTCCTGATGCTGTTAAAAGAAAGCAGCCGTTTTCCAATAAGGAAAATCATGCTCTATGACAACGACCCCGGGAGACAGAAAGTAATCGCAGAAGCCTGTGGGATTTACCTCCGCGAAAACGCGCCGGAAATTGAGTTTGGCTATACCGACGATCCGAGAGAAGCCTTTACAGAAATCGATTTTGTGCTGGCACATATCCGTGTTGGAAAATACGCCATGCGCGAAAAGGATGAAAAAATTCCTTTAAAATACGGCGTTGTCGGGCAGGAAACCTGCGGCCCTGGCGGGATCGCCTATGGGATGCGCTCCATCGGCGGCGTCCTTGAGATTTTGGACTATATGGAAGCGTATTCGCCAGAGGCCTGGATGCTGAATTATTCAAATCCGGCGGCCATTGTAGCAGAGGCCACCCATCGTCTGAGGCCAAAATCAAAAATTTTAAACATTTGTGACATGCCAATCGATCTTGAAGAAAAAATGGCAGGGATCGCAGGGCTTAAATCACGTAAGGAGATGCAGGTTGGTTACTATGGACTGAACCATTTTGGATGGTGGCACCAGATCTATGACAAAGCAGGCAACGACCTGATGCCTGTCATCAGAGCATACATTGCGGAAAATGGCTTTCCAGTCAGTGCAGAGCAGCATGTCGATGACAGCTGGGCCCACACCTTTAAAATGGCCAGAGAAGTTTACGCGATCGACCCAGAGACAATCCCAAATACTTATCTGAAGTATTATTTGTTTCCTTATGAGATCGCGGCTGGGCTGGACCCGGAATATACCAGAGCAAATGAAGTCATTGACGGGCGTGAAAAGAAGATATTCAGCGTCTGCCGTGAGATTATCGAAAAGGGAAGCAGCATCGGCAGTGGCTTTGAGGCAGACGCCCACGCGACCTATATTGTCGACCTGGCCCGGGCGATTGCGGAAAACACCCTGGAACGGTTTTTACTCATCGTTCCAAATGAAGGCGCCATCGAGAATTTTGAACGAAGCGCCATGGTGGAAATCCCCTGCATTGTTGGAAAAAACGGTTACGAAAAAATATGTCAGGGAAGAATCCCGCGCTTTCAAAAAGGAATGATGGAGCAGCAGGTCAGTGTGGAGCAGCTGGTGGTGGACGCCTGGATTGAAGGCAGCTACCAGAAATTATGGCAGGCCCTGACCCTTTCCAAGACCGTTCCGAGCGCCGCAGTGGCAAAAATCATATTAGACGAATTTATTCAGGCCAATCAAGGCTACTGGCCAGAGCTAACTTAATCACACAAACAGATGAGGAAAAAATGAAACTTGATGAACATATAAACAAGTACTACCATAATCTCAACGAAAACGACTTATATATCTGGAAGTACATAAAATCAAACAGAGAGGCATGCAAAAGCTTGACAATCACCGAAATGTCCAGCCGGTGTCATGTCTCCCGAACGACATTATCACGGTTTGTCCATAAAATTGGATTTAACGGCTTTAGTGAATTCAAGGTGACCCTGATACAGGACAGCCAGATGCCGAAAGAGGATTACAGCAGTATGAAAAAGGTGATCAGCCTTTATAATGAGGTGGTCCACCGCGTCGTGGAGCAGAACTGTGACGCTATTTTTGAGCTGATCGACGGTGCGGAGAACCTGTATATTTACAGCTCCGGAATCCTGCAAAGCACCGTTGCCCATGAAATGACCCGGATTTTTGTCTCAGCAAAACGGATATTTTATGAGATCAACGGCAACGCAGAGACAAACCGGATGATCGAAAAGCTCACCCCAGGGGACGTGATGTTTATGGTCTCATACAGCGGGGAATCGCCAGAGGTGGTAGAATTCGCCCGTGCGCTGAAAATCCGTAATGTACCCGTTGTCTCGATCACCACCCTTCACGAAAACGAGCTGGCAAAGCTCAGCACCGTTAATTTATATACGTCAGGGCTGGTCATAAAAAAAGATGACCTCGATGTTTCATATACATCCGTTACCAGCTTTTTTATATTGATTGAGATGCTGTTTCTAAAATATTTGGAATACCGTTCTCGCAAGGAGCAGTGATATGGATATTAATCAATTAATCAATCAGCACTATGAAAACTTTAGCGAAACCGACCATCACATATGGCAGTATATTTATAAACATATGAAAGAATGTCCTCAGTATTCACTCAGTGAGCTGGCAGAAAGGTGCAGCGTTTCAAACAATTCGATCCTGAGCTTTTGCAAAAAGCTGGGAATGGATGGCTATGGGGAGCTAAGGGTTATTTTAAAATGGCAGGAGCAGACAAACGATGTTTTGGCCGTCAACCTGCTTAACCGTACCTATCAGGATTATTATCTGACCTTAGACTACTTAAAAAATCTTGATCTGACAAAAACCTTCGAGCTGTTCGACTGCCCCGGCCGGATATTTATATTTGGAACCGGAGAAGTACAGCGGCACGCGGCTAAAGAGCTGAAGCGCCTTTTCTTCATACTGCAGAAGCGTGCCTTTGTCATTGAGAGTAAAACAGAACTGGAAACAATGACAGAGCTCCTGAAAAAGGAGGATACCCTGATCGTTTTTTCCCTGTCCGGCGACAACCGGCCGGTAAACAATTTGGTGCGCGGGATAAAAAATAAAGGGACATCCATATTATCCATTACCTCCTATGAGGATAATGAGCTGGAAAAGCTCAGTGATGAGCACCTTTATTTTTATAATCACCGTATTATAAAAGGTAAGAGCCAGAAAACAGACGGCTACCTCTGCGCACCGTTTTTCACTATTGTAGAGGTATTGTTTGTGCGCTATTTAGAAGCGCATTATTTACAAAATGAGCGATCATAAGGACAGGAGGCAGCATGGATATTCAATATTTACTTGTGTTACAGAACTTCCGGTTTTATTCAGAGGGCGTCTTTAACGACTTCTTTTCATTCATCACAACCCTGGGAGAATCCTTCATACCCGTTTTGCTGATGGCAGCAGTGTACTGGTGTTTTAACAAAAAAGCCGGAACATATATGTGTCTGGCAGAAGGCGTGGGGGGATTAGTCAACAGTGTATTAAAAATCAGCTTTTGTGTTTACAGACCGTGGATAAGAGACCCGGGAATCGAGCCCATCGCAGGCGCTAAAACCACTGCCACAGGCTACTCCTTTCCAAGTGGGCACTCAACAAAAGCGACCTGCTATTACGGCTCACTGGCCCTGTATTTTAGGAAATACCGTTTTGTTGTCGTGTTTTTATTCAGCGTCGTCTTTTTAGTCATGCTGTCACGGAATTTCCTGGGCGTTCACACGCCGCAGGATGTATTGGTAGGATTTGGCAGTGCATTTCTGGTCATCTTGCTGATGGGTTATGTATTAAATAATTACTTAGAAAAAAACCCAGAGAAAGATATTTGGGTGATGGCAGCCATACTAACCTGTGGCGTCTTGATCATTATCTACGCAATGACAAAAAGCTATCCGCAGAACTGGGTGGACGGCACACTCCTGGTGGACCCGGCTAAGATGATCACCGATGTTTTTGGCAATGTAGGGTTTGCGTTTGGCGCCGCCATTGGATGGATTGTGGAGAGGAGGAAAATTAAATTTTCACTCGATGGGACGCTCTATGTTAAAATCAGACGCTACCTTATCGGCGCGGCAGTTATCACCGTACTGCACTATATTCTCAAAAATGTGTTCAGTCTGTTTTTAGACGCCTACGCCGCTGCCTTCATCTATAATTTTCTGGTCCCATTTTTTATTCTGGCAATTTACCCGGCACTTTTCAAAAAGTTTGAAACAAAATGTTCATGAATGAACAGGAAAGGAAAAAATGATGAAAACCTTATACAGAGTAATCAGCGTAATGACGCTCGCTTTACTGCTAATGCTGTTCGTGGGAGCGTCTACCCTTGCCAGAGGGTTTGATATCACTTATATAAAAGACCTGATCCCCACACAGCTTACCTTTGACAAAAGGGCCATAAACGACGGCGAGCAGGTAACAGCAACCCTGGAGCTCGACAATCCAACAGAGGCGGGGTTCTACAACGTATCGTTAAAGACGACCCTCCCCGATGGCTTACATGCGAGCACAACCGAGAAAACCTATGACCAGATTGCAGGCGGTCAGAAAATCAATTACAGTTTTAAGATAAGCAATGGAGAGATCAGCAAGGCAGCGCTCCTGACAGCCACAAAAGGGTCGAACCCGCATACAGGGTACCAGGGGCCCCACGCCATATTTGCAGTATTGATGCTCACAATCTTAATTCTGGGCGTTATATTCTTTAAAGGAAACACCCGGCATAAACAAAAGATGATGTCCCTTATACTCTGCCTGAGCATCGGAACACAGCTGGGACTCGCGGCCTTTCCAAAAGCGGCCTCAGCCGCCGGGGAGGAAACCACAGCCGAAGAATCCGAGCTGCCCACATCACTCGATAATATTACCTACGATGTAACCAGCCAGCTGGTGGTAGATGGGGAAGAACAGAACGTGACAACCACCGTCACCATCGAAAAAATCGCGCCCCTTACCGTGACCACCGCAAACTATGAGCCCATGACGACAGAAACAGAAGTCGCGGCAGATGCCAGGTTCTTTAATGTGGTCGCAACCAGTGAGGGAGACGCCTTTTCAGATTCAATCACAGCCGGCGATATTGAGCTGGCAAATGCCTTTCATGGTGTGAGTATTGATGAAATCAATTTGCTGGATGAGCACACAGTCAGTCTTAAAATGTCCGGTCAGCTTGACGAAAATGACGAAAGCTGCGGCGTTCTGTACTTTGACAAAGACAGCTTTAAACAGGAAGGTGATAAAGTCGGCGTTCTTGTTGTCGACGTCATGGCGCCGCTGCCGTATTTTGCAGAGGGAACCGACAACGTCCGGGTTAATGATGACGGCACAGCAGACATAGCATTCTGCGTTGATACCGCCGAGTTTGCGGACACTGCCGACGCTGCCCACTTCTCGTTTGACAATCCAGCAATCCAGCCCGTAGCCCTGACCGTTCCATCCACCCAAGCCAAAAAAGATGGCGTTTTAAAAGTTACGGTGAATGGTATAACCGATAAAGGCCAGATTTTGGACGAGCTTGACGGGGCCACCATGACCATTGACAGTGCAGGACTTAACTGCGACAGCCTGGAGCTGGATCTGGAGCTGGAGGAAGAGCGGATTACAGCAGAGCTTACGCTTGATACCGTTACCGCAGATCCCCAGTCGCCCAGTACGGCAGCAGCCGTCTTCACCGGCAGGGTAAGTTCTTTAAACGGCAGTGTAAACTTAACACCAGGCTCTGTCAGCCTGACAGAGGATACGCTGATCGACGCCGTTATCTCGCCAGTTACAATTGAAAACGCCAATACCTTTACCTTCTCGGTAACCATTGACAACGCAGAGCTGCAAAGGTGGTATGAGGAGGAAGGCGAAGAAGGTCTGAGAGCATTCTTTGCCCATTGGGCCAGTAATGAAAATATCGTGCTGGCCGAGGGCAGCCTCATTGACGCTTACGGTGTGCCTGTTGCTGCCGACGATTATGAGGTCATTGTTTATGACAACATGCTGGCGTCAAACAGCGCGGCCTCCACAACCGACCTGGTGTCAAAAATCCTCACGATTGTCAACTCCTTTGCCAAGGACGCTCCAATAGGAGGCATCGCGGGTATCCTGGGGCTTGGCACCCTGGCCATGTCCGAGAGCAAAGAATCAATGAGTGGCATAAGCGACAGCATTGCCGCTCTCAGCGAGTCAGCGCTGGAAATAAATAAAATGACAACTAAAATTCAAAATGAGGTCAATTATTTAGTCGATGCGACGCTGGAATCAAAAATCAGCAAATTTCAGGACAGCGCGCGTTCTATAAACTTCCGGGCCGGGCTTTTATCCAGCAGCACAAACGATATTCTGGCGCAATTAGCCAAGATAGAATCAATCGATTCGCAGGAATATAAAGACCTTATGGACCAGCTCAATGTTATCTTAGGAGGAACGACTACTGGCGGACAAGGCTTTGTCTATGATACCTATACCTTTGGGCAGTATATCCTTGGTGAGGGGGTTGTGGGCAGTGTGCTGGATGATTACGTCACGCTTTACAACCGGCGCTACAACTGGGAATCACAGACAACAACCGCCAAATCAGAATATTGGGCAAGCAATTACCAGATGTATATCAAAGCCTATATGATCAGTATGTGCTATATGAATGTCAATAATAAAGACCATATGTATGATGCACAGATCGCTAAAATGAAAGATCAGTTTAACAGCATTAACACGAAGTGGACCACTTTTCAGGCAAACCTGAAGCTACCGGCAGGCAAGGACCGGAATCTTGTGGATAAGCAGCTGTACACCGTCAAAACAGCCAATACAGTAACCCTTGATCCTCTAAAAGATATCCATGAAATGTTAGGCGATAAATACACAGGTACCTTTAATATGAAAGTGGAGACTCTTTTTAATAATTTGAAAAATGATAAGAAAATCACATCATATCAGGCGGATAATAAAAAAATCATTTCAGTTGATACTTTGAACACAATGAAAAACCGCCTGTCCTCCAGCGGGCATAAAACGTTGTATGATGAAATGACAGCAGTCGGTATGGTATTGCCCACAAAATATCTCTATATTGGAAATGAAAGCCTCAATGTCGAGGACAGGCTCTGGGTTATGTCGATTGTTACAGCGTTTGTTGGAGCCTCTGGGACAGGGAGCTTTAGAGGAGACGTGTATAATCTGGAAACCAATGCACTCGAAAAAAATGTAAAGCTTGTGAAATTTCGTTTTATTACAGGCGGTGATTTTTTCGAATATAATTTAGACAGTTACAAGAGCGCATATAATAAGACACCATTTGTATTCAAATCGACGACACAGTAATTAAAAATAAATAAAAAGCATGGCGCATAGTTCCTTACTATGCGCCATGCTTTTTTTATTTGACTCCAATTATAGCAGTTAATCGGATAAAATGCTAGTATGAAAATCAATTAATTTAAAAAAACAAAAGTTTTATGTAATAAAGGAGATTATAATGAACAAACTAAAAGCTTTAATAAATCATTTTAAATTGTCAACAACGATGAATACACTTTTTGATGAATGGCTGGATAGCAAGAGACATTTAAAGGCTCAATCGATCAGAACATATACGCAACTGCTTGAAGGTTATTTACGTCCTGCTTTTGGCGAGATGGTCGTTAGGGAAATTCGTAAAGAGACGATACAAAAATTTATTGATAATATGCAGAAAAAATATAGTGCTAAAACCATTCATGAGGTTTACCGTTGCCTTAAAACGATTTTTAACTTAGCGCTCAGACAGGGTATGATTGAAAATAATCCGTGTGAAAAAATAATTTTGCCGCCAAAGGAAAAAACCCAGGCACAGTCATTATCGATTAAGGAGCAAAACAAACTGGGAAAAGTTTTGGAACAGAGCGAAAATGCTTTAGATATTGCGATTCTGTTGGCTTTAAATCTGGGTTTGCGGCTGTCTGAGGTATTAGCTCTGCGATGGCAGGATGTACATTTTAAAGAAAATCTAGTCGTTATTAGACACAGCATGGAGCGTATACCGACTGGTGAGGGCCGGAAAACTGAAGCACATCTTGGAAAGCCAAAGACACAAAATGCTCTGCGAAAAATCCCCCTAACCGCAGAATTTTCGGCTTTTTTAAAGCATTACTATAACAGTCGGAATCTGAAACAAAAAAAGAATGCAGCCTATGTAGCCGGTAAAAAAGATGGCACTGCCTATCACGGGCGATCCATTGAAAGACATTTTAAAAAAAGAATGAAAGAGCTTGGACTTTCAAAAGACTACACTTTTCATTCACTACGGCATAGCTTTGCAACCAGGGCTATGGAAAGCGGCGTAGCTGTCAAGGTTATCAGCGCTCTGTTGGGACACAGCAAAACAGCTACCACAACAGAAATTTATTTACATTTAAGTGATCATTTTATTCGAGAAGAAATGATGAAAATGACAAAATATCAAGCGAAAAAAAGACGGCGCTCTAAAACTAAAGTGCCGCCGATGAACGCCGCATAGTAAGGAACTATGCGGCGTTTGATAGAAACAAGATACCCGAAAAAAATAAAAAATAAAAGGAAAGGAAACGCGTAAAGAAATGCTCAAGGAATTAACCCGCGCAGCACAGCAGTGCCCTAAGGATGTGCAGCAGCATAACCGGCGAACCGGACAAATCATCCGTGCCCTGCTCATCGAGGCAGGCAGGGGAGAACTGGTGGAGCTTTGGCGCTTAGAGCAGAGCGGCCCCTGCGATTACCACGACATTGGCAAAGGCAGCGGCGATAGTGACCCGCTGGCCCACTGCAGCCGCGGTGCAGCCCTGTTTTCCTACGCCTACGAGGAAGTGCTGGACGGCAGAGAACGCATTTTTTGCAGCATCGCCTGTGATCTGTGCCGCTATCATCATGAGCGGTGGGACGGCACCGGCGGTCCCGGGCATTTGTATGGGGAGGATATCCCCATTATCGCAAGGGCAGGCGCTGTAGCCGACGCCTGGGATCATCTGAGTATGGATAACCCACAGATGTCCACTGCCCAAAAGCATGAAAAAATAAAACAGCGCGCCGGCTTCTGGTACGACCCAGAGCTGGTAGCCGCGCTGGAACGCTTATTCCCGGCCTGGCCGGTAGAATAATAAAACTTTTTACCTTTTTCCGGCGGCAGCGCAGCGCCAATCGCGCTGCCGCCACCTCATGAACCCAAAGAAACGAGATAAAAACGTGGAACTGAACATCATCAACGAAGACAACTACGGCGCCGCTTATACCCATAAAAAAAGCGGCTTTACCACCAGATACTATACCAAAAAGCAGATGGCAGCTCTGTATCCCCAGCACAGCTACAAGGTAGCTGGCGCCATCGGGGCAGTGAAAGCAGAAAAAAATACCCAAAAAGAAAGCCTGAGCCTGCAGGACGGGCAGGGGCACAGCCTGCCCGTGACCCGGGGCTTTGCCATTACCCCCGCCACGGCGGTTATCGGCTATGTGCGCCTGAAGGACAACGTCTTTGCCGCCATTGTCAAAAACGTGGCGTTAAAACGCCTGGCGGTGGCCATAGCCGGCATTGCGCTCCTTACCTTTGGGGCCTGGTGCGCGGTCAACTGGTACGACTGGTTTCCGGCCAAAATCGAAATCGACCCCAACGCCATCGTTACCCAGACCACAGATACCCCGCCCCACGAGGACATCACCATACCCGGCTACACCGTCATAAAGGCCGACAAAAACGGCACCACCTACTGGAGCCTGCAAAACCCCGAGGGCAATCCCTGTTATTTTCAGGTGACCCTCAAGCTGGAAGAAAGCAACCGAAAGCTCTACCAGTCCGGCCTCATGCCCGCCGGCTCCGCCATCGAGAACCCAAAGCTTGAGACCATGCTGGACCCCGGCACCTACAGCGTGCTCATCCAGTATAACACTTACGAGCTGGAGGGCGCCCATAATCCCATGAACAGCGCCGCCACCGCCGGGCAGCTCATTGTCAAATAAAAACCAGAAGGAGGAAAACCATGCGAAACAAAAGAATCGGTAAGCAAGCCCTGTCCGTACTGCTGTGCGCCCTCGTGGTCTTTTCCTCGCTGGGGATCAGCCCTCTGACGCCGCAGGCCCAGGCCGAGGAAGCCGCGTCCGGCGTGTCCGTCATGCCTCGATATAAAGATAGCGATGGGCGTGTAAAAATTGAAGAGAGCGGGAAGTGGTATCCAAATATTACATTCGATTTTGTTCAAACAGGCACCACTACAACGACAACCGGTAATTGGTCAGACAATACCGATACAAGTTGGTATAATGCTGATGCTAGTGTGACAGGCTACACTCTTTATAATGCCTCTCAGCTGGCAGGCCTGGCAAAACTGGTAAATGCTGGAACTGCTAATTTTTCAGGCAAAACCATCACCTTAGGCCAGTCAATTGATCTTAGCGAACACTTTTGGAATGAGGTGATCGGTAGCACTGAAAGCCAAACATTTAACGGAATCTTTGATGGCAATGGATATAGCTTAATGGGGTTGAGGATAAAAGCAAGCATAAAAAATTCTGGCACGTCGCCGGGCTATAATTACTTTGGACTTTTTGGAGCAACGGGCACCACTGCAACGATAAAAAATTTGATCATGGACGATAGTATGATTTCAGTGATAAATGAAGGTTCAGCAGTCGTATATATTTCACCTGTTGTCGTCTTTAATAATGGAACAATTGAGAATTGCCATGTGGTTGACGGCCGTTTTTATGGAAACGCCCAAGTCATTATTGTGGGTGGGATAGCGGCTTGTAATAAAAACAGTATGACCAACTGCACTGTGTCGGAACAGACCGTTACTTACAGTGTTTGCGAACAAAAGAATACTAATGTGAAAATGACTTATGTCGCGCTTGGCGGCATTGTGGGAGATAATAAAAGTAATCAAACTGTAAAGAATTGTGTCAATAATGGAGTCATTATCGGATATACCGAAGGCGGCGATATCAGTATGGATTCAAAGCGCCATTTTATTGGCGGTTGTGTTGGCGTTAATGATGGTTTGGGTGCTAAAGGGCAAATTGCAAATTCGACGAATAATGGCAATATTGAAATCCATGCCGATGGCAAGGCCATCGGATATACTACAGGTCGAGGACTTCTCATTGGAGGGATTACGGGAGTAACAGCAACAGATACCTATGGTTGCGTGAATACCGGAGAAATATATGTGGATGGCGCTCAGAAGGCTGTTCCTACCAAGGGCGCTGTTGGCGGGATAGCCGGTGCTATGAACAGTGGCAATATAAAATATTGCTATAACTCCGGCAAGATTATCACCAATCACCCGGTAACGGCTGGTGTTGCGGGCTATATGAACAGTGGCAATATTGAGTATTGCTATAATACCGGTGAAATTGACACCACCGTTGCCGCCATTCCAGTACAGCCCACTACCCAGTATGTTGGCGGCCTGGCAGGATATGTAAATGCGGGAAATGTTAATGGGTGCTACAGTGTGGGCACCATCGTAGGAGAAAAACCTAATGATAAAGATAATAAAGGCGGCCTGACCGGTAAGGCTGGCGGGACGTTTACGAATTGTTTCTATCTGGGCGCCGGTAAGGCGTCGGGTGATCAGTCAACAGCCAGCGGCAAGGCCATCAACCTGGCCGCCATCAAAGACGCCTCGGCCACAAATGTAATCTCCCAGGTAAAACAGGGGGACGATACCGCCCAGGTGGTTCTGGCCGACGCCACCCAGCTGAATGCCCTAAAGACAAAAACTACCCTTGGCGATAGCTTTGGGGTACAGATGCCCACCGCCTCCGCCTTTTCCTCCGACAAGCCCGACGTGGTGCAGGCCGTTGTGGGCAGCGGCAACACCGTCAACCTCAAAACTTCCGGCGGCGCCGGGGGGCAGGCCGCCATCAGCGCAAAAATGTATCTGAGCCAGAACGAGCTGGCCGAGGATACGGACGGCGTCAGAAAATTTATTGGCCCTGTAAAAAGTGTGGAGACACCCATTAGCCTAAACCTGAACGTGGTCAATGTTGGCCTTGCCAACCAAAGCCCCACCAGCGCCATCGGCGATGTCACCAGCTTTAGCTTAAAGGCAGGCGTCACCTTTGGCGGTACCGGCGTAGATAAAAAAAGCTACAGCCTGACATGGTATAAAGATAACGCCGACCAGTCCACCGTGCCAACGGGCGACGGCACCGAAGTGACCGGCCTGACGGAAACCTGGGACGAAACCACCAATACAGCGACCTGGAAAAAAACAAGCGATTCATCCGCCACATTTGCAGAAAGCGATGCGGGCTGGTACAAGCTCAAAGCCACATCTGCAGTAAGCGGCCTGAGCGCTTACAGCTTCGAGACCGACTGGCAGTACCTGAGTGTGGATAAATTCATGGTCGTTGATGAAAACAGCACAATGCCCGATACCGTCGAGCTCAGCAGTCAGGATACCGATGCCGATATTCAGGCTAAAACCAAGCTCAGCGTTAAGATCAAAATCGCGGCAGGCTTTACAGGCAGCGTCACCTACGGCTGGTATAAGGTGGACGGGCAAACCCCAGCGCTGGTCGCAAATACCAAAGAGACAACAAAAGAGATCACAGAAGACGCTGCGACCCACACCATCGCCGAAGAAATCACGCTGGGTACTGCCTACAGCGATAGCCTGAAAGGCGCCTATCAGCTCAGGGTTACCAGCGTTACGGCCACTGGCAGCACAGCTCAGGAAAAAGACATCCGCGGCCCCGCCAGCAAGGTTACCTGTTATGAGGCCGTGATCAAAGACGACTACGCCCAGGCAGGCCCCGGCTACGAGGGCACCCCGGGCAACACCATGACCCAGAGTGTCATTACCCTGTCCGAGGACTTTGCCGACGCCATGTACGACGCCTATTGGATAAAAGGCGGTACCCTGAGCGAGAGCACCGATTTAACCGATTATACCCAGGTGCGCCACGCCACCCTCACCCAGCAGGCAGACAAGAAGACCTATAAAGCCATTGCCACCTTTAACATGGAAAAGGGCTACGAGGGTGACGATTACCAGCTGGTCATTTATCCCACCAACACCGCCAGAATCGCCCGGGCCGATACGGCCATGCAGTTTAAAGGGGCGTCCGGCTGTGTGTTAGAGCGATACGCAGTCAATACCGTCACCTACACACTGGCAGACAGCTACGCAACCACCGAGATGGCACAGAACACCGCCATCACCACCGCGCCGTCTGTCAGCGCCCCTAACCCGTCAGGAAGCCTGACCTACACCAAGGTATCCGGACCGGCGGCCTTTGACGTGGATCCAGCCACCGGGGCGATTCGATGCGCGGCAGCGCCAGCAGATATCCCCAACGGCCTTTACACCTACACCATAAAAGTGACCGAGGAAGGCTTTAAAAACGATACGGGCGCAGTCCTCACCGGCCCAGGCATGAGCAAAACCATCACCGTCAGCTTCCGGGTCACTGGCTCATCCGATTTTCCGTTGGCTAACAATAACCTGTATATTTACGACATCGGTTATATCTTTGCCGATGCAGAGCCAACCGGTCAAGCTGGGCTTACACCCTACCAGGGAATTTATAACATCCCCGCCACCAATAATGGCAGTGCCTACACCCACAGCATTATCGTGGTCAGCGGCACCCATACCGACGGCTCAAGGATCATCCTAAATGAAAACATTAACACCGCAGACGTACCCATCACCGTCAAGGCTGGCGCCACCGCCCAGGTGGGCGTGCCCGACGGCCAGACCCTCACCCTCACCAACAGCAGCCAAAACGGCGCCAGCCTGCAAAGCGACGGCAGCCTCAGGATCACCGGTGGTACAGCCGGCACCGGCAGTCTTACACTGCCCGGCAAGGCCACAGGAAATGGCAGCCTGACCATTGGAGCAGCCGATACAAAGGGCCTGACCCTAAACGCCGCAGCCGGTCTGGCCACCGCCAGCACCACCATTGAGAGCGGCCAGACCACCGTGGCCGGCAGCATTACCGGCAAAGCCACCATCAAAGGCGGCAACGTGAAAGCCATCGCCATCGGCACAGCAGGAACCACCATCGACGGCGGCTCCATCATCGGCAGTGTTGCCAGCGCCAAAAACAGTAGCGGACAGACAGTATACCCCGTTACCCTGAAGCTTAGCGCAACCCCGGCAGGCTATGCCGGCGTACCCGCCAGTGTCACCACCCAAAAAACAAAAGCCGACGGCAAGGCAGACGGCACCGCCAAAACCTGGAACGCCCAGGCCTCAGGTGGCAGCTTTAATCAAAACAACGGAAGCGGAGAGCTCTACGTCTATCTGCCCAAATATTCCGGCGGTTCTTACACAGCCGTCACCGCCGCCGCCACACCGGCAAGCGGCACAGCCCAAACCCTGAGCCGGAAAATAAACGCGAATGCCGACGGCAGCCTGAGCGCCAGCCTGCTGACCGCCACCTATACCCTCAGCCTTCCAAAAGCGCCCATCACCGGCAGCGCCAGAGTGGGGCAGGGTGCGACTGCGCCCATCACCGTGGGCGTGGCCAGTAATGACGGCTGGCTGTACGAAGGCCGCACCATCGACCTCGAGATCAGCCCGGGCGATGGCTACAAAACCATCTGGGGCAAGTACCAGATGCAGCCTGCGGATACCGCAACCCAGGGCAGCTACAGCCCCGAGTTTTGGATACAGACCCCATCCGGCGCAGCCCTGAGCAAGGCAGGCAGCTTTGCCACCCTGACCGATCAAGACAGAAAAAACGGCAAAACCGGACAGCTCGTCGTGCCCGCCGACAGTAAAATCACCGAGGGCACTTACAAAAGCCAGTTAAACTGGAAAAGCATTCCCAACGACCCTGTGGTCGGCGGGACAAATTAATTATCTTACTGAGAGGGAAAGCCCTTTTAAATAAGCCAAAAAAATAAAAACCAATAAAAGAGAGGTAAAAGAAAATGGCAATGAAGAAAAAATTAATCGTCGGCATCACCGCGGCGCTCGTCACCGCAATGTGCTTAGGAGGCAGCGTGTTCGCTGCAGGAGAGAGTGTTTCCGTTAACGGGTCGGGAACCACGGCTACCAAAGAAGGGCAGACAGAAGTAAAGATGGAGTATACAAAGCCAGCTGATAATACGCCTGTATGGTCGGTCACAATTCCAAAAACAATCGACTTTGGCTCCATCTCCATTACAAGCTCAAATTTAAAGCAAGATCTGAACTATACCGCCGTTATTGATAACCAAAAGCTGACGGGTGCACAAAGTGTAGCATCTCTGAAAATTTCATTACCGGCTACAAAAAATACAATGGCGCTCAACGATGCCACACATGGCATCAATATTGCGGAGGCCTTCAGTATTTTAAATACGGGTGGCGCAGAGGTAACAAAGAGTGATACGGCCGATAGTGCCCTTATCGCCACATTGACAGAGGCAAACCCCAGCGCGACCGCTTATGCTCAGCTTAACAGAGATAAGTTTAAGGATAATTCAAGCATAACAGCTAATAGTACCCATGCTTTTTCAGGCAGCTTCAGCATTTTAGTGACGCCAGTAGCAGGAACGAACTAAACACATAACCTCAAAAGAACAATCAGCTGTCCGCGGGTGAAACCACACCCGGTTCGATTTCAGAGCGCTCAGCCCAAAGGGCTGCAGCGCCCTGCATGAGAGAGGGTGTTTTTCACCCGCGAACAGCGACTACTACTTTCCGCTCTGCCGCAACTTATTTGCGACCTAAAGGAGGCATTGTCCATGAAAAACTTAATCACCATGCTCACCCTGTGCCTCCTTTTGCTATGGCCTGTCCCGGCAAAAGCCCAGGCCACGCCCGAGTCACCCGTCGGCGAGACCACAGTCACCCTTACCTATAGCGCCGGTTACCGTATTCCCACCGATGTGCCCTATGATCCGGATTTTCGCTTTACGCTGGCCGCCCAGACCCGCTATACCGACAGCCGCCCCTTCAGCCATGGCTTTATGGAGCTGCACTCAGTTGTCAAACGGGCCATGACCGATGAAAACGGCAGCTTTGTCATGGACAACGTGGAGCAGGGCAGCCATGTTCTGAGAGCCCTGAACACGGCCAACACCGAGGTTGGGCGTATGCGCCTGCGCATCGACCGCACCAATACCGTCGATGAAACCAAAGTATTTACTCTGCCCGACGGCACCACCGCCATTCACGTCAATGCCCGTATCCATTATCTGGAGCTTGTCCTGGAGCTGGACGGCCAGGGCGGCCTGCGCATCGTGGAAGCCCGGGGACACCAGAGCGAAAGCCCGGCAGGTGAAACCCAGAAGGTCAGCCTTGTAAACCCGCCAACCGGTGTGGCAAAAGCCGCCCGCGCGTCGGCGGGCGCCGCCCTTTTGCTGGTACTGCTGATAACAGGACAGACGCTCTTGTTAAAAAAGAAAACATAACCAAAAAAGAAAATGGGACAACGGCTGTCACCCATCAAAACACCGAAGGCCACATACGGATATCCGTATGTGGCCTTCGGTGTTTTTTGTTTAAAGAACATAAAAAAGGAGAAAAAAATGGCACTGGCAATATATTTGAAAGAACTGCTGAAAGCACTGGAACTGGATTTGGAGACCTATCTCAAAAAGCACTACGAGCTCTTTGAGGCAGTGGATACCGGCTATACGGCCAAGGATGGCAGGCAGCACCTGACAGAGCTCATCTACCACGGCCACAGTAGCCACGTCTGCCGCTATTGCCGGCGTGGGCTTAAAAAGAAAACCATGCGCCTTGTGGTAAAGGAGGGCAGAAACCATGTGGTCAACGGCCTGTCCAAAGAGGTGGAGGACGCCGAGGGAAACCTGTACGTGTTCTGGGTGTGCAGCTGCGAATGCGAGCACTGCGCCAGGCGCCAGCGGGTGCTGCCCGCCTTTGCGGGACGCTGGATGCGTCACAGCCTGTTTACGGTGGCCCAGACCCTTTTACATTTATTTGAAAACGATGAACTGGACAAAAAAGCACTGAAAGCCCGGCGCGGCCGCCTAGTGCTTACCATGCCCTTTTACGGTGAGCTGAGCACCGTATACCGGTGGCGGCAGAAAATAAAAATAATTTTTGATTTTTAATAATAAAAAACACGTTTACGCATCGGATAAAACCATAAAAGCCTGTATCATAGAATCATCAGCAGGAGCAGCCACAAAACGCTCTTGATGAAATAGAAATATTATATTTTACAGGAGGTTTACAATGAAAAGTAAACAGACAACCATGACAACCGCGGCAGAACAAAAAGGATTTAGCCCATGGTGTGCTTCGTGCGCGCTAAAACAGGAGGACCGACTTTTAGGCAGCTTTGAGAGCCTTTCCAGTATTGATATGCGCATTGAGCTGTGTTTTATGGAAAAGCAGCTCATAGCCCTGCAAAAAGAATATGAGAAAAAAGCCCGGATCTATCTGAAGGATGATTATGAGCGGCAGACGTATAGGAGCGCCAGATATGAGGCGGCCAAAGCAGGAGAAAATGATATCCCAGTGTCCCGTCTGGCTGAGATCATGCGGGATATGGGCTTGAACATAGGGAGGAACCAGCTGTACGTCTGGCTTCGGGAAAAGGGCTTTGCCTATTTTAACAATCAGTGCAACCGTAATTTACCCACCCGGCAGTCTTTGGATAAAAAACGCATGACCATTGAGTACAAAGACTATGTGGAGAAAAAGAGCGGCCGTCTCAAGCAGTCCCCCGAGCTTCGGATCACCCCTCTGGGCCAGCTCTTTTTTATCCGTGCGCTGGCAGAGGAAAGAAGCAGAAGATGAACTACCTGACCGAGCTCCTGGCCTTTTACAGATGGCTGGCCGACAGCCCTGTGAGCCCGCTGCTCCAGGCCTACTGGCACCTGCTCATGTATACGAACAACCGGGCGGCCATCCGTACGGCTGAGGGCGTGTGGTACTGGCCGGTAGCGTTTAAGCTGCCAAACACAATGGCCATGCCCCTCTTAGGCCTAAAGGACCGGCGTGTCCTGCTGCGGCAGCGGGGGTACCTCATTAACCGCGGACTTGTGACGTACCAGAAGAACGTCAGCCAGCGGGCAGGACTTTACCGCATGGTGCCCTTTGATAAAGGCCTTGAAGCCATCTGGGTGAGGGATGAAAGAAGGGACAGTGTGACACAGGTCTGGGCGCAGGCTGTCCCGCTATCTGCGGACGGGCTGTCCCCGTTAATAAACATAAACACTAAACAGACTTCTCTATTGTATAGTAATCAGGAGGACGCGGCAAATATCCACGGCTTCAATCTGCTTCCGCCGCTCAGTGATGAGGAAAAGGCAGAAATCAAAGCCCGTTGCCCCGATGATGATGTGGCTGCCTTTAACGCCATGTGGGCAGCCAGAGAGAGAAAACAAATGGCGGGAAAAAAGTAAGACTTTAAAATTTATGGAGGGAATCATATGAATCGATATGGCAGGGGACCAGGAATCATCAACCGTCGACGGGGCTACAGAGTCGAGGCGGCGTGCCGGATGAACGCGGGCTTTTATGCCCGCAGCGCGGAGGAGGCTGAGGATTTGTTTAACGATCTCAGCGCCGCGGTGGAGGACCGTTTTCCAGGCATTGTGCTTGAGATTACAGATGTGTATGAGGATGACTGAAAATGAGAAGTGGTATGGATTACAAGGAAATTGAACGGTGGGTGCTCCGCGCGCAAAAGGGTGATGGCGAGTCCATGGCCTTTCTGGAGCGTATGTTTCGTCCGCTGATGCTGGCGTCGGCGGATAAGGCCCGGCCGGAGAATTACAGCTTTGAGGATTGCCTGCAGGATGCGCGGCTCTTTTTTCTGGAGGGTGTGAAGTGCTATGACGGCACGCGGGGCGGTGGCTTTGCCGCTTATATTAAAACCTATCTTTACCGGTCGCTGCAAAACAAACGCAGGAAGTGCTGGCGCCGCCTGGTGCGGGATATCTCCGGCGATGGGAGCAGCCGTGAGGAGGAGGAAGGAACTTTGTTCGATACCCTGCCAGATTTTTCGGTTGACATTATGGGGAATTATATCCATCGAGAGGAACTGGAAGCCCTGTCAAAGGCTCTGGCTGAGCTGACGCCGGGTGAGCTTTCCCTGTTGAGGGCCGTTTACGGGCAGGGGCAGACCTTGAGATGCGCCGCCCAGAGTCTGGGAATGGGTTACAGCACAGTCCAGTACCGGCACCGCAGGCTTCTGGAGGTTCTGAAAAAGCGGCTGACCGAAGCGCCGTTAAGAAAAGAATTGGTCAAAAAGAGGATTCCAGACAACTTATAGAAAAGGGCGGCTGCATTCTTCAAGAAAGCTTCAAGAAATGGAAAAAGGCTTTTATTTGCTGTGGTCAGGTGCTATGATAGGTTCATGCTAAACATGGAGGTAAATCGATATGAAAAAATTAGAAGGTAAAGTCGCCATTGTGACAGCCGCAACCGCCGGGATTGGTCTGGCGAGCGCAAAAAAGCTGGCTGAGAACGGCGCCTTGGTTTATATTGCAGGGCTGGAGGATGAACTGGCTCAAAAGGCCCTGGCCGAATGCAGCGAGGAGAAGCTGAATGTTAAGTTTCACCCCTTTAACGCCTTTGATTATGAGGGATACCACGTGATGGTGGAGCACGTCGCCCGGGAGGAGGGGCGCCTGGATATTCTGGTGAATAACTTTGGCATGGGCATTCCCACCAAGGATTTTGATATTCTGACAGGAGACCCTTATGCGTTTTTCGACATTCTGCAAAAAAATATCGGCAGTGTGTACCTGCCCTGTAAGCCGGCCATCCGCTATATGGTGGAGCATGGCGGCGGTAATATTGTCAATATTTCCAGTATCGGCGGCCTTTTACCGGATGTCTCCAGACTGGGCTATGGTGTGTCTAAGGCGGCCATTAACTACCTTACAAAGGCCATTGCCCTGCAGTTTGGGAATAAAAATATCCGCTGTAACGCAGTAGCGCCGGGAATGATTGGCACCGACGCAGTTAAAAACAGTATGACAGGCGATTTCCAAAAGGCATTTTTACGCCATGTACCCCTTGGCCGGGTAGGCGAGCCGGAGGATATTGCCAACGCGGTGCTGTTTTTGGCGAGTGATGATTCCTCCTTTATTACCGGGCATATTCTGGATGTGGCCGGCGGCTTTGGCATCGGCACCCCAGAGTACGCCGATGCGGTGAAGGGGTAAACAAAAAGAAAGCACCGGTGTGAAAACACCGGTGCTTTTGCGTGCATACAGGATATTATGGTGTAATGGTCATTAAAATGCCAGTATATAGCCAGCTGCTCCCCGCGATGGGGTCTCCGACAGTAAAAATCTGATCCGGCTTTTCTTCACCGTTATTGGGATCATAAACGGTGCATGGGCATGGGTCCTTTTGCTCCTGCTTTTTTATAAGCATGTAGTGGAGGAGCATATCGCAGGCGGTCAGATCAAAGGTATTGCTTGTAATGCTGATGGTGTACTGCCCAGGCTGCAGTGCCTTTAGCGGGTCTTCGCAGGTAAAATTGAACAGTGGCTTTTGTCCATGGGTATTAACAGATCGGATGAGCGCGATAAACGGCGGGTCGACGGGCATGAGACAGGTTGGCTTAAGCCCGCATTTTTGAAGATAGTCGGCCATTTTTATGGGTGAGCAGTAATCGGAGGTCATGACGCCGCTAAAGGGATAGCTGAATTCACGAATGCTGTCCCCAAATTTAATTTGGTCGTGAATTTTGTTTGCATATTCAACGGCGTCATCAGGTGTTTTAAACGGACAAGCGTTGTGTTCAAGCTCCCACAGCAGATAGGCAATGGAAAAGGCGCCACAGTTATAGGGTTGGTCTTGTTGGATATATTTTGGCATTTAATCTTCTCCTTTAGGGTTCGGTTATAATTTCCAGTTTTTTCTGATAAATATTCAGCTGGCTGGTTTCTTCACACTGCTGAACCAACGTCTCAAGCAGCTCGGCGCAGGCCAGCTCATAGTGGGCTTCGTGAGCGGATATCCAGTTATAGGGAGCTCCGGCAAGCGTTGGACCAGTGTAGAGTTCAACCGCTCTCCGGCAGTTCTCAATCTCTGAGCGGTTATAGTACAGTGCGTCAAACTCCCAGAGATCACTGTAGACCTGAGAAATATCCAGACCCAGGGTCCCGCGCTGGGTAATGAGCGGTATGCAGATACCCTGTTGGCGAAGGTTTTTAAACCATTCCAGCGTTTTATACAGGCAGTACATGGCCTGGCTTTCTGTGCGGCCGGGCCAGATCGTTTCAGCAATGTTTTTCTTTGAAATCAGATTGCCTTTTTCGCAGATCAGATAGGCCAGCAGCTCCTCTGCCTTCCTGGACTGGAGAACCAGGGGCTCCTGTGCATAGAAGATGCGCAGGGGGCCAAAGCAGAATACGGCCAGCAGCTTATCGGTTCTTTGAGAAATAAAGGGTTTACCGGCATACTGGTGAATCCGTTTTTTTTCATGGGATGGCTGACGGGGCTCAGACAGATGGTATTTCCAATAATTTCACATTCCAGCGCATCACCTGTGTGAAGCTCTAATTGTTCCACCACCGAAGAGGGCAGTGTGATTTGTGATTTTTCCCTGAATTTTATATTCATAATATGTAGGTCCCTTTCTCGTTACTATTAATAAAGTTTGTCTTTTTTATGCACGCATTATTAAAATAACATACTAATTGTATTATATCAGCAGAAATTGGAAGTTTTTTTGAAGAATTTCAGAATTTAAAGAATTTATAGTAAGATAAACCGGCTTCGTCGCGTTGATTACCTGTTTACACGATAAAAATTTAAACATTTACAATAAAAATAGGAAAAATTTACAATTAATTAGAGTTATATAACCATTTTTTGATATTCTTAGAAAAAACTTAAAACATAAAAATAGCGAAGGATGTTAAGCCTCCGCTATTCATATTATTAATAGTTACCAATAACAACATTGCGGTCATCAAACAAAGGAATCTCGGTGCCGCTGCCTGTCTCACGATTGGCCAGTGTGCGGATAACAGAGAAATCCTCCCAGAAATGCATGGGGATCAGAACCTTTGGATGCAGCCTGTCAATAAAGTATTCCGCGGCACGGTAAGCCGAGCCGCCAAGGCGGGAGTCCACCGGGACAAAGGCCACGTCCATTTTGTGCTTGCTGGTCTGTTCCTTAATTTTCTGAATAACGGCTTTGAAGTCGCGCTCCTCCACCTCGGGGTTAATGTTGGGGTGTGATTCGGTATCCCAGTCCCACCAGTTTAAATCGCCGGAATGGAAGATATTCTTACCCTCAGCCTGTACAAAAAAGGAAACGCCCAGGTCGGTCGAGCCAAAGGTTTCAATTTCGATGCCTGGAAAGCTCATTTTCTGGTAAGGTGCCATATAATGGATATTGCGTCCGCCCTTTTCGGGAATATCGTCGCTGAAAATGTAGGTGGTGTCATAATCGCTGCCATAGGAAAGGATCTTTTGTGAGAAATGATCTTGATGGCTGTGGGTAACAAAGAAGTAATTTTTCCGACCTTTTCTGAGAAAATGGGGTGGAATATTCGTGATCGCATCAAAGATCAGTGTCATGCGCTCTAATTCTACGATGAAGCCACTGTGATGAAGATAAATAATTTTCATAAAATGCCTCCGGTTAATCATAAATTTACTTTTATTATACCATACTTATGCCCAGGTGATGGAGGGGTTATTCAATCTTTAAGAAAAGAAATTTGAAAATGTTTACGCCTCAAAAAGGTATCCGAACGTTTTAAAAACCATTGAAAATAAAGTTCGGAAATAGTAAAATACAAGTATCATTAAACAAAGGTGGAAGAGTAGTGATCAAACGAATTTTTGTAGAGAAAAAAGCGGGCTTCAATACCGAGGCCCAGGAACTGGCACAGACTTTTCAGCGCATTTTGGGCATTAAGGGTCTTAGCAGTATTCGTATCATTTACCGTTATGATGTTGAAGGATTAGAGGGAGAGCTTCTGGAAAATGTTAAACGGACCATTTTTTCAGAGCCTAATGTAGACAACATTTATGAAGACACCATGGCCTTTGGACCGGAGGAACAGGTCTTTGCCACCTCCTACCTGCCGGGTCAGTACGACCAGCATGCGGATTCAGCGGCTCAGTGTATTCAAATTTTAGCAGGCGAAAAGCCTTTAATCAAGGTTGCGAAGGTCGTTGCGGTTAAGGGCGATGTGAGCGGTGAAGAACTCGGAAAAATTAAAAAATACATGATTAACCCTGTAGACTCTCAGGAAACGGATCTCGGACCAAGGGATACCCTGACGGATAAAATCAAACAGCCGGCAGACATTGAGAGGATAGAGGGCTTTACTGATTTTAGCGCGGAAGCTCTGGAGGCTTACCGCAAAAAAATGGGCTTTGCCATGAGCGAAGCGGATATTGCGTTTGTACAGAAATATTACAGGGAAGATGAAAAGCGTGACCCGTCTCTGACAGAGCTGAAGGTTATCGATACCTACTGGTCTGATCACTGCCGTCACACGACGTTTTCGACCTGCATTGAAGCCATCGATTTTGAGCGCGGCCCGGTAACGGAAGCGGTTGAAAAAGCCTTTGAAAGCTATGACGCGACCCGTGACGCCCTTTACGGAGAAGATACCGACCGCCCCATGACCCTTATGGATATGGCCGTGATCGGCACCAAGGAAATCAAAAAACGCGGCATGATCCCGGATTTGGATGAATCGGAAGAAATCAACGCCTGCAGCGTCAACATGACGGTTGACCACGATGGTGTGGATGAGGACTGGCTGCTCATGTTTAAAAATGAAACCCACAATCATCCCACAGAAATCGAGCCCTTTGGCGGTGCGGCAACCTGCCTTGGCGGTGCAATCCGTGACCCGCTGTCTGGCAGAAGCTATGTTTACCAGGCCATGCGTCTCACCGGTGCATGGGACCCGAGAACACCGATTGAGGATACCCTGCCGGGCAAGCTGCCTCAGCGTAAGATTTCTCAGGAGGCGGCTCACGGCTACAGCTCCTACGGAAATCAGATCGGCCTGGCCACTGGCCAGGTAGTTGAGGTCTATGATCCGGGCTTCCTGGCCAAGCGCATGGAGGTTGGGGCGGTTATCGCGGCAGCGCCTAAGGAAAATGTTGTCCGTGAACGTCCGCAGCCGGGAGATGTCATTCTTCTGGTCGGCGGTAAAACCGGCCGTGACGGCTGCGGCGGTGCGACGGGTTCCTCCAAGGCACACACCGAGGAATCCATTCATGAAAGCGGCGCAGAAGTCCAGAAAGGGAACCCGGTTGAGGAGCGTAAGATTCAGCGTTTGTTCAGAAACGGTGATCTGGCCCGTATGATCAAGCGCTGCAACGACTTTGGCGCGGGCGGCGTATCGGTAGCCATCGGCGAGCTGGCAGACAGCCTGGATATCGATCTGGATAAGGTGCCGAAAAAATATGAAGGCCTTGACGGAACCGAGCTGGCGATCTCAGAATCCCAGGAACGTATGGCGGTTGTCGTCGCAGCTGAGGATGTCGATCGTTTTATTGAGATGGGCAACGCCGAAAATCTGGAGGTTACCCAGGTAGCGGTTGTCACCGACACCGGACGTCTGGTCATGAAATGGCGCGGTGAGGAAATCCTCAACCTTTCCAGAGCGTTCCTGAACACCAACGGGGCTGCCCAGTACGCGGATGTTCTGGTTAAAGAACCCGAACCGCTTCATGAAAAATCAGAAACCATTGGTTTTACAGCTAAAACCAGAGAAGTGCTCAGCAGCCTGAACGCTGCCAGCCAGAAGGGGCTGGCCGAAATGTTTGACAGCACCATCGGCGCTGGAACAGTGGTTATGCCATATGGTGGTAAGTACCAGCTGACGCCTCAGGATGGTATGGCGGCTAAAATTCCGGTTATTCACGGAGATACGACTACCTGCAGCATCATGACCTATGGCTACACGCCGGAATTATCCAAATGGAGCCCGTTCCACGGCGGTATCTACTGCGTGCTTGAATCCTTATCTAAAATGGTGGCCATGGGGGGCGATTTCAGAAAAGCCCGTCTGAGCTTTCAGGAATACTTTGAGCGTCTGAACAAAGACCCTGAAAAATGGGGCAAGCCCTTTGCGGCGCTTCTGGGCGCCTTTGAAGCCCAGAAGGCCTTCGGCGTTCCTGCCATTGGGGGTAAAGACAGTATGTCCGGAACCTTTGAGGATATGACGGTTCCGCCGACGATTATCTCCTTTGCCGTCGAAGCGGATAAGGTCCAGAATGTTCTCTCCAATGAGCTGAAAAAAGCAGGATCAAACCTGTATCTCTTTGAGGTGGAACAGGATGACAACAAGCTTATTGATTATGATAAGGTAATGGCCATGTATGACCGTATCCGCAGTCTGAACGTTGAGGGCAGGCTGCTCTCTGCCAAGGCTGTGTCTGCCAATGGTCTGGTCGACGCTCTGGCTAAGATGGCCTTCGGAAATAAGATTGGTGTGGATATTGCAGACATTGATGAAGCGCGCCTGTATGCACCGCTTTATGGCAGCATTATCGTGGAAACCGTCGAAACCCTGGACGACGCTGAGCTCATTGGTAAGACCACCGATACCGCAGCGGTCACCTATAAGGGAGAAAGCGTGGATATGGATGAACTGATCGAAGTGTGGGAAAGCGCCATGCGCAGTGTTTATCCAGAAAGCAAAACAACAGAGGGCAAAGTCCAGAACATCGAATACACTGGCGGCCCTGTCACTTTCGCCAAAGAAAAATTCGCGGCGCCTCAGGTTTTTATCCCGGTATTCCCGGGAACCAACTGTGAGTACGACACCGCTAAAGCCTTTGAGAACGCCGGCGCCAAGCCAGAGATCGTGGTTTTCAGAAACCGGACGGCGGACGATATTGCGGCGTCGGTCAAAGAAATGGCGGATGCCATCCGACAGTCCCAGATGATCATGATTCCCGGCGGCTTCAGCGCTGGTGACCAGCCGGACGGCTCTGGTAAATTTATCGCGGCGGTTTTCAGAAATCCTGAAATCAGGGACGCAGTCATGGAGCTCATTAAAAACCGCGATGGCTTAATGCTCGGGATCTGCAACGGCTTCCAGGCCCTGATCAAGCTTGGGCTGGTACCCTACGGCGAAATCGTGGATATCGAGCCTGAAATGCCAACCCTTACCTACAATACCATTGGCCGTCATGTGTCCACTATCCCCATGACAAAGGTTGTCTCCAACCTGTCGCCTTGGCTGGCTGGCGCCAAGGTGGGCGAAACCTACCGGATTCCAATGTCTCACGGCGAAGGCCGGTTTATCGCAAGCGACGCGGTGATGGAGGAACTCATCGCCAAGGGCCAGGTTGCGACCCAGTATGTCGATTTTGACGGCAACGCCACCATGGACGGCGCCTTTAACCCCAATGGCTCTACCTGCGCGGTGGAAGGGATTACCAGCGCAGACGGGCGTATTCTGGGTAAAATGGGCCATTCCGAACGTATCGGAAAGGGATTATATAAAAACATTCCGGGTGAGAAGGATCAGCTGATCTTTAAATCCGGTGTTGAATATTTCAAGTAAAAGAAGGAGAATACAATTATGCCAAAAGTTGCAGTTATTATGGGCAGCGACTCGGATTTTGATGTTGTTAAAAAATGCCTGATCGCTTTGGAAAAATTTGATATTGAATATGATGCTGAGGTTATTTCAGCACACAGAAATCCGGACAAGATTTTCTCATATGTCCGTTCTGCCGAGGAAAACGGCATCGAACTGATCATTGGCGCTGCCGGTAAAGCAGCTCATTTACCGGGTGTTATGGCAGGGCTTACCCCGCTTCCGGTTATTGGTATCCCGATTCAGACCTCTTTCCAGGGCGGCCTGGATTCCTTACTCTCCATCGTGCAGATGCCTTCCGGCGTACCGGTTGCCACTGTTGCGGTAAACGGCGCTGAAAATGCCGGTATTCTGGCAGCTCAGATGCTTTCCATCAAGTATCCTGAAATCCGTGAAAAGATGAAAGCCTACAAAGAAACACTGGACGAAGAAGTAGCGGCTAAGAATGAAAAGCTTCAGGCTAAGATTAATGGTTAATAGATTATTTCAAATATAGAAAGAGGTATTTTAAATGCAGAAATTAGAACAGTTATACGAAGGCAAGGCAAAAAAAGTTTTCAAAACAGAAGATCCGGACCAGTTTATCATCGAATACAAAGATGATGCGACCGCAGGAAACGGCGAAAAAAAGGGTACCATTGTGGGCAAGGGCGTCATCAATAATAAAATGACCGCTACCATTTTCAAAATGCTGGAAGAACAGGGGATCCCGACACATTTCATCGACCTGCTTTCAGACAACGAACAGCTGGTTAAGGCTGTTACCATCTTCCCGCTGGAAGTGATTATCCGCAACACTGCTGCCGGCTCTATCTGCAAGCGCCTTCCGTTTGAAGAAGGACAGGCTCTCGAAGCGCCGATTTTTGAATTCTGCTATAAGAATGACGACTATGGCGATCCCGTCATCAATGACAATCATGCCACTGCCCTGAAGCTGGCAACTCAGGAAGAACTGGATGCTATCCGTGAAATGACCATGAAGATCAATGATATCCTGAAAGCATACTTCTTGGAAAAGGGCATTAACCTGATCGATTTCAAGATTGAGTTTGGTAAAACCAATGACGGACAGATCGTTCTGGCTGATGAAATCTCACCGGATACCTGCCGTTTCTGGGATGTAAAAACCGGAGAAAAACTGGATAAGGACCGTTTCAGACGTGATCTGGGCGGTATTGAAGAAGCTTACGAAGAAATGTTAAAGAGGGTTAACGGCTAATCGCCCATACTCATTACGATTTGTCAACAGACTGCACGGGGCGGGCGCGAGACAGCGTCTGCTCCATAGAAATATTTACGGAATACGGCATAGAATGTGTTTCAATGGATGACAGCATGATTCCATTTTTGGAGGAAGAACGAATCAATGAGAGAAGACAAATTTCATGACGAATGTGGCGTTGTAGGTGTGTACTGTAAGAATCGTGAGACAAACTGCGCTTCCTATATCTATTATGGCCTGTATGCGCTTCAGCACAGGGGCCAGGAGAGTGCGGGCATCTCGGTTAACCGTGATGGCAGGATCACAACCCATAAGGACCTCGGTCTGGTGGCGGATGTCTTTAAGGGGAATGTCCTGAAATCCATGAAAGGTAACCTTGGGATCGGCCATGTGCGCTATTCCACCTCAGGCGAGGGCGGCGTGACCAACGCCCAGCCCCTGACGGTCAGCCTGAAATCGACCCAGATTGCTCTGGCGCATAATGGTAACCTGGTAAACGATAAGGCACTGAGGGATATGCTGGAGGATTCCGGCGTTGTTTTCCAGACCACCATCGACACAGAGGTCATGGTTGATATTCTGGCAAGGGGCCTGCGTCACGGCGTGATTGAGGCCATCCAGCGTATGGTTGAGATCATCAAGGGCGGCTTTGCACTGGTGATCACACTGGAGGATAAGCTCATCGGCGTCCGCGACCCATACGGCCTGCGTCCGATCTGCCTTGGCAAAAAAGATGACATGTACATGCTCGCTTCTGAGAGCTGTGCCATCGACGCCATTGGCGGTGAGCTGATTCGCGACCTGAACCCGGGTGAAATTGTCGTCATTGATGAAAATGGTATTCAGAGCTATGGGCAGAATAACTGGGCCAGCAAGAGAGCCTGTATTTTTGAGCAGATTTACTTTGCGCGTCCCGACTCTGTCATGGAAGGGCGCAGTGTTTACCAGGCCCGCCATACCGCTGGGCGTATCCTGGCCAGGGAAAGCCCTGTGGAGGCGGATGTGGTGATCGGCGTTCCGGATTCTGGTATTCCGGCGGCCATTGGCTATGCCGAGGAATCGGGCATCCCCTATGGTATGGGTCTGATTAAAAATAAATACAGCGGGCGGACTTTTATCCAGCCCAACCAGAAGCTGCGTGAAGAGGGCGTGCGTCTGAAGCTGAATCCGCTGAGAGATACCATTGAGGGCAAGCGGGTAGTCATTATTGACGACTCCATCGTGAGGGGGACAACCTCCAAACGGCTTGTTGAAATATTGAGAAGCGGCGGCGCAAAGGAAGTGCATTTCCGCGTGACCAGTCCGCCGGTATCCCATACCTGTCATTTTGGCATTGATACCCCAAAACGTAAATATTTGATCGGCGCCAAGAAATCTGTGGAAGAAATCCGCGAGATTCTGGGTGCGGACTCACTGGCCTATATCAGCCTTGACGGCTTAAACGAATCCGTCGGAGGCGGCACAGAGTACTGCCGGGCCTGTTTTGACGGGGACTATCCTATGGAAGTCCCTGTCTTAAAAAAAGATGATTAAAAGGAGAGAAAAGATGGCACAAACAGATGCTTACAAGGCAGCAGGCGTAGATGTCGAGGCTGGTTATGAATCTGTCAAGTTAATGAAAGCAGACGTTCAAAGAACGTTTAACCAATACGTTTTATCCCATTTAGGAGGTTTCGGCGGTTTGATCGAGCTGCCCGAGGGCTACAAGAAGCCCGTCCTGGTTTCCGGTACCGATGGCGTTGGCACAAAACTGATGATTGCCTTCATGATGGATAAGCATGATACCATCGGTATTGACGCGGTGGCCATGTGTGTGAATGATATTTTATGCCAGGGAGCAAGACCGCTGTTCTTTCTGGACTACATTGCCTGCGGAAAAAATTATCCGGAAAAAATCGCGCAGATTGTAAGCGGTGTGGCCGAGGGCTGTGTCCAGGGCGGTATGGCGCTGATCGGCGGCGAGACCGCTGAAATGCCGGATATGTACAGTCTGGATGACTATGACCTGGCCGGCTTTGCCGTTGGCGTTGTCGAAAAGGATGAAATCATCACAGGACAGAGCATCGCAGAAGGGGACATTTTGGTCGGCCTGCCGTCCTCCGGCGTTCACAGCAACGGCTTTTCCCTGGTGCGCAAGCTGCTCTTTAAGGATCTGAAGATGGATGTGCACACCAAGGTTGACGAGCTGGGCGGCACCCTGGGTGAAGCGCTGCTCACTCCGACCCGCATCTATGTCAAGGCAGTTGAGGATCTTCTGAAACCTTATGGTGTTAAGGGTATGAGCCATGTTACAGGCGGCGGTTTCTACGAAAACATTCCGAGAATGATCCCGGATGGCCTGTGTGCCAAGGTGGATGTCTCTGCCATCGATACCCTGCCAATCTTCAAGTTTATTAAAGAAGCAGGTAATATTACGGATGAAGCCATGTACTCCACCTTTAACATGGGAATCGGTCTGGTTGCTGCGCTGCCGGCAGATCAGGCGGATGGCTTTGTGCAGGCCTTAAAGGATAAAGGTGAAAAGCCTGTGGTTCTTGGCGAAGTGGTCAAGGGCGACGAAAAAATTATATTATGACAAAAATAGGCGTACTGGTGAGCGGCGGGGGGACGAACCTCCAGGCCGTCATCGACAGGGTTCATCACAGGTCAGGCGAAATCGTGGTTGTCATTGCCAACAACGCCGACGCCTATGGTCTGACGAGAGCGCAGAACAGCGGGATACCAACCGCTGTGGTGCTGGAGTCGGATTTTGAGGATTATGACGCTTTCAATGCCGAGATTATCCGGATCTTAAAGGATAAAGGTGTTGAACTGGTCGTGCTGGCAGGCTACATGAAGATCATTACCCCGGCCTTTGTGGAAGCCTACCCCAATAAGATTGTCAACATTCACCCTGCCCTGATCCCATCCTTCTGCGGTGAGGGATATTATGGAATGCACGTGCATGAGGCGGTCATCGACTACGGTGTTAAGGTTACGGGTGCGACGGTTCATTTTGTTAACGAGGAGGCGGACGCAGGCCCGATCATCGCGCAGAAAACCGTTGAGGTTGCGGACGATGACACACCGGAATCCATTCAGAAAAAGGTGCTTGAAATTGAGCATACACTGCTGCCCTGGGTGGTAGAGCAGTACTGTCTGGGCCATATAACCGTGGAGGGCAGAAAAACAAAGATAACCAGCAAACAATAGGGTTTGCTGCGGTTTAAATAAAATGATCAAAAATTGGAGGAGAAACTATGAGAGCTTTAATCAGTGTATCAGACAAAACGGGTATTGTTGAATTCGCACAGAAGCTGGCCGGTATGGGCTGGGAAATTTTGTCCACCGGCGGGACTGCAAAAGCCCTGCGTGAAGCAGGTGTGGATGTTATCGGCGTTTCCGATGTAACAGGCTTTCCAGAATGCCTGGATGGTCGTGTCAAAACCCTGCATCCCAAGATTCACGGCGGCATCTTAAATATCCGTGACAATGAAGACCATCAGAAACAGATCAAGGAGCTGGGCATTACCCCCATCGACCTGCTGGTCATCAACCTTTATCCTTTCAAAAACACCATTTTGAAGGAAGGTGTTGCCTTTGAGGACTGCATTGAAAACATTGATATCGGCGGACCAACCATGCTGCGCTCAGCTGCCAAAAACTTTAACGACGTTACCGTTGTAGTAGACCCGGAAGATTATGACGTTGTATTAAACGAGCTGGAAAAGGACGGCGCCACCAGCTATGATACCCGCTACCGTCTCGCATTAAAGGTCTTTGAAACCACAGCGGCCTATGATACCATGATCTCAGATTTCCTCAGAAAACGTGTTGACGGAGAAGTATTAAAGGATACCGTCACCATGACCTATGAAAAAGTACAGGATCTCCGCTACGGTGAAAACCCGCACCAGAAGGCTGCGTTCTACAAGGAAATCGGTATGACCAGAGGCGCTCTGACAGCTGCCGAACAGCTTCAGGGCAAGGAATTATCCTACAATAATATCAACGACACCAACGGTGCCCTTGAAATCCTGAAGGAATACACAGACGAACCGACCATCGTTGCGGTTAAGCATGCCAATCCCTGCGGCGTAGCAAGCGCTGAAACCATTTCAGAAGCCTACAGAAAGGCCTATGAAGCGGACCCAACCTCTATCTTTGGCGGAATCATTGCGTCAAACCGTGAGATTGATGCAGATACGGCCAAACAGATGGTTGAAATCTTTCTGGAGGTCATTGTAGCGCCAGGCTATACCGATGAAGCGCTGGAAGTGCTGGGCACCAAGGAAAACCTCCGCGTGCTCAAGCTGGATGATATTCTGTATAATGAACCGGGCTATGAAACCAAAAAAGTGCTCGGCGGCCTGTTAATCCAGGAACGCGACACCAAGGACTATGAAAAGCTGGAAGTGGTCACTGACCGTAAGCCCACCGACAAGGAAATGGAAGACCTGCTCTTTGCCTGGAAGGCCGTTAAGAATACTAAATCCAATGCCATCACCCTGGCCAAGGATAAATGTATGGTCGCCAACGGACCAGGACAGGTTAACCGGATCTGGCCGCTGGAAAACTGTATCGAACACGGCGGAGAAAAGGTAAAGGGCGCGGTGCTGGCATCAGACGCTTTCTTCCCGTTTGACGACTGCGCTACCGCAGCCGCCAAGGCAGGCATCACAGCCATTATCCAGCCGGGCGGCGCAGGACGCGACGCAGACTCCATCAAGGTCTGCAATGAAAATGGCATTGCCATGGTCTTTACAGGCATGCGCCACTTTAAACACAGCTAAGCTCAGAGGAGAAACGACATGAAAGTATTAGTAATCGGCTCGGGCGGACGTGAGCATGTGCTCACCTGGAAAATTGCCCATAGCCCAAAGGTAGATAAAATTTACTGTGCCCCTGGAAATGGCGGCATGGCCAAAATCGCCGAATGTGTTGACCTTTCGGTGGAAGACATTGACGGCTGCGTAAAATTTGCGAGGGAAAAAGGGATTGACCTGACCGTTGTGGGCCCCGAAGTGCCGCTGGTGATGGGAATGACCGACGCCTTTGAGAAAGAGGGCATGCGGGTGTTTGGCCCCAATGCAAAATGTGCGGAGTTTGAAGGCAGTAAGGCCTTCACCAAGGATTTTCTCCTGCGTCACAACATTCCGACAGCCGCCTACAAGGAGTATACTGATCTCGATGAGGTCATGAAGGATATCGGTGTTTACGGCTTCCCCATGGTTATCAAGGCCGATGGACTGGCAGCCGGCAAAGGGGTGTTGATCGTAGAAAACGAGCAGGAAGCCAAAGACGGCATTAACATGATCATGGCTGACCATGAATTCGGTGATGCTGGCGACAAGGTTGTCGTTGAAGAATTTCTGACTGGCCGTGAAGCCTCCATGCTGTGCTTTGTCGATGGCAATGTCATTGTGCCCATGGAAAGCGCCCAGGATTATAAGCGCGCCTACGATCACGATGAAGGCCTGAACACAGGCGGTATGGGTACCTACTCTCCAAATGTTTTGTTTGATAATGAGGTGTTAAACAAGCGCATTGAAGAAACCATTCTGACACCGATTATTGAGGGCTTCAAAGCAGACGGTATGGACTTTAAGGGGATTCTTTTCATTGGTCTGATGATCGAAAATGATATGCCCAAGGTTCTGGAATTCAATGTCCGCTTTGGCGACCCGGAAGCTCAGAGTGTGCTCATGCGCATGGACAGTGACCTGGTAGACATCATGGAAGCCTGTATTGATGGAAAGCTTGCAGACTGTGACATTAAGTGGAAGGATGAAGCCGCAGTGACGGTAGTTCTTGCCTCCGGCGGATACCCGGGACCTTACAAAAAGGGGCTTGAAATCACCGGAATCGAGGATGTGGAAGGCTGTGAAGTATTCCATGCCGGAACAGCGCTCAAGGATGGCAAGCTGGTAACATCCGGCGGGCGCGTCCTCTGCGTTTCCACCCTGGGTGAAGACCGTGAGGCAGCGAGAGCCAAGGTTTACAGCCAGGTGGACAAAATCAAATTTGACGGCGCACGCTACCGGACCGATATTGCAAAAATGGATTGATAACAGTATAATAAAGGCACGCAATGGTATTTTGCGTGCCTTTTTTTGAATAATCTGGAGGAAAGTAACGTGTGGAGTAAATTAAAAAAGAATATTGCACTTGGAATATTTATCGCTATTTTGGGCGCAGTGGTTGGAGCGGTTGTATGGTTTCTGCTGTGGCTGATGAATCTGGGCATTGACTTTTTCTGGACATGGCTGCCCGGAAAGTTTAATATCCCAATCTATAATCTGGTGATCTGCGGTGTCGGCGGGCTGCTTGTGGGGCTTTTGCAGACAAAGTTCGGTCCCTGTCCCAGTGAGCTCAGTGAAGATATGGCGGCCATCAAACAGGGCAAACGCCTGCCCTACGATAATCTGCCGGTCATCGCGGTCTGTGCGCTGGTACCTCTCATTTTTGGCGGCAGCCTCGGACCCGAAGCCGGGCTGACCGGTGTGATCGCCGGTCTGTGCTTTTGGCTGGCTGACCGCTTTAAGTATGCCTATGAGGAAGTGGAAGACCTGGCGCAGGTCGGGATCGCTGCCACACTGGGGGTTATCTTTCACGCGCCACTCTTTGGTTTTGTAAATCAGGTTGAGGACGAAAAGGGCGGGCAGGCCATCCCTAAAAATTCAAAGATTCTATTGTATTTTATCGCAATCTTTGCCGGCTTCGGTATTTATATTCTGCTTTCAGGATTGTTTGGCGGCGGTATGGGGCTTGGCCGTTTTGGGCACATCACCGTCGGGCGCAATGAGCTTCTGGCAATGCTGCCCCTTGCCCTTGTGGGTGCACTCTGCGGTATTCTGTATTTTTATTTTGCCAAGGGTGTCAAGGTGATAACCGCTCCGCTTGAAAAACACAAGGTACTTCTGGGAATCATCGGCGGTTTGGTTTTAGGCGGTGTTGGAATGCTGCTGCCCTTTACCATGTTTGCAGGTGAGCACCAGATGGGCGAAATGATGGAAATCTGGCAGACCCTGCCCATAGGGCTGCTGTTTTTAACAGGGATTGTCAAGCTTTTGATGATTAATATCTGTATCGGCACTGGCTGGCGTGGTGGGAATATTTTCCCCATTATCTTCTCTGCGGTCTGCATCGGCTATGGTTTTGCCGCTGTTTTTCCAATGGTCGACGCGACCTTCTGCGTGGCTGTGGTAACTGCAGCAGTGGCTGGCGCCATTATGCGCAAGCCCATTGCGGTTGTCATGCTGCTGATCATCTGCTTTCCAGTGGATGCCATTATCCCCATGTGTGTCGGCGCCATCATTGCGGCGTCCATTCCCCTGCCTAAGCTATTTAGACAGATGGCTGACGCTCAGGGAGAATAAAAGAACACATAAAAAACACTCCGCTTTTGCAGAAAAGGGAGTGTTTTTTAGTGGTTCGTATTATTCGCTTCTTTTACGTTTGATCAGGGCGATCACACCGATGAGGATCCCGCCGCCGGCAAACAAGCCGATGATAGAAGGAATCATCCAGGCTGGAACGTCTCCGTTCATCAGGGCAGCCTGACGGATACTGGTATCCGGGTTGGTGCCTGTGACAGTGGCGGCCAGCTTCTTAATAACATTGCCGTCTCCGCTGCCACCGTCATTGTAGGTCTGGGTGGTGCCAGCGCCTTCGTTTGAATCCAGTGCTTTCACTTCGATTTCGCAGGTTGCGGTTTTACCATTGGCTGTTGTTGCGGTAACGGATGCGGTACCCTCTTTGATGGCCGTAACCTTGCCGTTTTCATCAACTGTTACGATGCTTGGGTCACTGGAGCTCCAGGTAACATCGGCATTGGTGGCATTTGCAGGCTTGACAGTTGCTTTTAAAGTGGTGGTGGCATCCGGCTGAATTTTCAGATAGTCATTGGACAGCTTGACATCAGTTGCTGCTACCGGGGTTTTGACAGCTGCGTAGTAGCTGAAATGCGGTGCTTCAAAGGATACGGTTTTGCTGTCTTTGTCTGCTACAGCATTGTCAACGACATTTATTTCATCCTTACTGTCATCAAAATGAACGATTTTGATATCGCCATTGTCCTTGTATTTTTCATTCAGATCAAGTTCAACGGAAACAGTTCCGCCTTCTGGCTGTTTTTCTTCATTTGTGGTTTTATCAACGGCTTTAATATCGAGAATTTCCAGAATCTCGGCTTCTGGATCCAGTTTGTTCTTCACAGCCTGATCCGCTTTATTTTTAACTTCATCGCTGACAGATGAAACCTTTAACTCGGCATCTGGCAGAACCTTACTGTCTGCGGAGACCTTTACCTGAGTTCCGTCCACATCCGCGGTTGTCTCGACTTTTTCAGGCTGAGGCGTGGGTTCAGGAGTCGGCTGGACAGTTGGCTCAGGAGTTGGCTGAGCAGTCGGTTCTGGAGATGGCTGAGCAGTTGGTTCTGGAGTCGGCTGAACGGTTGGCTCAGGAGTTGGCTGAGCAGTTGGTTCGGGAGTTGGCTGAACGGTTGGTTCAGGAGTTGGCTGAGGTGTAGGTTCAGGAGTTGGCACTGCAGTTGGCTGAGGTGTGGGTTCAGGAGTTGGTTCTGGAGTCGGCTGAGGATCTGCATTGTCTAACAGGTAAATATAACCCAAGAAATTGCCGCCCATGCTGTTGGCATTGTCATAGTCCATATAAAAATCACGATAGCTCCAGCCAGAGTTGGAGGTGACAACCTCATTGCCGTTGACTTCCTCGACAACAGCGACATGACCGCACCAGCCATTGGTTAATGAGCCGTCCCACACCGCAATGGCACCTACAGCAGGCTCTGACCCGTAGGCAAAACCACCGCGTCCTTCGTCATAAAGCTCTTTATTATCAGACCAGAAATATTTTGCGTTGCTTCGGAAACTGCCCCATCCATTTGGATTGCTGTTTACCTGGTTATTTGGAAGCGGATAACCCAGAATTTCGTAGGCACGGCCCCAGGCGTAGTAGGTACAGTTACCTCCTGTTAAAGGATTTAACTCAAACGGATTTCCACTGGACCGGCTGTAAGGATAAGAATAGTAGTCCGGTTTTTCAGTCCTTGGTGAGAATTCCGCAGCCTTTACGGTCGGTGCAAACTGCAGCGAATAGGCAAACAATAGGCAGACGCATAAAAGCGAAGGAACAAATTTGTGAATAAACTTCTTCATGCTGTGATTCTCCTTCTAAAATGATTTTGTTAAACATAATACTGTAAAATGATGAAGATCAGTTAACTGTTTGTAGAAAATATTATACCGTATTTCATACCATATTTCCTTAAAATGTAACGAATTCTTAAAGGAGAAAATCCAATTGTAACAGAATTGCAAACAAAAAATATAGTCATTGCTTTTTAAGTTTTCAATAAGAGGCGTTGATTAAAACAAAAGTTAATTTCAAAAGTTGAATGCCTAATATTCCTGGGAACGGAGGATTTTATTGTGATAAACGACAAAGCCGCATAGGGCGGTCAGAATACCAGTGGCAATAATGATCAGCCGCACATCGATCATATCGGCTAAAGGGCCAAAAACGGTCATGCCAATCGGAAATGCTGTGGCTGCCATAATCTGGACAAGGCTGAAAACACGGCCCTGCATGGCTTCTTCCACCCGTTCCTGAAGCAGGACAGTGATGGGCGCGGT
The DNA here is from genome assembly GCF_003477535.1 of Eubacterium sp. AM05-23. Lineage (NCBI taxonomy): Bacteria > Bacillati > Bacillota > Clostridia > Eubacteriales > Eubacteriaceae > Eubacterium > Eubacterium sp. AM05-23. Next base: position 42,160 of record NZ_QUDF01000003.1, read on the forward strand.
GATAAAGGGAACAGTTAGGCCCACAAAGAGCATAAAGCCTAAAAAGACAAGAAAAACTGGTGAGAAGCCCAGCCCAATGCAGAAGACACCGCACAGGGTGCTGAAAACCATGATGGTGGTTACACGGCTTTTAAAACCACCCCAGGCAGCAATGATGAGCCCGCCGATCATGGCCCCGACACTGTAAATGATTTCGTTGGCTGTCAGATACCATACCTCCTCGCCAAAGGTTCTGGCAATGAGGAGAGGCGTCAAAAAAGCGGTAGGAGTGACTAAGAACATGAGCAACGCATAAAAAATCAGCAGTACTTTGATAAAGGGATGCCGGTAAGCATAGAGAATACCGGTTTTTAAATCGGATATGGTGCCTGTGTTCTTGGCAGACTGGGCTCGTTCGTGAGGTAGAATTTTCAAAAAGGAAAGCAGTGAAATGCCAATGATGGCAGTGACAACGTCAATGAAGAAGGTTGACTCGACAGACACAGTGGCCAAAAGGGCGCCGCTGACTGCTGGCGCCACAATCATGGTCATGTTCTGGAGGCTCCCATTAAAGCCAGTGACACGCATAAGCATACTTTTGGGTGTAATCTGCGGAATGAGCGCATTGACAGTGGGGGTCTGGATTCCAGTGCCCACTGAGCGGACAGCCGATACCAAAAAAATAATCCACAGCTCCCGGTAACCCATGAAAAAACTGAAAGCCAGACCCAGTGTGGACAGGGCAACCAGAGCATCGGCGCAGATAATCAGGTTTTTCCGGTTATAGCGGTCTGCCCACACACCGGCAAAGAGGGAAATCAGTACCTGTGGAATAAAGGTGACGAGTGTGGAAATGGTCAGCATGATCCCTGAGGTGGTGGTCAGGGTGACGTACCAGATAATGGCATACTGAGTAAGGGAGGATCCGAGCAGGGAAATGGTCTGGCTGGTTAAAAAGAGGATGATCCGTTTTTTCCAAGCTTTGTCACGGGTACAGGTTTGTTGGTTCATTACTTCCTCCTTTGGGCTTCTGCCCTTTAATTTAAGGTGATGAAATCCTGAATGACCGGATTATCCGATGCTTTAAAATCTTCAACACTGCCGTGAAAGAGGAGGCTGCCGGAATCGATAAAGCTCAGAGTGTCACAGATACGGTAAGCCTGGCTTGGGTTATGGGTAATGATGATAACAGTCAGCCCGGCCTCACGGTTTCTTTTGATCAGCGCAGCCTCAATAATTTTCAGGCTTTGAGGGTCGATGTTGGCGGTGGGCTCGTCTAAGAGCAGTGTATCCGGTGAAAAGGATAAGGCCCTGGCCAGAGCTGTTTTCTGTGATTCGCCGCCGGAAAGCTTTTTCGCATTTTGTTTTGCAAGCTCTTCGATTTTAAATTCCCGCAGCAGTCCCTCAACGATGGGGGCTGCCGATGCTTTGGCATATTTGCGTATTTTTAGGGGATAGGCGATATTGTCATAGACAGACATGGCAAAAAGATAGGGTGTATGGCTGGCATAGGTCAGCTTTTTCAGCACGGCTTCATCACCAGTGCGGCCATTATAGGTGATGGCGCCGCTGGTGGGCGTGAGAAGCCCGGCAACAGATTTCATCAGGGTGGTTTTCCCTGATCCGTTTGGGCCTAAAATTCCGTGGATTTTTCCGGATTCAAGGCACAGGCTGTCCAGTGACAAGACTGTTTTTCCATGATAAATTTTCGTGAGTTTTTCAATCGCGATTTGCATAAGGGTCTCCTACCATATATTTGTAAAGGATCGAATTGGTCACAAAGGAGATGACCAGCAGAATAATACCCATGGCGATGGAAACCGCGTATTCGCCCATGTTATTGTTCATGGCAATGAAGGTGGTCATGACCCGCGTGTAGTTTTTAATGTTGCCCCCCACGATCATCACAGCGCCAACCTCAGATACAGCCCGTCCAAAGCCGGTGACCAGGGCGATCATGATGCTGGCCTTAAGCTCCCGGATCAGCAGGAAGAGAATATCCCCGCCGCCGGCCCCAAGGGTTTTTCCCATGGTCACCACAACCTGGCCGTTGACGGTAGTGTCGTTAAACACAATGCCCATGATAATCGGGGTGACGAGGATCACCTGGGCGATGATCATGGCAGTGGGTGTGTACATAAGCTTTAGATGCCCCAACGGACCGGATCGGGCCAGCACCAGTGAGGTGAACAGGCCGATGATGACCGGCGGAAAAGACATAAAGGTGTAAAGCAGCCGGGATACGATCCGCTTTCCCCTGAATTCCTTGATGCCAAGCAGGATGCCCAGGGGCACGCCGAGAACTGTGGAATAAATGGTGGAGGAGAAGGATACGTATAAAGAAAGCCCGACAATCTGGTAGATTTCCGGATCTCCGGAAATCAGCAGATGGAAAGCCTCAATGAAGCCGTTGATAATATAATCCATAAGAAACCTCGTCAGTCTGTCAATTCAAAATCAGCGCCCGAAGAACGGACGCTGATAAATTCTGGATTCAGTTAATGCTTATTTGCTGGCGTTTGGCACAAAGGTCGCTTCGCCGTTAATCTTGTAGTTTGAGATTTCCTGCTGTACGGCGTCGCTTAAAATCCATTCCTGGAATTTTTTTGCGCCGTCAGTGTTCAGCTCAGCGCTGACCTTGTCAGGATTGACGACGATAACGCCATACTGGTTATACAGGTTATCGTCCTTTTCGACAACAACCTCAAGATCCAGATTATCTTTCATGTTTAACCAGGTAGCGCGGTCAGACAGGGTGTAGGCTAATTTTTCATTGGCCATTTTCAGGGTGTCGCCCATGCCGGAACCGGATTCGATGTACCAGGGCTGTCCTGCCGGGGTAACGCCTGCCTTTTCCCACAGGCCCAGTTCTTTGGTGTGCGTACCGGATTTGTCGCCTCTGGATACAAATTCAGACTGGGTTTCAGCAATGGTCTGGAAAGCTTTTACCGCATCGTTTGGAGCGACTTCCTTCAGTTTGGCCGGGTCATCCTTGCTGCCCAGAACGATGAAGTCATTGTACATAACGTCAAAACGTTCAAGGCCGTAACCGTCTTTCACAAACTGTTCTTCCTGTGATTTGGCGTGAACCAGAAGAATATCCGCTTCACCGTTTTTGCCCATCTCAATGGCTTTACCGGTGCCAACTGCCACAACCTTTACGGCAATGCCGGTTTCTTCTTCAAACTTGGGCAGAAGCACATCCAGCAGACCGCTGTCCTGTGTGCTGGTGGTGGTGGCCATAATAATTTCACCGTTGGAGCCTGGCTCCAGCTTTTCGGTTTTAGCAGTATTGCTGCTGCATCCTGCCAGGCCGATAACCATGGTCAGAGTCAGCAGTGCTGCTAAGACCAGCGTCAATTTCTTTTTCATTTCTCTTCCTCCTTGATAATGAAAATTAAATATATAAAAGAATAATCTTCTATACCATTGTAATCTGTGAGGAGGAAATAAACGCAGTGCGCACGTTTATCATCTATCCTTCTCACAATGGAAAGCACAGCCGTTTCCCGCCGCACTCTATCGATTTTGAATCCATGGTTTGACTTTAGGATAAAAAATTCGGATAGATAAATCTGTAAAACGATTTCGATATGACTATTTTAACAGAAAATGGCGGAAAATTCAAGCGGCAGTACTAATTGACAAGGGCTGTCAGGCGTGCTAGGATTAATCTGTTGGAAAAACACAGGGATTAGAACAATATTGAGGAGTAAAAAATGAAGGAAATACATATTTGTATTGGCAGCGCCTGCCATGTCAAAGGTTCCTACCAGGTGGTGCAGCGCTTTAAGGAACTGGTGGCTGAACGGGGACTCGAGAATGAAGTAGAGCTGATGGGGACTTTCTGCCTGGACGCCTGCAGCGATGGGGTAGCAGTTAAGGTTGATGAGCATATTTATACGGTTAAGCCAGAGGGCGTTGACCAGCTGTTTGATCAGATAATGGAGGGAAACAATGGGTGTCATTAATTTCACGAAAGCAAGCTGCCGGAATTGCTACAAATGTATCCGATACTGCCCGGTAAAGGCCATTAAGCTGATGGATAACCAGGCCCAGATCGTTGAAGACCTGTGCATTGGCTGCGGCAACTGTTTTCGGATTTGTCCGCAAAATGCCAAATATGTGGCCAGCGATGTGGCCAGCATTAAGCAGTGGCTGGAGGAGGGACCCGTGGTTCTGAGCCTTGCGCCGTCATTTCCCGCCGGATTTAATACAGATGACCCGCTGCAGGTACTAAGCGGCCTCCGGGCTCTGGGATTCACAGTGATTGAGGAGACTGCCATTGGGGCAGAGCAGGTCTCAAAATACTATGCCAAGGATTACTGGGGGACAAAACGCCATGTGATCACGACCTCTTGCCCGACCGTTAACATGATGATTGAAAAATACTATCCTGATGTGGTGGAATACCTGAGCGAGGTGGTTTCTCCCATGACTGCTCACGGCATGATGCTGAAGGAAAAATACCCCAATGCCAAAATTGTGTTTGCGGGGCCCTGCATCTCTAAAAAAATGGAGGCCGTTGATTCGGCTAACCCGATTATTGACGGGGTGCTGACCTTTGATGAGCTGGATGTGTGGTTTAAGGAAGAAGGCATTGAGGTGTGCGATATGCCTGCAGGCAGCTTTGACGCGGCAGGCTGTAATGTCGCGCGGTTTTATCCGCTGGCCGGTGGTGTAGAAAAGACCAGCATACCAGGCGTGCAGGGCGTCCGGCGGGTCATAAAAATTGACGGCCTCAAAAACTGCCGTGATTTTCTGGATGATATCAGTAAGCTGGAGGGCCAGTACTGGATTGAGATGAACGCCTGTGTCGAGGGCTGTATCAACGGCCCGGGCAATACCCACAGCCCTCTGGTCAAGTATGAGCGGATCGAGCGCGTGACGGATTACATTAATAATAACGCCCGGAAAGACCCGGAAACGCCTGAACAGGTGCCGGATTTTGGTCGCGGCTTTTCATCTGAAAAGAAGAATCTCTTTGCGGGTGTGCCGGAGGAAGCCATTGAAGAAATCCTGCGGCAGACAGGTAAGTTTACCCCCAAGGATGAGCTGAATTGCGGTACCTGCGGCTATGACAGCTGCCGTGAAAAGGCCGCGGCTGTTTACTGCGGCATGGCGGAGCTGGATATGTGCCTGCCCTTTATGCGCAACCGCAATGAGGCCATTTCCAATTTGATCATCGCGTCGACGCCAAACGCCATCGCGGTACTGGACAAGGATTTCAGGATCGTCGATTTTAACGGGGCGGCCGAAAAGCTGTTTAAAACCGCTAAAACCGATGTGCTGCATAAAAATTTTGTAGAAGTTTTTGATTATAACCCATTTAAAAAGCTGGACAATGTCGAGGGCAATTATTACAGCGGAAGGGGACTTTACGCCCGCGGCAATATCCATTTTATGGAAATTCTGACCTACATACCAGGACAGAAGATGTATATGGGAATATTTGTGGACATCTCCAGAGAAATCAAAAAGGAGCGGGCATATCAGAAGATGCAGGAGGAAACCCTGGACATGGCCCAGAAGGTTATCGACAAGCAGATGCGTGTCGCCCATGAAATCGCAGAGCTGCTGGGTGAGACCACTGCCGAGACCAAGGTCACGCTGACCCGGCTGCAAAAGGTTGTAGGAACAAGAGAGGAAGAGGAATAATGGCTTTTTTTGTCGATATTGCCCATGACAGCATCAACAAGCACCATCAGGAGCTGTGCGGTGATAATGTGGAAATCCGCATCAACGATGAGAGTGTGATTGTTGTTCTGGCCGACGGGCTTGGAAGCGGCGTGAAGGCCAATATCCTGGCGACCATGACCTCCACCATTGCGGCGACCATGCTGGAGGATAAGATGTCGCTCAAGGATGTGGTGGAGACGCTGGAGGCCACCCTGCCGGTCTGTCAGGTTCGCAAGCTGGCTTACTCGACATTTACCATCGTCCAGGTTTACTGGAAGACCCGGAGGCTTTATATCGTCGAGTTTGACAACCCACCCATTGTTTACATCCGGGATGGGGAAATTTTAGAGCTTGAGCGCCATCCTATCGAGTTTCAGGGCAAACAGATCTATGAAACTACCATGAAAATTGAGGAGAACGATGTTCTCGGTTTTTTCAGTGACGGTGTAATCCACGCCGGGGTCGGGACGCTGCTCAATTTTGGCTGGCAGTGGGAGGACGCGGCAGACTATCTGCTGGCACGTACCTATGATGAAAAGATGATTACGTCAAAGGATATCTCCATGCGGATGATTGAGACCTGTAATGATTTGTATGGCGGCGAGCCCGGCGACGACACAACGGTTGTGGTGATGAAGGCCGAGGAACACCAGTATGTGACGCTGTTTTCAGGTCCGCCTCTGGATCGTACAAAGGATCAGATGATCAAAGAAATTCTGGACGAGGCCAAGGGAACAAAGGTGGTGTGCGGAGGCACCGCCAGCAATATTGTATCCCGGGAGTACGACGAGAAAATTGACATTGATCTTGAGACCATGTCGGAACGGGTGCCGCCGGTCGGCCGGATGAAGTCCATCGATCTCGTGACCGAAGGGGTACTGACCATTCAGGAAACCGTCAATATCATTGAAGATTACATCTACAAGCGCCGGGGCCATGAGGTTTTTGAAGGAAACAACGGCGCGTCCATTCTGGCAGACCTGCTGGTGAACCACTGCACCCATCTCGATCTGATTCTGGGCAACTCCATCAATCCGGCGCACCAGAATCCGGATTTTCCCGATGCGCTCAGCTCTAAGTGGAAGATCACTCAGCGGCTTATTAACCTGCTTAAGGAGCTCAACAAATCCATCAATATTGTGTACGTGTAAACTGCCGGCCTGCGGGCCGGCTTGTTTAAGTTGTACTTAAGCGGTAAAATATAAACTTCTAACATGGCATTGATTCTTGACACTAAATTCAAAAAAGTATAAAATAGACTTTATAATGAGTGTCTAAAAAAACAATAATAACAAAATATTTACTTTAGGGAGGTGAATGTTATAGACATATTAACTATATGCTTAATCGTTGGTATAGTCATTGCCTTTGGCGTTGGGTATTTTATCCGCAAAAACGTTGCTGAGGGCAAGATAAATAGTGCTGAAGAAACAGCCAAGAAAATCGTAAACGATGCAGTTAAAGAGGGCGAAGCCCAAAAGAAGGAAATGCTGTTTAATGCCAAGGAGGAATCATTAGCTTTAAAGGAAGCGATTGAAAGAGATAACCGCGAGAGACGCGCCGAGCTTCAGAAAACGGAAAACCGTTTGATCCAGAAAGAAGAGAACCTGGATAAAAAGGCAGCGAATCTCGAGCGCAATGAGGACAAGCTCGAAAGAAAGAACAAAGAGCTTGATAAGAAACAGGAAAAGCTGGACAGCCTCTACGAAGAACAGGTCAAAGAACTGGAACGTATTTCAGGCATGACCTTTGAAGAAGCAAAACAGATTTTACTGGATGATGTTGCCAAGGAAACCCGTGCCGAAGCGGCGGTAATGATCCGCCAGATCGAGGCTGAATCCAAAGCGACAGCAGACAAAAAGGCCAAGGAACTGATTGCGCAGTCCATTCAACGCTGTGCAGCAGACCATGTGGCAGAAAATACCATTACCGTGGTCAACCTGCCAAATGATGAAATGAAGGGCCGTATCATTGGCCGTGAAGGCCGCAACATTCGTACATTGGAAACCCTGACGGGCATCGACCTGATCATTGATGATACACCGGAAGCCGTTATTCTTTCCGGGTTTGATCCGATCCGGCGTGAAGTAGCCCGTTTGTCACTGGAAAAACTGATTATTGACGGACGAATCCATCCAGCAAGAATTGAAGAGATTGTTAAAAAATCTCAAAAAGAAATGGATGCTCAGATCAAGGAAGTTGGAGAACAGGCCTGTTTTGACACAGGTATCCACGGATTACATCCCGAAGTTGTCAAGCTGCTAGGACGTTTGAAATACCGTACCAGCTACGGCCAGAACGTGCTCAAGCATTCCATTGAGGTTGCCCATCTGGCAGGCCTGATGGCCGCTGAGTTGGACGCCAACGTTAAAATTGCAAAACGCGCAGGCTTGCTGCACGATATCGGCAAAGCCATTGACCATGAGGTTGAAGGAAACCATGTCGAAATTGGTGTAAACCTGCTGAAGAAATACAAGGAAAATAAAAATGTGATCCACGCGGTAGAGGCCCATCACGGCGATGTGGAAGCCACAACCATTGAGGCTGTGCTTGTGCAGGCTGCTGACGCCATCTCAGCCGCAAGACCCGGTGCCAGGAGAGAAACACTTGTCTCCTACGTGCAAAGGCTGGAAGAACTGGAAAAAATCGCCACCTCCTTTGATGGTGTCGAAAAATCCTTTGCGATCCAGGCTGGGCGTGAAGTGCGCATAATGGTTAAACCAGACTCTGTCAACGACGACGACATGATGATGCTGTCCCGCGATATTGCCAAGAAGATTGAATCTGAAATGGAATACCCAGGGAATATCAAAGTCAACGTCATCCGCGAAACCAGAGCCGTCGAGTATGCTAAGTGACGCTGAGTCCAAATTTCAAAGAAATTTGGCAGCGAACAGGAGCGTGAGCGGGTGAGCGGTAACGAAGCTAACGCAGATGACGAAAAAGCCATCCTGAAAGGATGGAAAGGCTTTTGAGAAATCTGTGCTCCGAAAGGGAGTCCAAATTTCAAAGGAATCTGCGATCCGATTCAAAATTAAAAAAGGGGAGGGGCAAAGCCCCTTCCCTTTTATTTATTCATAAAAAGAAGACTGGAGTAACAATGAAAGTATTAATGATTGGCGATGTTGTCAGCCGGCCAGGGAGAACAGTGCTCAAGGAACAGCTGACTAGCCTGATTGAGGAATATCAGATTGATTTTACCATTGTCAATGGCGAGAACGCTTCCGGTGGAAACGGCATTACCGAAAAAAATGCCAGGGAGCTGTTTAACCTGCCCATTGATGTCATGACCATGGGCAATCATGTCTGGCAGCAAAAAGAAATGGTCCATTACATCGAGAAATTCCCCAGGATCATAAGACCCCTTAACTATCCGGAGCCCTGCCCGGGCAAGGGCTATGATTTTTTTGAGCACAATGGCAAAACCATCTGTGTGATGAACCTGTCCGGACAGATTTTTATGCCGGAGCTGGATTCTCCCTTTAACCTGTTCAGCCGAGTGTGGCCGGAAATTGAGGGCAAATTCGATCTGCTGATTGTGGATTTCCACGCCGAGGCCACCTCTGAAAAGATTGCCTTTGGGTATTATCTGGACGGAAAGGCCTCCATTGTGGTGGGAACCCATACCCATGTGCAGACTGCAGATGAGCGGATTTTGCCCGGCGGCACCGCCTATATTACTGATTTGGGTATGACAGGCCCTTTAAATGGGGTTATTGGTGTGGAAAAGGATATTATTATCAATAATATGGTGACCAAACGGCCAGAGCGTTTTGTCATTGAAAAAGCGCGGCCATGGCAGATTAACGGGATTGTGGTTGAGACTGACGACTGCACAAACCAGCCGGTTAAAATCGAACGGGTTTACCGGATTTATGAGGAGTAGATCATGAGAACGAGAGTATCGGAAAAAGTAGAAAATTGTATAGATTCCCTGACATTGAGCCTGTCAGAAAAGGCGAAGGCCTTTCGTGAAGCTGGCGAAGCGGTTGTGAGCTTTGGAACAGGCGAGCCCGATTTCACCACGCCAGCTTACATTTGTGATGGCGCTAAGGCCGCCATCGATGCCGGTCATACAAAATATGATGCAGTGACCGGCGTAGCGGCGCTGCGCAGTGTCATTGCCAGAAAGCTGAAGGAGGATAACGGCCTGAGCTATGGCATGGATGAGATCATTGTTAACAGCGGTGCCAAAAGCAGTCTTTCTGTGGCCTTACAGACTATTTTGAACCCCGGGGATGAGGTTATTATTCCCAAGCCTTACTGGGTCAGCTATACGGAAATGGTTAAGCTGGCGGGCGGCGTGCCTGTAGTGGTGGATACAGACCCTGAAAATGCCTTTAAAATGACTGCAGAGCAGATGAAAGCAGCTATCACAGATAAAACTAAGGCTATGATGTTAAACACGCCTGTAAACCCCACAGGGGTATTATACAGCCGTGAGGAGCTGCAGGCTCTTGCGGCTGTGGCTGTGGAGGCAGATATTCTGGTGATATCCGATGAAATCTATGAAGAATTCGTCTATGATGGTAATAAAACGGTCAGCATTGCCTCTTTAGGAGAAGCAATCAAAAACAACACTATTTTGGTCAACGGGTTTTCAAAAACCTATGCCATGACTGGCTGGCGGCTGGGCTACGCCGCGGCGCCCGCAGACATAATCGCAGGTATGAAGCGGATTCAGGGCCATACGATTTCTCACCCGTCGACCATTACCCAGTACGCAGGTATCACGGCTCTTGAGGAAAAAGGTGAGGTGGTGGATGAGATCATCCGTATTTTTGACGAGCGCCGTAAGACTATGATGGCCCGTCTGGACAAAATCCCACAGCTCAGCTATATCTATCCCCAGAGTACTTTTTATATTTTTGTAGACATCAGCCGGGTTATCGAGGATAATAGATACGGAATTGGGTCCGGATATGAATTCTCACAGAGGCTTCTGAATGAGCAGAAGGTCGTTACCATACCGGGTGAGGCCTTTGGCGTCACAGAGCATATCCGTTTATCCTTTGCCACCTCGATGGAAGAAATCGAAGAAGGGTTCAACCGGATTGAGGCGTTTTTAGCATCGGCATGCACTGCATGACCGCATTAATAATAGATAGGAGAAAGAGAGTAAGAAGATGAAAGAATTTTACGAGAGTCCATTGATTGAGCGTTATGCGTCCAAGGAAGTCTGCCGGATTTTTTCTGCCGATAACAAGTTTTCAACCTGGCGTAAGCTGTGGGTTGCCCTGGCAGAAGCTGAACAGGAGCTGGGACTGCCCATCACCGACGAACAGATCGAGGAGTTGAAATCCAAGATTTATGATATTGACTATGAAACAGCCGCCAGGGAAGAAAAAATCCTGCGCCATGACGTCATGGCTCATGTGCACACCTATGGGGAACAGTGCCCCAAGGCTAAGGGGATTATCCATTTAGGCGCTACCAGTGCCTATGTGGGCGATAACACAGATATTATCACCTATACGGAGGGGCTGGTACACATCCGCAAGTGTCTGCTGAACCTCATCAATGCTCTCACTAAATTTGCGCTGGAATACAAGGATCTGCCCACTCTGGGCTTTACACATTTCCAGCCGGCTCAGCTCACCACTGTGGGTAAGCGTGCCAGCCTCTGGATTCAGGATTTGATGATTGATCTGGAGGATCTGGACCATCTCATCAGTATTGTCCGCCTGCGCGGGGCCAAAGGCACCACCGGCACCCAGGCCAGCTTTATGGATTTATTTGAAAATGATCAGGAAAAGGTAAAACAGATCGACAGGCTGGTCGCTGAAAAAATGGGCTTTAAGGCGACCTACGCTGTCACAGGACAGACCTATCCCCGTAAATTTGACAGCCAGGTTCTGGCAGTGCTCAGCGGTATTGCTCAGAGTCTGAGTAAGTTTGCCACAGACATCCGTTTACTTCAGCACCTGAAGGAAGTAGAGGAGCCCTTTGAGAAAACACAGATCGGCTCGTCAGCCATGGCCTATAAGAGAAACCCCATGCGTTCCGAGCGCATCTGCTCTCTGGCGCGCTACATTATTGTTGACTCTCTGAATCCAGCCATCACAGCAGCCACCCAGTGGTTTGAAAGAACTTTGGACGACTCTGCCAACAAACGTATTTCTGTGCCGGAAGCCTTCCTGGCAGCAGATTCCATTATTTCCATTGCGATCAATATCTCTGAAAATCTGGTGGTTTATCCAAAGGTTATCCATCAGCATATCATGAATGAGCTGCCCTTTATGGCGACTGAAAATATTATCATGGAAGGTGTGAAAAACGGCGGAGACCGTCAGGATCTCCATGAAAAAATCCGGGTGCTCTCCATGGAAGCGGGCGCGACGGTCAAGGTTGAAGGCAAACCCAATGACCTCATCGAACGCATTGTGGCGGACGGTACCTTTGGGATTAAAGAAGAAGACATCGAAAGCATTCTCGATCCTTCTTTATATATTGGCCGCGCGCCGCAGCAGGTGGTGGACTTTATTGAGGAAGAGGTACAGCCTGTACTGGATGCCAATAAGGACCTGCTGGATATGAAAGAAATTGACTTGAAAGTGTGAAAGCACACAGCAGAGCTGCCTGTAACGGCAGCTCTGTTTCACTAAATGGTACACCATGTAAAAAAAATAAAAAAAATCGAAAAAAGTACTTGCATTCCAGCATCGATATGGCTATAATATACGAGTACCTTAAATCTGAGGTCACACAAATGGGCCATTAGCTCAGTTGGCTAGAGCACCTGACTCTTAATCAGGGTGTCCAGGGTTCGAGTCCCTGATGGCCCACCATTTAAATTTAATACACGAACAACACCAGCCGCTTTTGCTATGCAAAAGCCATTTTTCTGTAGGGGTATAGCTCAGTTGGTAGAGCAGTGGTCTCCAAAACCACGTGCCGAGGGTTCAAATCCTTCTGCCCCTGCCAAATTTAATCATAAACTCTAAAATTGGCTTAAACAGCCGACTTTTAGAGTTTTTTTATATTCAGCTTTAGCGAAGAAAATTGACGTATCTGTTTTTTTATATTATAATAACGAACGGTTTGTAGCATTTTTTAAACAAGTTTTAAGGATGATGCTTATCCATATACTCAAAATAAAAAAAAGAGAGAGGACGAAGAAATGAAGAGTGTAAAAAAACTTTTTGCTCTGCTGCTTGTAGCCGTACTTGCCATCGGCGTTGCAGGCTGTGGAACCGGTGGAAGTTCTTCTGGGGGAACATCTTCAGACGGTAAGGTTCGTGTAGCAATGCAGGATCCTAATGTACCGATCGACCCACAGAAACAGACTAGTAGTTATTTAATGATGGTTGCTGATCAGATCACACAGCCATTAATCAGCCTGAAAAATGATGGTACATTAGCACCAGAATTGATCAAGGAAATGCCAAAAATCTCTGACGATGGTTTAACCTATTCTTTTGAATTGAAGGATAACGTTAAATTCCATAATGGAGAAACTGTGAAAACGTCTGACGTTAAATATTCCTTTGAACGTTTATTAACCGAAGGTGTTATGGGCTCTATGATCGACCAGATCGTGGGCGCACAGGCATTGATTGACAAAACAGCTACCTCCCTGGAAGGTTTTAAAATTATTGACGACCAGAAGTTTGATATTGTGCTGGAACAGCCTTTCAGCCCATTTACTTCTACTATTGCTACAGCTTACGTGGCCATTTATCCAGAACAGGCCTGTAAAGATGCTGGTGAAGATTGGGGTAGAACCGTGCTCTACGGTACCGGCCCATATAAAATGGACAGCTATGTTGCAGGACAGGGAATCGAATGCTCCAAATTTGAAGATTATCACGGAGAGCCAGCCAAAAATGCGGGTGTTTCTTTCAAATTTATGGAAGATGCCAACACACAGGTTATGGAATTCCAGAAGGGCAACATCGATATTGTTCAGTTAGATGCTACCTTATATCCACAGTATAAGGACAATGCAGACATCAAAGACAGCATTCACTCTTTCATGCCAATCGGGGAAATTTACTTAACACCCAGTGTTGAAATGATTCCTGAAGTTAAAGTAAGAGAAGCCTTAAGCTATGCGATCGACAGAGAAGCGATCTGCAAAGATTTATTAAACGGTACTGCTGTTCCAGCTAAGACCTTCCTTCCAGATGGCCTTATCGGATACAATGAATCAGCACCTGCATTTGAATACAACCCAGAAAAAGCAAAACAGTTATTGGCAGAAGCAGGATACCCGAATGGTTACACCATTGATGTGCCATTATCTTCAAAATATCCGTTCAAAACCAAAATTGCAACTGCTATTCAGGACCAGGCACGCGCAGCAGGCTTTACACTTAATTTAAGCGAAGTTGACGGCGCTGCTTACAACGATATGGATTTAGGTGGACAGATTCCGCTGGGCGTCAGCAACTGGTATGTTGACTACATTGATCCAGATGGAATGATTTATCAGCGTTTTGCACCGATCGTTACAATGACACATTCAAGTAAATATCAGAATCCTGAATTTGACGCTCTGTTGAATGAAGGTCGTCAGATTACCGATGAATCAAAACGTCAGGAAATCTATTCTAAAGCTGATCAGATGATTACACGTCAGGATTATGCTGCTATTCCGATTTGTCATGAAACCAAATATTATCTGATGAACTCTGCAGTTAAGAACTTTGAAGTTACGGATATGTTCCGTTTCCATTTTGAAACAGCAGAATTATCCTAAGTGATATAAAGGGTTATTTATAAGTTTAAAGACACGGTAGGACAACTCGTAGGGTTTTGTTCTACCGTGTATTTTAAATGGTTATAAATTAAAAAGGAGGAAAACAGTTTGGGTAAATATATCCTAAAAAGACTTGGGCAGACATTGCTGGTACTTTTTGCTATCAGTATTATTGTCTTCTTATTGATGAATGTGCTGCCCGGTGACCCTGTTGCGTTGATGCTTGAAAAACGTGCAGATCCTGCAACTGTTGAGCAAGTGCGTCATTCGCTAGGATTGGACAAACCTTTATTCCAACAATATTGGGATTTTCTCGTTGGGATTTTTCATGGTGATTTGGGGACTTCTTATTTCACAAAAGAGCCGGTTATGGAAACATTAACCCGCAGCTTTTTCATTACGCTTCAGTTAGCAGCATGTTCTTTTGTCTTTGCCGTTATTATTGGGGTGACTTGTGGAATGCTGGCTGCTATTTACAGAGGTAAGGCACTGGATTCAACATTAATGACACTCTCTATCGTAGGAATTTCTGCACCATCTTTCTGGGTTGCCATTATTCTACAGATTATCTTCGGCCTGCAGCTTGATTTACTGCCGATTTCCGGGTTTTCATCGCCCATTTATTTTATCCTGCCGAGTATTGCACTGGGAACGCGGTATGCCGCATCCATTGCCCGTATCACGCGTACGAGCATGCTGGACGTTATCGGACAGGATTACATCCGTACTGCGAGGGCGAAAGGGGTAAAGGAAAGCGTGGTTATGTGGAAGCATGCCTTCAAGAACGCCTTGATTCCGATTGTCACCTTATTGGGGACGCAGCTTGGCTACATGCTTGGCGGTTCCATGCTCATTGAAAAAGTATTTACAATTCCAGGAATTGGTAACATCCTGGTTACGAGCCTCAACAACCGTGACCTTCCGCTTTTGCGTGGCGCCATGCTCTATGTTGCCGTTGCCTTTGTACTGGTAAACCTTCTGGTCGATATTTCTTATGCTTTCATTGACCCAAGAATTCGAGTTACGGAGGGTAAAAAATAATGAAGACACCAAATCTTGGATATAAACGAAACAACTATGCTGAGGAGAAGACAGGACAGGAGATTGTCGTCCAGTCAAAAAGCTACTGGAAGGACAGCTTTAACCGCCTGAAGAAAAATAAGGTTGCCATGGTTTGCATGGGAGTCATTATTATTCTGGCGCTTGTCGCAATTCTGGCTCCGCTTATTTCTCCATATGATCCAAATCAGCAGAATTTGGCCATTGCCCTTCAGTCACCTTCAGGTGAGCACCTATTCGGCACCGATGAATACGGCCGTGATATTTTATCCCGTGTTATTTACGGTACCCGCGTATCCCTCTCAGCAGGGATTGTTGCCCAGATTATCGCAACAATTTTGGGTGTTACCCTCGGCTCGCTGGCGGGCTATTACGGCGGTAAGGTGGATACAGTCATTTCCAGAATCATGGAAATCTTCGCGGCATTCCCTGACTTGCTGTTGGCTATGGCGATCATGTTTGCTCTTGGTACTGGCCTCACCAGTCTGTTTATCGCTCTTGCGATTGTCAACTGGGTGCAGACAGCCAGAATGGTCCGCGGGCAGGTTATGCAGCTCAAGGAAAAGGAATTCGTTGAAGCCTGTATTGCCAGCGGCGGAAGCGGTTTCCGCATTATCATGAAGCACATGATTCCAAATTGTATTTCAACCATTATTGTACTGATAACCCTTGGTATTCCAAGTGCGATTCTGACCGAGGCGTCCTTAAGCTTCCTCGGTATTGGTATCCAGCCGCCAGATCCGAGCTGGGGTTCCATGATCAGCTACGCGCAGCCATATATTAACAGTGATCCACTGTATAGTATCTTCCCAGGGATCGCCATTATTATCACGGTAATTTCCTTTAACATGTTCGGTGACGGCCTCAGAGACGCCCTTGATCCGAAGTTGAAGAATTAAGATCAGAAAGCGGTGATTACGACATGAAATTATTAGAAGTAAAAGACCTTAAAACCTATTTCTACACCGATGAAGGTGTCGTTAAATCTGTTGATGGTGTTAGTTTTTCTGTAGATAAAGGCGAGACACTTGGGGTTGTAGGCGAGTCTGGCTGTGGTAAAAGTATCACATCGATGTCGATTATGCAGCTGATTGGTAAGCCAGGGAAGATTGTCAACGGTGAAATTGATTTTAAAGGTGAAAACCTGCTGAATAAAGATAAGGAAGAGATGCGGAAAATCCGCGGCAAGGAAATCGCCATGATTTTCCAGGAACCCATGACCTCCCTGAATCCAGTTTATACGGTTGGACAGCAGATTATGGAAGCTGTTTTGATTCATGAGGATATGACCAAGGAACAGGCCCGGGAACGCGCGATTCAGATGCTGGATCTTGTCAAGATCCCAGATGCCGAAAAGCGTCTTAATTCCTATCCCCATGAGTTTTCAGGCGGGATGCGCCAGCGTGTTATGATCGCCATGGCGCTCTCCTGTAATCCTGAGTTTTTGATCTGTGACGAACCGACAACGGCTTTGGATGTTACCATCCAGGCTCAGATTCTCAATTTGATCAATGAGCTCAAGGAAAAAACCGGGACTGCGGTTATGATGATTACCCATGACCTCGGGGTTATCGCTGAGGTTGCCGATAACGTTATGGTTATGTACGCGGGCCAGGTGGTCGAGTACACGGATGTGGATACAGTGTTTGAAAAGCCGCTGCACCCTTATACCCAGGGCCTGATCAGCTGTATTCCAAAGCTGGGCGGCCAGGAAGAAAAGCTTTCGACCATCAAAGGGATGGTGCCGAGCTTTAACGATATGCCGGAGGGCTGTCTGTTCTGTCCGCGCTGCGAGTACGCAAAGGATATTTGCCGCAAAGAACGTCCGGAGCTTGTTGACCTTGACGGCCATCAGGTACGCTGCTTTAAATATACCGATAGATGGGAGGAAGAAAACTAATGGCAGAAGAAAAAAACAATGTGTTGCTGGAAGTTAAAGACCTGAAAAAATGGTTCCCCATCAAAGGCAGCGGATTTGGCAAGGAAAAAGCCTTTGTCAAAGCGGTGGACGGCGTCAGCTTTACCCTCAACCGCAGTGAAACCCTCGGTATTGTAGGGGAATCCGGCTGTGGTAAGTCCACTATGGGCCGCTCGGTTTTACGTCTGATTGAGCCTACTGAAGGCCAGATTATCTATGAGGGTGAAGATATTATGACCCTGGACCGCAAGGCCCTGCGCACAAAACGCAAGGAATTTCAGATGATGTTCCAGGACCCTTACGCTTCACTGAATCCGAGAATGACAGTGGGTGAAATTATCGGTGAGCCTCTGGAAATCCAGACGGATATGAACAGCAAGGAGCGTGAGGCAAAGGTTCTTGAGATCATGGACCTTGTTGGGCTTAATACCCAGTATATCCGCCGCTATCCCCACGAGTTTTCAGGCGGACAGCGCCAGAGAATCGGCATTGCCCGGGCAATCATCTTACAGCCAAAGCTATTGGTGTGTGATGAGCCTGTATCCGCTCTTGATGTTTCCATCCAGGCGCAGATCATTAACCTGATGGAGGACTTACAGCATCATATGGGAATCGCCTTTATGTTCATTTCCCATGACCTGAGTGTTGTACGCCACATTTCTGACAAGGTTGCGGTTATGTACCTTGGTCACGTTGTTGAGTACGCAGAAAAGGATGAGCTTTACAATAATCCATCCCATCCTTATACCATTGCACTGCTGTCGGTTATCCCGACGGTTGAAAAGACTAAGAGGGAGAAAATCATCCTTCAGGGCGACCTGCCAAGCCCGGCTAATCCGCCGAGCGGCTGCTGTTTCCATACCCGCTGCTACAAAGCGCAGCAGATTTGTAAGGAATGCACCCCTGAGCTCAAGGATTTAGGCAATGGCCATATGTGCGCCTGCCATTTTCCGGGAAAGTAAATCACTCAATATAAATAAAGCGTTAAAAGCCTGGTAACCCAGGCTTTTGCGTTGCATACAGGAACTTTAACAGAATAAAGGGAGAAAGTATCTAAAATGAAAATTACGAAAATCAATACGAAACGTGTCAAGATTCCTTTGGTTGAACCTTTCCGCATCTCACTGGGAGTTATCACCCATGCGGAGCAGATTCTGGTTGAGATTGAAACCGATGAAGGCCTTGTCGGAATTGGCGAAGGTTCTGCAGCAGTTCTGATCAGCGGCGAAACCCTGGAAAGCATTGAAGCCGGTATCCATATTATGGAAAAGGATATTATCGGCTGTGACCCGATGGATATTGAAAAAATCTACTGGATTATGGACCGCGCCATTGCGCACTGTCCTTCGGCTAAAACAGCCATTGACATCGCCTGCTATGATTTGATCGGTAAAATCACAAACATGCCTTTATACAAGGTATTAGGCGGAAATTCCAATACTTTTGAAACCGACATGACGGTTGGGATCAACGACCCGGCTTATATGGCTGAAAAAGCAAAAACCCATGTGGCAGAAGGCTTTGACACCATTAAAACAAAGGTCGGCACCACTGTGGAGGAAGACGTGGCGCGCGTTAAAGCCATCCGCGACGCAGTGGGCCCAAATGTTAAAATCCGTCTGGACGCTAACCAGGGCTGGACGCCAAAGGAAGCCATCTCTGTGATCAACAAGCTGGCGGACTATGACATCGAGCTGATCGAGCAGCCTGTTCCTTACCATGATTTTGACGGTCTGGCATTTGTCACCGCCCATTCTCCAATTCCGATTATGAGTGATGAGAGCGTCTTTAATTCAAAGGATGCCATGAGAGCCATCAAAATGCGCGCGGTTGACCTGATCAATATCAAGCTCATGAAGTGCGGCGGTATCCGTGAAGCACTTAAGATTAACGCTATCGCTGAAGCGGCTGGTGTTGAATGCATGCTGGGCTGTATGGCGGAAGAAAGCAACATCGGTGTCACCGCTGCTGCCAGCCTGGGCGCTGCCATGAAAAACATTACGAGAGCAGACCTTGACGCACACCTGACCCTGACCGACGTAGCTGTAAAAGGCGGCGTGATCATGGAAAATGGCAAGACCATGATTATGCCCGAAAAACCAGGTTTGGGACTGGAAAGATAATTGAAAAAGACCGGGAGACCGGTCTTTTTTTAGTTGAAAGTTGATAGTTGAAGGTGGAAGGTGTATGAACCCTTTTGTATGCGCAAAAGCGATTGAGATTGTGGCCGCAGGCCGCTTCTGATCAAATTCGCACGGCGAATTTGCACCAAAACTTTCCACTTTCCACCTTTCACCTGTTTCATTCCGCGTTGACGACATCCACAATGTCCATACGGCGGATTTTTTGGGTTGGCCCGATGATGGACAGGAAGGTGGTAGCTAAGGACAAACCGATGATGATGACCAGGGGCAGCCAGGGCAGGCTCCAGGCATCGCCCCAGCGGATTGTAATCATCCGGTCATACAGAAGGGCATGCAGGGGCAGGCCCAGAACCGTACCGGCCAAACAGCCAACAAGGGCATAGGCGGCGGATTCTGAGGCGACCATCCGCACCAGCTGCCTGCCAGACATCCCCACAGCGCGCATGACGCCGTACTGGTTAATGCGGCTGGAAACACTGATGTTCATGCTGTTGATGATATTGAATACAGTGATCAGAGCAATGATAAACAGAAAGCCGTACACAAAGGTGGACATGGTGTAAAAGGCTGAGCGGGCCTCCTGATTGCTCTGTCTGGAATCCGCTACGGTGATATCATAGCCTGGGGTGCCGCTGTGCGCTTTTTCCGCAGCTGCGGCAAGTGCGCTGACTGTGTCCAGGGTCTCATCGCCGGCAGCTTCATTTACCTGCAGGTCGATCACAGTGTAGCCGTGATTACCCATGATGTGGTTAAAGGTATTTTCTGAGCTGATGAGGATCGCTTCGTTTTCGCCAGCGTTAAAGGGCAGGGAGGAGAGCACGCCGCCGACTGTGACGGCTTTGCTGCCGCCGGGCGTTTGCAGCGTAATGGTGTCACCAGTTTTCCAGCTTTGGCTGTTGTCGTAGCTGACCAGTACAGTATCAGGTGTTTCACGGACACTGTCAAGGCTGCCGTCCACCAGGAGCGCTTCGGACCAGTCAAACTGCTGATTCTCGTAGGAGATAAGGCTGACGGACAGGCCGCCGCTTTCGGGCAGTGGGGCGTATTTACGGCCAAAAACCCGCTCGATTCCCGGAACCTCATTAAGCCTTGCGGCCAGATCATCGGGCAGATAAAGGCCTTCTTCCTCCAGTGCGACTGTGATGTCTGGTGTGTTGGGTTTGAGGGGGCGCATGGCATGGGACATAAAATCAATGAATACCGTGAAGGATAAAAAGAGAATGATGCTGATGGCAAAGGAAGCGGCCATCAAAGCCATATTCTTCCGGTTTCCAAAAGCATGGCTGGTCCCCATGGCGATATCCACAGGCAGGCGGCTGGTTTTTGCCGCCCTGTGCACCCTGGGCAGATTGCTTTCCATATTGCCGGTAACAGCGTTTAAAGGAGAGACCTTTGACGCTTTTTTACAGGGAGACATGGCAGCCAGAAAGACGGTTAGAAGCCCGACGATTACACCAGCGGCCAGGCCGATGGGGCTGATCTGAAACAGGGGCAGGTTGCCGTAAAAGGTTGGGTTGAAATACCCCACTACGGCGCAGGAAATCCAGATGATGACAGTGCCTGCAAGCAGTCCCATTGGGATGCCCCGCAGGCTGAAGCCAAAGCTCTCCCGCCGCACGTACCGGCGAATCTGTTTCTTTGAGGCGCCCAGACAGCGCAGCAGGCCGAAAAACTGGGTCCGCTCCAGAATACTGATGTTAAAGCTGCTGGAAATCATGATGGTACCTGCGACCAGCACTAGCAGAAACAGTACCAGCGCGATGCCGTAAAGGGAGTAGGCGTAAGGGTCGCCGCTGACGCCGTAGAGCCCGAGGAGGCGTTTGTTTTCCTGAATCTGGTCTTGGGATAGGCCGTAGGTGGTCTGGATATCCTCGATACCCGAGCGGATGTCAAGGGGATTTTTGAACTGAAGGTAGTAGACCTTCTGGGAATCCCGGCCATCAAGCCGCTGCTTTATCCCCGCTTCATTGAAGAATGCGGCGTGGCGGTCTTTTGACTTAAGGGAGGAAAAATCATTGAAGGTACCGCAGATGGTAAAGGTGAGCGGAGGGCCGCCCACCGCCTCGGTAGTGACGGTGTCACTGATGCTCAGGCCAAGCGCATCAAGGAGCTGCCGGTCCACAAGGGCTTCGTCCGCGGTCTGGGGAAAGTGGCCCTGGTTTACCGTAAGCCCCATTTCAGCCGACAGGGCCTCACTGCTGCCCTGAAGCATTAACGCTCTACCGTCCAGCTCTGCGCTTGAAGCAGCAATAAGCCAGCCGGAGACCGCTACGTCGGGCCGGATACCAATCATCTGGCCTGTGGCCTCGTCCAGATCCTTGATGGCGATGTGAAAATTGCCGTCCTCCCGGATGGCCCGGTCGACTTCGGCCCGGACAGCCATATCGGCCATGCCGAAGATCGCAGTGACCAGGCAGACCGCAATGGTGATACAGAGCACGGTGATCCGGTTTTTCTTCCGGTGCACCCTCGCATACTGTGAGACAAGGTCGAGGTAGCTTTTCATTGCTGGGCACCTCCCAGATCGGTGAGGAAACCATCAGAAACCTGAAGCACCCGGTCCGCCTGCTGTGCGATAGAGGGGGTGTGGGTGATCATCAGAATGGTCTGCCGGTAATGTCTGGAGGTCGATTTGAGCAGAGAAATCACCTCGCGGCTGTTTTGGCTGTCCAGGTTGCCGGTGGGCTCATCGGCCAGAATGAGCATGGGACGGGTGACCAGAGCCCTGCCGATGGCCACACGCTGCTGCTGCCCGCCGGAGAGCTGCCGCGGCAGATAGCTTCTGCGCTCCCTGAGCCCGAGAACTGCCATAAGCTCCTCCACATAGGCCTGATCTGGCTTTTGATAATCGAGCAGGAGGGGGAAGATGATATTCTGCTCTACGCTCAGCTCAGGAATCAGGTTGTAGGACTGGAAGATAAAACCAATGCTGCGTCTCCGGAAAATGGTAAGCTGCTCCTCTTTCATGGAGAAGATATCCTTGCCGTCGATAAAAACCTGCCCCTTCGTCGGTGTATCCAAAGCGCCGAGGGTGTTGAACAATGTGGTTTTACCAGAGCCGGATTCGCCTACGACTGCCACAAATTCGCCCTTTGTGATGTTAAAGGAAACGTTCTTCAGGGCTTCTACCCTGGCGTCGCCGTCCCCATAGATTTTTGTCAGTTTTTTTACTGTGAGTAAGTTCATGTTGTTTACCGCCTTTCTTGATCTGCTAACAGGATAACATGGTGAGCTTACGGACAGATGTCCTAAAGCTTACAATTTTGTCATCTTTAAAAAGGTCATGGTAAACAGGGCCCCCTGTCCCGGGCTGCTCTCCACCGAGAGCGTGCCCTTATGAGCTTCGGTGATGGCCAGGGCAAGGGGGAGCCCCAGCCCGGCGCCCTGGGTATCCTTTGAGAAGCGGCTGCGGTAAAAGCGTTTGAAAATATGGTGGATATCCTCAGGGTGGACGCCGCCGCCGTTGTCCTTGACTGCAATTCGGGTGACTGCCGCGCTTTCATCCCAGCTCACTGAGACCCAGCCGCCGGCGCTGGTATGGTCAAGGGCGTTTTTTATCAGATTGCTGACCGCCTCGGTGAGCCAGTCAGGGTCGTAAAAAAGCCGGGCGGACGGGCTTCCCGAAAAGCTCAGGGTTTTCTGCTCGAGTCTGGCCCGCGTTTCAAAGCTGCGGGACAGCTCGTCCATCATGGCCTGAATGGGCCTGAGAGCAGGCTTAAGGGTGATGGCGCCCGCGTCCAGGCGGGTGATCTTCAGCAGGTTCTGAATCAGAGTTTCCATGCGGCTGAGCGAGGCGTTTACCTTCGCGGTGAAGCGGGAAAGCACCTCGGGGTCGGCGCCGTCCTCCTGAAGAATCTCGTTATACATTCTCAGGGCGGCCAGCGGCGTTTTCAGCTGGTGAGAGATATCGGAGAGGGTATCCTTGAGAAAAGCTTTTGCTTTTTTTTCTGTATCCAGATGGGCGGTGAGGGAGGTGGCCAGGCTGTTGATGTCCGCAAAAAGCTTGTACAGGCTGCCATCCGCGTCGCTTTCCAGCCGCGCTTCGGTGCTGCCTGCCATAAAGCTTTTGAGCTGGCATTCGGCCTGAGTGATAGTCCGCTGCTGGGAGCGGAAATACAGCAGACAGAGTGCAGCGACAGAGAGTGCGAAGACAAGGCCGAAGGCAAGCAGAGAGAGCGCGGCGCTGTGCCGGAAAGCGGATAAAAAAGGCAGGTAAGCGGCAGGGGTATCTGTCGTGTAGCCAGCCTCTCTGAGCAAGGCTGCCCCGGCCTCTCCCTGCCCGGCGCCGGGGTCCCTGGTAAAGACTGCTGCGACCTCGGCGGCAGGCACTCCTTTATCAAGCAGCGCGCCGGCCAGCTCGGAGTCTCGGGTGTAGAGTGCGTTCCGGGTGCTGGCGCCGAGGGAAGCTGCGACCAGCTGACCGGCGACCAGGAGAACCAGGGCCGTTATCCCCAAGGTGATAAAAAAACGCCGGATATCTCTGTTATTGAAAATCGTGTTCATCATCAGGCACCAAGGATTTCAGACTGCCATTTGTAGCCCATGCCCCGCACAGTGAGCAGCCGGGCAGGATGGTTAGGATCATCCTCGATTTTGCTGCGCAGGCGTCTTATATAGACAGAGAGGGTGTTGTCGTCCACAAAATCGCCAGGACTGTCCCAGAGGCGTTCCAGAATGGAATTCCGGCTCAGCACAATGCCGGGATTCTGTAAAAACAGGATCAGCAGGCGCTGCTCTACGGTGGTGAGCTCCAGAGACTGACCGTTTTTAGTGGCGCTGCCCCTCAGCAGATCCACAGCGATACCGTGGCTTTCCAGGACGGGAGACCTGAGCTTTCGTGCCCGGCGCAGCAGGGCCTTTATTCTGGACACCAGCTCGCCCAGATTAAAGGGCTTGGTGATGTAATCATCCCCGCCAATGTCCAGCCCCATGACGATGTTGACCTCCTCGTCGGAGGCGGTCAGGAAAATGATTGGCACCTCGGAGTGCCTGCGGACGCTGCGGCAGATATCAAAGCCGGTGCCGTCGGGCAGGGTGAGGTCCAGCAGAAGCAGATCAAAGGTCTCCGCAGAGAATTGGGCCAGGGCATCCTGCACGGTCCGGGCAATGTGGACATCGAATCCATTTTTGATCAGTGTATATTCCAGCCCGTCAATCAGGCTTGTGTCGTCCTCAACTAAAAGGATACGGTTCATAAAAAATACCTCCCATGTTCTGTCATCATTTTTTATTATAACACGGGAGGTCAACTGCTTTATGAAATTGTGCGGACTAGCCAATGGCGTTGTCGGCGTGAAGAATCACCGACAGGGTAAAGACGCTGTCCTGAACCTGGCAGTGGGCAGAGCCCTGGTATTTTGCTGCGATGGCACTTATGCTGGATAACCCGATGCCGGAATGGTCCCCGTCCTTGGTGGAGCGGCCGGGCGATGGCGCTGTATCCGGCAGGCAGCGGTTGGACAGGCGAAGCACCAGAAAGCGGGTGTTCTGGATGGAGATATTCAGTGTGAGAAAGGGCTCTTTCACCAGTAAGCTGGCTTCAAGGGCGTTTTCGAGGGCGTTTCCCAGCAGCACACAGAGGTCGGTGTCGCCAAAGGGCAGCTGCTCGGGCAGGCTGGCCCGGCAGTGGGTATGGATGCCCTGTGCCTTAGCCTGCTCCAGGTAATAGCCGATGATCAGATTTGCGCTCTGGTGTGCGCAGTAGCGCCCGCCCGGGCCGTCTGGAATCTCGCCGGCATAGGCCTCCAGATAGTTGCTGAGCTGTGCATAATCGCCCTGCTCCAGGCTGCGCTGCATAAGACGGTAATGCTGACGCAGATCGTGGCGGAGCCTGGAGGTTGCCGCGATGTGCTCCCGCAGCCCGGCATAGCGGTCCTCCTCGAGGCGGAGCTTCAGCTTTGTGTAGCGGCTTTCCTCCTCCAGCTGGTAAAGCCTGCGGTGGGCGTCGATACTGCGGTTCAGCAGCACTCCCGACAGGATGAGAAGAAAGAGGAATACGGCGGTTTCCACCATCCACCCGCCCACAATGGGCTCGTACAGGGGAAAGAGGCGGTCACAGACAAGGCTGGCTCCAAAGACAGCCACGCCGCAGCCCAGGGCGATGTCCACGCCGCGCATTTCGCGAAAGCGCATTATGAGAAGGACAGCCAGGTATAAAACGGTGCCCCATTTGTAGACGTCGATGAGAAGGCTGAAAACCGCCATGCTTTTCAGGGGAAAACGGTTGAGCCAGAGAGGATAGACGAGGACAGCGGCGCAGACAAGGCCCGCCAATGCCAGAGCAGGAGTCTGGACTCTGGAGGACAGGCCGGACAGCCGGCCGCATACTAGCATAATGAGCAGAAACTGGAGGTAATAGCAGAGGTGCTCCAGGCTGTACCAGTAATCGCCGCCGAGGGACAGCATGTGAACCACCGGGTAGCTCGATGCCCCGATATAGGCAAGACAGAGCAGGGCAAAGGGCAGCGATCCGGCCAGCCCCCGGGTTTTAAGGCCGAGGACCAGGAGAAAAACGCCGGCCAGCAGGGCGAGACAGCAGGTGAAAGCCGTGTAGGTAATACGCGCAGTCCACAACAGGTTCAGGGTATGCTCGGTGCCAAGGGCAGGCGGGTAGGTAAGCCCGCTGTAAAAATGGCGGTCATCCGATACAGCGAGCAGCAATTCGACCTGTCGGGTGTCCTCTGGCAGGCGGATTTTTTGAACCGAGGTACGGCGGCCGTCTCCGGCGGCGGCCAGCTGGCGGTTGATATAGAGCTGATAGGAGCCATAGATTTCGGGCAGCTCAAGGAACAGTCCTTTGTCTGCCGCCTCGGTATCGAGCACAAGGGTCTGGCGGTAGGTGGCGGACCCGTGGGGACTGCCGTGGCCGAGATCGAAGCCCTGGACCTGTCCGATGGTGATGCGGGCATTGGGAATGGGCTGTGCGTTGGCAAAGCTGTCCGGAGTCAGAAGCTGGTATTGGTAGAATTCCCAGCCTTTGGCCAGAAAGACAGGGCGGCGGCCCGAAAGGTCCGCTGCGCTGATGCGCACAATGCTTCCGTTTTCCTCGGGCGCAGACGCAGTGTATTTATTGTTAAAGCGATAGCTGGCAGTAAAAAGCAGAAAGGCAAGCAGCAGGGCTGCCGCCAGGAAAAGCCAGTTTCGGGGTGAATCAGATGTTTTCACATAATCCTCCGGAGGAACTC
The DNA here is from genome assembly GCF_003477535.1 of Eubacterium sp. AM05-23. Lineage (NCBI taxonomy): Bacteria > Bacillati > Bacillota > Clostridia > Eubacteriales > Eubacteriaceae > Eubacterium > Eubacterium sp. AM05-23. Next base: position 68,824 of record NZ_QUDF01000003.1, read on the forward strand.
AGACGGTTCTTTTTTTCAGGCGCGCGATGATAAGGGCGGCGGTGCAGATGGCAGTCAGGACAGCCAGCCCGATCCATATCGGCCCGGGCGCGGGTGCCTGCAGTGCGGCGGCTGGCGCGGCCGGCACGCTCCAGTCTGAGGACAGGGTGTAAACGCCGGGGACGCTCACCCTCAGCTCCAGCTGTCCGGTTTCGCTGTTGTAGGCGGCGATGTCCGCGGCGGCGCCGTCCTCGGTTTTAAAGCTGAGCTGGTCAGGCGTCTCGTTCTCACGCAGCGCGATGTTAATTCTTACAAGCAGCGGGGTGTCAGAAAAGGTCACAGCCTCGCCGCTTTTTTTGATAAAGGCGACGCGGTAGCGGCTGCCGCCCAGGGCGGTCAGCTGGACCGTGAGCGTATCGTCCGCGCCGGGCATCAGAGCTGCGAGGGCCTGTGAGTCCACAGAGGCCTGGATGCCTTCCCCGAAAAAGGTGGTATAGCCGGGATTGGCTTCTACCATGTCCATGACTTCGCTGCTGCTGTAGGTTTCTCCGTCAGCGGCGGCAGTATCAATAGGTGTGTCAGGCGAGACAGGTATGACATCGCTGTGGCTGTCGTCCCGGTCGGAGAAATCCCGGTCGCCGTCAAAACTAAAGATGTCCAGACTGCCGTCATCGGAGAGGGTGATCTCCAGTATATTAGAGGTTCCGGAGATTTCTGGGCTTTCTACCTCCATTTTTAAGAGGTAGGTTTTGCCTGGTTCAAAATAGTTTTTAAACTGGATGGACAGGTGGTTATAGCTCATGTAGCGGTCTCCCTTGCCGCTGTCGGAGGGGACGCTGTGCCAGCTTTTGCCGTTGTCCTCGCTGAGATACAGGATTTCATGATGATCCTTGGAGTTAAAGGTCTTAAAATAAGGGATCGCGCAGACGCCGTCGGCGTTGAGCTGGTAAATGGGCTTCAGGTAGGGTCTGGACGGGTCCACCATCTGTACGGACAGAGTGGGCTTAAAATCGCCGAGCAGAGCGGTGAAATCCTCTGGAAGCTCCAGAACGCCGGTGACCGTGTAGCTGCCCGGAACAGCGGGCGGGGTGGTCTCAGGCGTCCAGTCCAGTGAAAGACTGCGCGCAGGGGTGCTTTCGGTCTTGTCAAAGGTTATTTCGACGCGGCCGGGCAGGGGTTCGGTATCCTGGATGCTTTTATAGAAAAAGGAGTCACTGTTGGCAACCCACAGCCCGATTTTGTGACGGCTGGCCGGGATGAGCACAGCGTCCTCTGGCTCTGGGCTGCAGGCCGCAGTATCTACCACTGAGCCGGCCCCGGAGCGCAGAGACACGGCGTCCGGCCCTGTGGCCTTGAGAATCGAGAAAAACACGTCGGCTGTGCCCTCGCCGGCATCGAGACAGGCGGCGCCTTCGCCGCTGGCGTAGAGACGGATACAGGAGAGGGAGAGATCGCCCCCGGCCAGCCGAACAGCGGTGGCCTGGCGGCCCGTGACGCAAATATCCGCAAAACAGGTGGACAACCCCTGGCTCCAGCGGGTCTGGACCGCAGTGACGTTGTCGCCCTCTGCCACAACCCTGGCGCCATCATCCAGAGAGAGCTGGGCGTTCTGTTCGCCGTCGAAGAGGACGCCGCCGGGCAGCGGGGAGCCCTTGATGGTCACCGGGCCGGAAAAACCGAGATAAGACCGATAGTTGAGATGAAAGCTGTAGCTGCCGGCGTCGATGATCACCGGGGCCTTGGTCAGGAATTTGAAATACCCCTCCCACTCGATGTCTGCGTCCAGGGCCACCTGGCCGCCGCTTTCCTTATGGCTGTCCAGCCACTGGCTCAGCGCTTCGGCGCTGTCCACGCGGTCGGGGACGGTGGTTTCGGCATGGGCCCTGACGCTGGGCAGGCTCAGAAACATCAGAAGGGCCAGAATAAAAAACAGTTTTGAGCGCATGTCATTCCTCCTTTGCTTTTTCGAGTAAAAACTGGTTAAAGCTGGCCTGTACCTGCTTTTTGCGGCGGCGGCTGATATAAAGGGTATGGTTATTGGACAGCAATACGGTATCGCCGTCGATGGCCAGAATGGAGTTCATGTTCACCAGATGTGAGCGGGAGACACGGACAAAGGTGCTCTGAGGCAGCTGGCTCTCCAGTGCGCGCAGGGAGAGATAGGTCTGAATCACACGCCCACCAATGTGGATAAGGAGGTAATTTCCGGAGATTTCGGCGTAGTCAATGATGGAGACAGGCACCTCCTGGGAGGACTGGGCACTGCTGATGGGAATCAGAAGCTCATCCTCTGTGTTGTTTATAGGCGGGAATCGGTCAAGGGCATCGGACAGGCACTGTGGGTCCAGGGGCTTTAAAAGGTAATCCACAGCCCGGACCCGGTAGCCATCAAGGGCGTAGTCGGGTGTGACGGTGGTAAAAATAATGCCGCAGTCCGGATCGAGACCGCGGATTTTCCGTGCTGCCTCCATACCCGTCATTCCCGGGAGAATGAGATCCAGAAAGATCAGGGAATAGCGCTGTGGAGAGAAAGTTTTGAGCAGGGCTTCACCGTCCGCGAAAGTGACGATGCGGCAGGTAACGCCCCGGCGCTGCATTTCATTTTCAACCAAAGACCTGATGGCGTCGCGGTCATCTTTCAGGTCTTCACAGATCGCAATTTCAATCATCATACGAATACGCTCCATTCATTTGTTTACTTCATTATTAAATTATATCATATTTTGCTGTTTTTTCATTTTTTTAAGGCAAAATATCATGACCGTTCACATAAAAAAACAACCGTTTATCCAGTAAAATTTGAAATTTTATGCAAACGGTCGTTTTTTTATGTGAACGGTCTCCATGAAAAATGTCCGAGATGTTATAATAAAATAAAAGTAAAAATTGGAGGAGAGCAATGAAGTACAAAAAATATCGGCAACGAGTACTCGTAACACTGCTTTTGGCCCTTCTGCTGGGGACGCCGGTTCTGGCGCAGCAGTCCGCGGCCGTGGATTTAGAGGGGCCGGATTACACCGGAAACGTCATGATGTCCGAAAACCTGAAGCTGGATATCGAATCGGACGATGACCTGCCTATAACTCAGGCAACCGGGATTCCCGCCACGCCGGCGGGCAGCCCAGGGCTGGATATAAACGCCGGAGGAACGGCAGAGGGCGAAGCTGCCGCGGGCGGACGATGCCTGACCCCATACCTGAATCAGGAAAACCTGCCGGCACTGGATCAGACCCCCAGGCTGAGAAACGCTCCGGCAACAGCGTACAAGGTGGGCGACACCAAGACATTTTATTCGGATTATTATAACGGAGAACCCGGCAATTTTACCGCGGAGGTGGCCGCTGTGGGCGATACCTGCACCATCTGGCGGGATACAGCCAACCGGGATCAGCTGACAGACGCCCAGGCTCAGGTCTTTGCTGAAACCATTGACCATCAGATTCACGACCAGCTGCAAAACGCTTTTGGCAGCTGGGACAGCGTGGACGTGGACGGCGACGGCAAAACCGCTTTTGTCTTTTATCCCATGAGCTATGCCGGCTTTTTTTACGCCGCTGATCTTTTGCCTGCGGGAACAGAGTACGCCACTGGCAATGCCATGGATATGTTAAACATGTCCAGCAGTTCGTCCGCCAGCACAGAGGTCATGATGTCCACCCTGGCCCATGAGCTCCAGCACCTCATCAACTACGCCCAGACAGGCGGCAATTCGGACAGCTGGCTCAATGAGACCTTTTCCCAGAGCGCCATCGCCATCGCGGGGCTGGCCAACGCCACCACCGTCTATGAGGTGCCAACACTGATAAGGTGGGCCAATACCAATGGCAGCACCTATCCCTTTATTTTCAAGAACTGGTATGTACCCTCAGGCAGTAACAGCAGTGTGCCCTATGGCAGCTGGTACCTCTTTGGGCGCTATCTGGCCCACCAGACCAGGGGTTATGAAGGCGGCGGCGACGCCATCTACAAGACCATTTTAAGTGCGAACAGCCAGGAGGATGGATACAAGAGCAGCACCATAGGCGACCTCGAAAAGGCCCTGCGGGATATGGGCTACATGGGCGAGGGCAAAACCGTTGCGGATATGAACGCCCTCATCACCAACTATAACCTGGCCCTGTACCTGAGAGAGGCCTCGGGCGTTTACAGCCTGAACGGCGGCGCAGACAGCGATGTGAATAACGTGGACGGCGTGGAGGTCGGCCGTATTTTTGCCATCCGCAGCGCCCTCAAGGCACTGCCCGGCGGAGGGGCGGCCAGCTTCAGCATGAGCCCCGCTGACGCTACCACGCCCACAGCCTATGGCGATAATGTGCGCTTTGCAGGCATCACCACCGAGGTGCTGTCCGGCGTCACAGCCACACCGGGCGAGGAGAAATACACCATTTACGGCACAGACGTCACTCTGAGCACAAATGATGAGAACGCCAGGATTTATTACACCACCGACGGCAGCGATCCGCTGACAAAGGGCCGGGAATACACAGCGCCCATTGTCCTGAACCAGAGCGCTGATATCAGGGCCTGCACTGTGAACGCAGACGGCAGCAATTATTCGCCCACATCCAGCTGGAGCTACACCGTGGTACCGGCGCCGGTTAAGGCAAACGTGGTGTCGGGATGGGTGCAGAAGGGAACCGAGATAGCTCTGAGCTGCGACACCCAGGACGCCCAGATCCGCTACACCACTGACGGCACCGACCCATCGGCGGACAACGGCAGCGTTTACAGCGCGCCCATCAAAATCGAAGAGACGACCACCCTCAAGGTCATGAGCCTGCTGCCAGATGCCGAGGGCGTGCAGCCGGGCAATGTGTATACTTATACCTATGAGACCGGTGAGGGTGAGGGCGACCGCTACGAGCCCAATGACAGCGTGACCGCGGCCACGGCCGTCAGCTTTCCCGGAAGGCTTGAGGCCACCCTGCACAACAGCGGCGACGTGGACGTTTACGCCTTCGAGCTTGGAAACAGCGCCAATCTCAACCTAACCCTGACCCCGCCGGATGGCACCTCCTACAGCCTGACCCTCTGCGACGGCACAGGCAATACCCTGGCCCAGTCCGCCATCAAGGGAAAGAGCCAGAGCATCCGCTATGCTGCGGCCCCGGGCAGATACCTGCTAAAGGTGGCCAGTCTGGAGGACAGCTTCTCCCAGACCCAGCCCTACACCCTGAGCCTGACCAAAGAGCTGGATAAGGACGCGGTGAGCAGCCTGGATCTCTCCGAGATGAACATGCTCACAGCCATGTCTGACAAGAGCAGTACAGGCAGTGGCTATGCCTGGGATCTGGGCCCAGACGGCGGCGGTCATTTCCTGATGTCCATGGCCTACCTGTCGCACTGGAGCGGCCCAGTCACCGAGGCAGCCCATCCCTACAGCGATCAGGGTCCTTACAATTATAAGGATAAATCTGACGAGGCACAGTACCATGTCCAAAACGCCCTGTACCTGCCCAACAGCGACCGGGCGAACGCGGTGGATAACCTTAAAAACGCCGTGTACAGCTATGGCGCGGCTGATATTTATATCCAGTCAGCCAGTGCCTACTGGACTCCAAACAGCCAGAACCTGTATGTGGACAGCAGCTACGCCTATCCCATAGAAAAAGCAGACGGCGGCCACATCGTGACCGTGGCGGGCTGGGACGACGACTACAGCCGCAAAAATTTTACAGGCAACCCGGCAGCAGCTGAGACTGCTGGCTACACCAATGTTACAATCCCCATGCCGGAGCATGACGGAGCCTTTATTGTCAAAAACTCCTGGGGCGATCAAGCGGGAGACGAGGGATATTTTTACCTGTCCTACGAGGACGCCTACTGCATGATGAACAACCCTACGGTCTTTATGGCCGATGAACTGCCTGACAATTACAACCGCCAGTATATGAACGACCCCTGGGGTACTGTCAGCTTTATTAACAGCAGCGCCGCTTTCACGACCACTGAGGTCTTTAAAAGCGCGGGCAGCGGCGACGAGTTGCTGAAAGCCGTATCCTTTGTTACTGGCGACGCCAACACCCGGTACGAGATCAGCGTTACCCAGAACGGCGTTACACAGAAGGTGGCTGAGGGCGTTAAAAAATACGCTGGTTTTTACACAGAGGCCTTAAATCAGGCCATTCGTATCCCGCAGGGCGGGAGCTTCGCAGTTAACGTGCGGCTGGAGGCCCAGGAGCCCGGTGGCAACGCATCCATGGGTATAGCCTCCAATGTTCAAAACGCCACCAGCGGCATCGAGCCCGCGGAGGGAGTTTCTTTCATCAGCCAGAACGGCCAGAACGTGGACTATGGCGCCCAGGGCGTGTTCTTTAACATCCGGGCCTACACCTGCGATGTGAACAGCAGCAGCTACAAAGAGAGCGTGTCCACAGCCACAGCCGCAAAGGGCGTCCTGCCCGAAGACACCGAAATGGTGGACAGCCTGCCAGAGGTGCGCATCAACGACATCAGCCTTGGCGGCCAGGATACCGCCTCGGTGAACGGGGCGCTGACCGCATCACTGGACGGAGCCAACGGCGCCCAGACGCCAGTGCAGAGCCTGCCTGCCAAATTTGACCTGAGAGAAACCGGTACCCTGACCCCGGTCCGCAACCAGGGAAATCTTGGCTCCTGCTGGACCTTCGCGGCCATAGCCTGTGTAGAAAACAACATTGCCCGCAATGGCGGCTTTGCTGTGGACCACCCCACAGGTCTGAGCCTGAGCGACAGCGAAAAGGCCTTGCTGCTCACAGCCGACGCGCCCGAGCAGTCCCTGAGCCTTAAGGCCAGCCTTTTAGGCTCAGAAAGCCCGGCCAGCGCCCGGATTAATTGGAGCGTCAGCGGCGATGTGGACAGCGTGCGCTTGGACAACACTGTGAGCATGAACGGCGAGACCGTGCCCGTGCTCACTGCCCTCAAGCCTGGCGTGGTCACCGTGACCGCGGCCAGCGACGCGGACATGACCGTCACCGCCAGCTGCGTGGTGACCATCACCAGCCAGGGCGTGGAAAGCATGACCCTGAGCCCGGATAAAATGACCCTGACCAAAGGCGAAACTGGCCAGCTGAGTGCAGAGACAAGCCCAGCCGACGCTGTGGACAAGACCATTTTATGGCAGAGCGACCACCCCGAGATCGCCAGCGTGGATGAAAACGGCCTGGTAACTGCCATCTCCGGCGGCAAAGCTGTCATCACCGCCAAGGCCGGAACCGCCGTGGCTACAGCCGAGGTAACCGTCAAAGGTGCCCCGGCCGTGAACCCGGGCAGCGACAGCCCCAAAACCGGCGTGATGGCAGACAGCCCCCTCTCTGCCGCTGTCTGCGCAGGCCTGCTGGCTCTGTGCCTGGCCGGAAGTGTTTTGGCCGGAAGACGGAAAGAGGGATAATCAATTTTCATCAAGCTTTATAAGCCGGCTGTTAATCCAGCCGGCTTATGAATATTATGCGAACGGTTGTTTTTCGGGACAAACGGTCATCCGGGATGGGTGAAAATCTGTTATAATAAAAACAACATCAATCGTGAAAGGAAGTAAAACATGAAAAAGTACCTGAGTCTATTGTTGACCGCACTGCTGGTTTTTGGCAGTCTGCCCCTGACAGCTCTGGCGGAGGAAAGCCAGACGCCAGCCATCACCGGCGACTATGTTGAAGGGCAGGCCATAGTCTGTGTTGAGGGCGGCCTGCAGAGCCTGAACGGCGGCCGGAGCCGGAGCGCTTCGGATATTCAGATTGTGGACAGCCTGATGACCATCTCCGACAGCGCGGCCGAAAACGGCCTGCTCAAAAGCCGTTCGGCAGCCGAAGGAGATACCAGGCAGCTCGTGCTGGTGGAATCAGCGGCCGGGGAAAACACCCAGACCCTCATCGAAAGCCTGAAGGACAACCCCTCCGTTCTCTTTGCCGAGCCCAACTATCGGGTGCAGGTGAGCACAGACGAAGCCACAACGGATGAAATCAGCCAAGTGGCAGAGCCCTCCCCCGTGGAGGGCGCAGAGCCGACACCATCCGCCGGGACTCAAAACGCTGAGGCTGAGGCCGAAAAATCCGACAGCGATGAAGCGAAAGCCCAGCCGGAAGTCAGCCTCCTTCAGACCGGAGCCAGCCAGGCCGCTGGAGTACCGGCAACCGTTATAAACCAAGACCCTGCTGTGCAGGATATGTCTAATGGTCTCTGGAGTATGGATAACCGAGGCCAGATGGGCGGCACTGCCGGCGTGGACATTAACACAAAGCCTGTCTGGAATGCGGGCAATAAAGGCAGTAAAAATGTGGCTGTGGCCGTGCTGGATACCGGCGTGGACTACACCAATGACGATCTGGCCACACAGATGTGGGATAAAGCCGAGACCGGCGTTGATCTCGCCGGCATTGACGGCGGTGGAACCTACGGGAAGAACGTGTGTAGCATCGATTTGACAGCCACCGACCCCACCGATCCCATGGACAACATGCTCCATGGTACCCACTGCGCAGGCACCATCGGCGCCTCATGGGATAAGCAGGGCGTGGACGGCGTCTGCAAGGATCTGCAGCTCATTGCCGTCAAGGGGATGAACAGCTCCGGCGGCGGGATTTTAAGCGACCTCATCCAGGGCTACAGCTATCTCTCAGCAGTCTGCGACACCCTTGAGGCAGAGGGAAGCGCTACCCGCCTGAAGGCCATCAACAACTCCTGGAGTATGCCAAGCTACAGCGAAGCCCTGAACACAGCCATCACCACCCTTGGCCAGAAGGGTGTGGTGAGCGTTTTTGCGGCTGGAAATTCCAGCACCAATCTGGATCTGGAAACCAACACCACCAACGGTCAGCTGCCAAAGGCCTACACTCTGGTGGTCGGCGCCATGAACAGCGACGCCACCAAGGCCGTGTTCAGCAGCTACGGAAAGCAGACCGTGGACGTGTTCGCGCCCGGCTCCAGCATTTTATCCACACTTCCCAACGAAAAGACAGCCTACATGGCGCCCTTTGCCGATCCAAGCGCCAACTACATCTACGATGGCTATGAGGGAGATAAACCCGGAGCCACAGATAAAGAGGCCCAGAACGGCGGCCTGCCCTTCTATTACTACAGCGATACCGCCGCCAACCACACAGGCGATGCCGTGGCGGACGGCGAGGCAGGAAAGGCCATGCTGGGCAACGGCTGCCTGAAAACCACCGAGGTATCGCCCAGCACAACCACGACACTCATCAGCAATCCAATCACCATCAACGCCGCCGACAGCGCGCCCACGGCCTTCTTTAGCTTTGGCGCCCAGAACGTCCAAAGTTCCTTTAGCAGAATCGAGGTCATTTATGTGGGCGAGGACGGAACAACGGTCTCATGCCCGGTTGTGGACAAGGTTACCCAGGTCGATGGCACCACAGGCGCCATGCGCCGCTATAACCTCTGGGAGTACAGCACTGTGCAGCTGCCTGACAATTTTGCCAGCCAGCCCTTCCAGCTAAAACTGGAAATCAAGGTTAGTGACGCCAGCGCGGCCACCGGCCTTTACATCGACGCCGTTGGCATTGGCACCCAGAAGGTGGCCTACGGCTACGAGCACGGCACCTCCATGGCCACGCCGGCCGTTACGGGCTCTGTGGCTCTGCTGGCAGCCAAATATTTCAACGAATCCGCCGACGTGCTGGCCACCCGCATAAAGGGCGGCACCACCGACAGCGCCAACTACACCGCCAACAGCATCTCCGGCGGCTACCTGAACGTGGAAAAAGCCCAGAACAACCCCAACCCTGTGGTCTATGAGGCCGGGGATCAGGATGGCACCGTGACCCTGAAAGGACACTTTTTAGGAAACGAAAAGGGGAGCATCACCATTGACGGCGCAGACGCCACCGCAGCTGTGGTAAACTGGAGCGCCGACGTCATCACTCTGGATAAGGCTAAACTGTCGGCAGAAAAGGGACGGCACGAGGTGGTCATTAAAGCAGGCCAGAATACAGGCAGAAGCAACCTGAGCTTTGGCAGCGACGCAGCCGCCCAGGGCTTTGAAACCCTGAACCTGCCCCAAGGCGAGAGCCTGACAACCCTGGCAGACCAGAAAGGCGATGTTGGAACCATGGCGGCCACGGGCGGGGCGTTGTACTACTTTAACGGTTCTTTCCTGACCGCTTACACGACCACTGGCATCAGCGATACGCGCAACACCCAGACAAAGGTCTGGCGCTACGTGCCAGACAGCAGCGGCGGCGTCTGGGAGCAGCTGCCCAGCCCAGACACGGTGTTCATGTATGACCCCACGGCCTGCGCATGGCAAGGGAACGTCTATCTCATGGGTGCGGACGTGAATACGCAAAAAACAATGCTGCTGCGCTTTAACGTGGACGAAAACAGCTGGACCACAGCCTGCGAGCTGCCCGACGGCCTGCCTAATCAGGGAACCCTCATCAACTACAAGGGCCAGCTCATCTACGCCGGAGGAACCCTGACAGATCCTGAAAACGCCGGCAAAACGCTGGCTCAGGACAGCTGCTACCAGATTAACCCGGACGAAAAAACCGCTGAGCTGGCCAGCTTTAAGCTGCCAGAAGCCCTGGCCTCGCCAAGGCTGGCGGTTGGCGGTACCGACAGAGAAATCATCACCCTTTACAATAACGCCGGAACCTGTTACAGCACAAGCGACGACGGAAAAACCTGGCAGAAGGCCACTGCTGATTACGACAATGGCGGCCAGAGCCTGCTGACAGCTCTTGGCGGCACCAGCACCGGCGCCATTGCCACAGGACTGGTTAAAAACTACAACGACTCTGAGGGCTTTGCAGATACCTGGACCCTGAAAGCTGGCGACCAGGCTCTTACAGCCTCCTGCAGTGTGTATTACCCGGCAAAGACCATTGCGCCTGTGGGCATCGCCTATCAGAATTATTTCTATGTTCTGTCCCATGTCTCCAAGGATATGGAGGCCAGCGGTCTGGTCTTTAAGCGCATGGCAGTGAGCACCAACGACGCCGCAGAAACCACACCTGGCGGCAGTGGCAGCAGCGAGGACAACCAGCAAAACGGCAGCGCCGGCCAGACAAAGGCCGAAAAAGCCAGCGTCAACACCGGCATTGTGGCTGACAGCACCCTTTCTACCGTGATTTGTATGGGCCTGCTGGCCTTGTGCCTGGCCGGAAGTGTTTTGGCCGGAAGACGGAAAGAGGGATAATCAATTTTCATCAAGCTTTATAAGCCGGCTGTTAATCCAGCCGGCTTGTTTTAAAATAAAAACATAATATTATGTAAACGGTCAATTTTCATGACAAACGGTCGGACAGAATATTGTAAAATGTGTTATAATATGATCATTATTATATTTTAAAAGGAGCAACCATGAAAAAGAAACCGTATGTAAAAGCCCTGAGACGGCGCGTGTTCGCGGCTGCCCTGGGCGTAACCTTAAGCTTTGCGGCCTTTACCGGCTCTGCCGTGCTGGCAATGCCGGAGATTCCAGTAGATACCAGCGGTGTTGATAACTACAACGGCGGTCGCCTGCCCGCCGGGCTGGATTCGTCCTACTACACCCTGCCCCAGGACACCAACGCCATTACGCCAAGAGGCGTGGAGCAGCCGTTACCGGAGAAATACGACCTGCGGAATGAAAACCTTGTGACCGGAACCCGCGCCCAGGACCCCTGGGGTTCCTGCTGGTCTTTTGGCAATACCTCCAGCATCGAATCCAACGCAGTGCTAAACGGCGCTGGCAGCGCCAGCAGCCTGGACTACTCCGAGCACTATATGGCCTGGTTTACCTTCCAGCCTTATCAGGGCGAGGGATATCAGATTGTGGAGGGTACGGCAAGCGTCCTGGATTTTGGTGGACGCCGCCAGATGGCCACAGCCGACACCACAGCCTGGTTTGGGCCAGTATCCGAGGCGCTGGCACCTTATGTCAACGCTGCCGGCACTCTGGATAAAAGCGGTGACTGGAGCCTGCCTTCAAGCCTGCGGGATGAGGCAGACGAGGTGCACGTGCAGAACGTGGATTACCTGCCTGAGACCGGTGTCTTTACTGGCACAGCTGTGGATAAGGACGGCTACACCTATAAAACCGGCTATTCCTTTGACGAGGCTGCCTTAAAGGCCGTTAAGAGCACTCTCATGGAAAACGGTGTGCTGGATGTGTCCTACCATTCGGCGAAATCACTTCCAGATCAGGATGATAAGACCACCGAAATTTTTAATACGACAACCCATGCCCAGTATAGCCCAAGAAATGCTTCGGCCAACCACGAAGTCTCCATTGTGGGATGGGACGATACCTACGGTGTTGAGAACTTCAGCACCACGCCGCCGGGACCGGGCGCGTGGATTGTCAAAAACAGCTGGGGCAAGGGCGACGGCGGCCCGGGCTCCGTGGATGCAGAAGGCTATTTCTATATCTCCTACTATGATCAGACCGTCAGCGAGTTCACCTCATACCAGGTGGATGTGCCGGAAAACGGCCTGTTCAGCTATGACAATAACTATCAGTATGACTTTTTAGGCTATAAGTCTTTTGTGTCGGTTCCGCCGAGCGAGGCCAGCAGAGGCAACAAGGTGGCCAATGTTTTTACCGCGGAAAAGGACGAGGTTTTAACCGCTGTGTCTGCCATCACCGTGGATACGAACAGCACCGTTGAGGTTGAAATTTATAAGCTGGCCGATGGCGCAGACCTTTCAAACGCGGGCGAGGCTGTCTCCACAGCTACGGCTTGGCCCATCTACGGCGGCTACCATACCATCACGCTGGACACACCAGTTGAGCTGAAGGCCGGCGAGCGCTTTGCCGTGGTCGAGACCATCACCGGCGCCAGAGGCGGCTATATGCCTATGGAGATGGGCTACAGCGGCGTTATACCCCAGAACGGGGGCACCATCACGTCCATTGCCAAGATTGAGCATGGGCAGAGCTATGTCGGCGCCGAGGAAGACGGCCAGTGGGTCTGGTCTGACGTGGCAGACATGCCTGAAATGCCAAACGGCGACGAAACCATTAACTATGGCAATGTGATGATCAAAGCCTTTACGGTGGATAAGGACGCTATCGCGGTGAGCCTGAATGTCGAAAGCTTTGGCCAGGATGGCCAGAGCCTGGGAAACCAGATCGTCACAGATTTCAGCACTCCAGTGGAACTGCCGGATAATACCAAGCAGATTGCCCTGACCAGCAGTGTTCAGAACGGTACGGCCAGCCTGAGTGTGGACGGCACCTCCTACGCCGAGGGCACGCAGATTTCTCCGGACAGCGTGGTCACTATTGACACCACCTCCCAGCCAAGGGGCAACAATGAAGCCCAGTACACCTTAAGCTTTAAGGTGGCCGAGGTATTGGCTGATAACGGGGTCACTGTAACTGGCACCGAGGATCTGCTGCCCCCGGGCACCATTTTCAGTGCCACACAGCTGGACGAAACCGCCCTGGGCCAAGCGGCCCTGACCAATCTTAAAAACAGCTATAAGGCCTTTACCCTGTATGAGGTTAAAACTCAGAAGGATGGCAAAGACCTGGCCCTGCCAGAGGGCAAAACCGTCACCCTGAGCTTCCCGCTGCCCGAGGGCTACGACGCGGCCAAAACCGGTGTATACCTGGTGAGGGAGGATGGGAGCATCACTCCCTTTACCACCAGCGCAGCTGCCCCGGATGCCCAGGCTAAGACTCTGAACGCCGAAGGGGCTGAAAATGCCGCCGCAGTGTTGAGCGTAGACACCAGTGTACTCAACGGCACCTACGCCATTGCTCTTGAAAAGGATCAGAGTGAGGGCGGTGCGACGCCGGATAATGGCAGCGGCACCAGTACAGACACAACCGTCCATCAGGACGGCGGCGCAAAAGCCAGCGGCAACGTGCTCACTGGTATTCTTGAAACCCCGCAGTACGCCGGCGCTGCCTGCATCGTGGCACTGGCCGCCATTTTTGGCGCGGGCTATGTTTACCGCAGAAAAAGGACACGGTAAGCCGCTCGAGTAAATTTATCATTTAAAAGACAGATGCGCGGGACGCATCTGTCTTTTTTAGTTGCATACAGAAATCTAAAAATGCTGTTAAATAAACAAAGATCTGTTATAATGGCCTTAATCAATAAAAATGGAGAAATGACTGATGAAAATTTTGCTGTGCGAGGACAACCAGCTGGAACTGGAGGAGGCAAAGCGTTGCATCCAGGAAGCCACGGAGGATTACCAGACTCCCGTGAAGCTGCACTGTTTTCAAGAGGTTGAGAGCTGTCTTGGCTATCTTGAGAATAACGTGCCAGATCTGGCCTTTATTGATATTTTTATGGGAGAGGAATCCGGCCTGCATATTGCTCGGGCGATCCGGGAGAAGAGCCGTCAGGCTCAGATCGTTTTCCTGACCGGCTCCAACGAATTTGCTGTGGAGTCCTACGACGTGGAGGCCTTAGACTATGTATTAAAACCGCCAACGCCCGATCGGATCAGGCGTACCTTCGAGAAATATCTGCAAAAATACAACAGTGTGGAGAAATTCATTCAGGTTAAATGGCGGCGGGAGGAACTGAAAATCAAGGAGAGCAGTATTCTTTATATCAAAACCACGGGTAACGAGACCAGCTTTTACACTGATAATGGCGTGGTCAGTGTCTATTATCCCCTGAAGGAGATTGAAAAGCAGCTGTCGCCGGAATGGTTTCTCAGGCTCCGCAAGGGGCTGATTACCAGCATGGATTATATTGAGACCATGGACACAGGCTGCTGCACCCTGAAAAACGGCGAGGAGTATAGCCTCAGCCGCAAGGATAAAGCCGCTATCCGAAAAAAATACTTTGATTATCAGTTTTCAAAAATTGAAGGGAGATAACGCCTTTGCTGGAATCCAATATTTTTATCCGGTATTTTCTGGGGTTCTGGCTGCAGGTGGCGCCCGTTGCGGCCCTGTGCTATCTGGCCTTTGACCCGCGAGATTACCGCCTGCCGGCAGGAAGGATGGCAGGCCTGAACCTTATCGTTATGCTTATGCTCTCAATCCTGCAAACCCTGGCCTGGGCCTTTAACGAGCGGCTTCACTGCCAGGATGCCGAGGCCGCCTTTAACGGGAACAGCATGATCTTTTACATTTTTCTGCTTTTCTGCTTTCTGCTGTTTCTGTTCTGCGTGCGCAGCACTCTGGTCAAAAAGCTGCTGGTTTTTTCAATGGGCTTTGCCTACGCGGTTTTTGTGGCCTCCTGCGCCAACTCCTTTCTGGTGAGATACGAAGCCTTCGGCTTCTGGAACAGCGCCAGGGAGGCCGGCGTCATGCTCCAGGGCGGCTCCTTCTATATTATCCTGCTGGTCGAAATCGTGACCCTGCCGCCGCTGGTCCTGTTTATGCGCAGGATGGTCTGCCCGGTGCTGCGGGTGATGGATATCAAAACCAGCCGTTACCTGTGCCTGACCATCATTGTGATGCTGCTGCTTTACGGTGCCAGCTATACTCAGGTAACCTTTGATTTTGACACAGTGGTCTTTGTCTTTTACAGCCTGACCCTGTGCGTGTTTGGCTCCTTTGGCATTTTTTTCTTTACAGCCCGCCAGATGAACAAAAGCCGGGAAACAGAGGAGAAGGCCCGGCAGCTTGAGCACCAGATCGAGCTTGAGGAGCTTAACTACCGAAATATTACCGCCAGCATTGAGAACACCCGCATGATCCGGCACGATGTGCGCCACCATTTGCGGCTCATCGGAGAGATGGCGGAAAAGGGAGATACCACAGCCATTCAGGCCTATATCGCTGCCTACGACGCGCGTGTGCAATCCGAGACATCGGCTCCGGTTTCGGACAATTATATTTTGAATACCATCTACCAGTACTATTATGGCAAATGCCGTGAGAGCGGGATTACCCTTACGGCCAGGGCCCAGCTGGAGGAGCGTCCGGGCGTCGGTCCAGTGGATTTAACGGTCCTTTTCTCCAATATTCTGGAAAACGCCTATAATGCCTGCCAGTCTGTGGCGCCGGAGCGCAGGATGATTGACCTGCGGGTGGGCCGGGTTGGCAATTCTGTGGTGGTAGTCCTAAAAAACACCACCTCGGCAGCGGACGCTCGGGGTGAGCTGACAACTGCCGGGCTGGGTGAAAAAGGAGGTGGCGGCCGCAGAGGTCTGGGCCTGTCCAGCGTACAGCGCATTGTGGACGCCCACGGCGGTTATATTGAATACCGCTGCAAGGACGGTGTGTTTATGACGAAGATCAGTATGATTGGCTCAAATTTAAATGAAGAAGAAAACAGGAGGTAAACCGATGAAAAAAATAATGCTTACTCTGATGGCTTTGGCCCTGTGCCTGGCTGTGACAGCCTGCAGCACAGGCGCGCGGGCGGGCCTTGAAGGCTCCTGGCATGAGCAGCCGGCAGATGGAACCGATCAGAGCGCCTATCAGCTGACCTTTAACGGCGACGGAACCTTTGAGGAGCGCGTGGTATCCGCAAAATCAAGGGATATTATCACCACAGTCAGCGGCAGGTATATCGTGAACGGAGACCGGATAACCTTCGAGATCACTGGCTTTGCGGGCAGCGGTATCGAAGGTGAAACCCTGATGAACCTGGGCGGAGAAAACAGCATGGCGCGCCAGTATGAAATTGACGGCGACACCCTCTATCTATACGAGAACGAAAAACAGGAGGGCCGGACAGAAAAAGCCTTTGAGGGAAAACTGGTCAGAGGCCCGGTGACAGAGCAGCAGTAGCTGCCAATGAATAAAGATAAAAATATGACGAACGGTCAAAATATTATGTAAACGGCATGCAAAGGCAGGCCGGTTCTGTGTTATAATAAAATGTAATGATAAAAGACGAGAGGAGAAAAACGTGAAAAAAAGAATTTTAGCCATCGCTTTAAGCCTGGCGCTGATCCTGTCCGCCGTGCCAGCTTCGGCACTGGCTCAGGAAAATGACGCAGCCGCCAGTCTCGGCACTCCCGGGGTGGACTATGTCCCCGGTGAGGCCGTTGTCTATGTGAACGGCGGCGCGGCAGCCCTCAACAATATCAACGGCTTTGGCCGAAGCGCTGCGCCGTCCTACGAGACCGAGGAGCTGATGACCGTGGAGGACACGGCAGCCGTACCGGAGGAAGCCAGCAGCCTGCTGCGCAGCGCGGCGGCGGATACGGGCAAGAGCCTGGTGCTGGTCAAGAGTGATCAGGACACCGAGAGCCTCATCGCCGATCTGCAAAATAACCCCAACGTGGCCTTTGCAGAGCCCAACTATTACGTAGAGCCCTACGACGCGGGAGAGCCAACCGATAAAGGCTATCCGTACCAGTGGGCCCTGGACAATAAGATGAACAGCGGAGCCACCAGCCAAACACCCGCGGTCAACCCCGCAGTGGATATTAACGCGGTGGAAGCCTGGAAAAAGTATGCTGCTTCCAGTGATAAGCCCGTAGTGGCCGTACTGGACAGCGGCGTGGATTACGAACACCCGGATTTAAAGAATATTATGTGGGACGATGGCCTGAAATATGACACGCTTACAAAAATGGGCGGCGGCCAATATGGCTACAATGTTCTGGGCGGCGCCAATGGGGAGAAGGACAAGAGTGACCCCATGGATACAGACATCGGCCACGGCACCCACTGCGCGGGCATTATCGGCGCTCAGTGGAACAACGATGCACAGGCTGGCGGCGACAGCGTTGCCGGCGTGAGCCCCAATGCTGAGATCATGGCTGTGCGGTTTTTAGGCAATAGCGGAGCCGGCACCTCCGCCAGCGCCATTCAGGGCTACGCCTACATCCAGGCTGCGGCCAAAGCCGGCGTAAACGTGGTGGCGGTCAATAACTCATGGGGACCCTCCAATTATGACGGCGCACAGCTGCGCTCAGTCTCCACTGCCGCCACGGCCATTGGCCAGGAATACGGCGTGGTCTCCTGCTTTGCGGCGGGCAATTCCAATGTCAATAACGACCTCAATACCAGCGGCATTGTGGACAGCCCCTACGTGGTAACAGTGGGCGCCATGGACAGCCAGGGCTACCGCAGCGGGTTCTCCTGCTGGGGTCAGGAATCTGTGGACGTCTTTTCGCCTGGAAGCCAGATTCTGTCCACTGTCACCACCTATGAGGATGACGCGGACCCCTTCTATACTCATACCATGCCTGTCCAGTATCTGCCGCAGATTCAGGCCGATGCGGACAGTTATTTCTATGAGGATTTTGAAAGTGGCGCCCCGAAGGTGGGCATGCGCCTTCTGGACGCTGAGGGCAAAGAGGTGGAGACCGCCAAAGCAGCCACAGCGCTGGGCTACAACAGTGCTAAAAGCCTTGCCCTGCCGCTGGACAGCATTGAAAACGGCCAGAGCTTTGCCATTGAGCTGACCTTTGACCGGAAAGATTTGAAAGACATCAATACTGCTGAGAATTTTCACATCGCCTTCCAGGGTGGGTGTGATAACGCCATGTACGGCGAGACCTTTCTGATCCAGTACCAGAACGCCGAGGGCCAGTGGACCGACATCAATTCCACCCAGATCATCGGCCAGGACGCCAGCGGCAGCCCCAGCTACATGCCGGCCCGTCTGCGCCTGTACGACCATAGTTGGGTGCAGTCCACCCAGGAGGTCAATCTGCCCGATTTTGGACAATATGTAAATGATAGCGAAAAAGACACCGTGGCCCTGCGCCTGGTGCCAAGGCCAGCAGGAAATGGGACCTTGGGTGTCATGAGCGGCAAGACAGGCAATGCTGCCGCCTTCCGCCTGGACGATCTGGGATTTGGCAAAAAAGCCTCCGATTATTTTTATTCAGACGGCACCTCCATGGCCACCCCGGTGGTCACCGGACTGGCCGCGCTGCTGTCAGAAACCTTTAACAGCCAGACAACCAAAGCCGAACACG
Source organism: Eubacterium sp. AM05-23 (assembly GCF_003477535.1). Lineage (NCBI taxonomy): Bacteria > Bacillati > Bacillota > Clostridia > Eubacteriales > Eubacteriaceae > Eubacterium > Eubacterium sp. AM05-23. The sequence goes on from NZ_QUDF01000003.1 coordinate 87,577, forward strand.
CGGCCGAAATTTGCGCCCGTATCAAGGGCGGGGTTAACCGCACCGAGCAAAAGGATCTGGCGGACAAATCTGTGTCCGGCGGTTTTATTGACGCTGCGGCCGCCTTTGATGAAAACCAGTGCGTGCCTGTGCTCAACGATCTGGAAATTGATGAAAACGGCCAGGCCACGCTGAGCGGCTACTTCTTTGGAACCCAGGGAGCCCTTACCGTGGGCGGCCAGGCGGCCGATGTCACCAGCTGGGCCGATAACACCATCACCTTCACCCTGCCCGCAGGAGTAAGCGGAAAACAGGAAATTGTCGTGACACCAGAGGGTAAGGGCTATGGCCGTGATTTCTTCGAGGTGGGTCTGGCTGCCAGGGGCTACGACAGCCTGAGCGCGCCAGCCATCAGCTTTGGGGAATACGGGGGCTATCCCATCACCTCAGCCGATCTGCTCCCCATGACTATGGGCGCCACCGACAGCCATCTGGCCTATGTGGGTTATCAGATGGAAGGCGACGGGGGTCTGGGAACACCCTATTTCTCAGTCTATGATATAAAAGCCGATACCTGGAGCAAGGCGGCCCTGCCCGAGAACATCCTGCCCATGCCGTCAAAGGACTACTATTCGCTGACCGGCGGCAAGACCAAATTTTATCTATTGTACACCGAGCTAAACGCGGAGGACACCGAGCTCACGCCTAAAATCGGAACCTATGATCCGGCAGATGGCAGCTGGACCAGCGTGAACGCAGAGGGCTTTAGCGGTACCGAGCGGCTGGTGGTCTATAAGGACCAGCTTCTGGCCGTGGGTGGCGACGATATGGTTAAGGATGATACCGGAGCCACCGTCAGCAGCAGCGCCCGGGCATCCGTAAAAATGATTGACCCCAGCACTGGCAAGACCAAAGGCAGCCTTGCGGATATGCCCGAAGGGCGCAGCGGAGCCACCGTCACCGCCTCAGGCAGCACCCTCATGGTGACCGGCGGCAACAGCGGCGCGGCCAACGCCAGCCATACGGTTTACACCAACACCCTGAGCTACAACGGCGGCAAATGGGAGAAGCATAATGACAACCTCCTGGGCATGGAAAGCCTGGACCCAATGCAGACCCTGGACACAGCCTACACCGCGGTCAACGGCGGTATGATGGCCGTGGGTCCGGTTGCAGACCTGGATAAGGACAATATGCGGGATACCTGGAGCCTTAAGGGCGACGTCTGGAGCGCTGACGAAAGCCGGCTCTACAGCCAGTCCAAGACCACCCGCAACATAGGCGCGGCCAGCGGCGGCAAATTCTATGTGCTCAGCTACACTGGAAAAACGAGCGCGCCCTTAGTATTCCGAGCCACTGCTGTAGACTACACCGGCCCTACCGCCGACCCGGGAAGCGATAAGCCCGTACCGCCGACCCCAACCCCAGAACCACAGCCCAGCGTCAACCCAACCCCGACCACACAGCCCGCTGACACAGACACCACCACAACCAGCGGCAAAAACGCGGGTACCGGCATCTTTGAAACCACCGCAGGCAAAACCCTCGTCATGGCGGCTGTACTGCTGATCGTGGCAGGCGGGGGCTTCGCGCTCTATCGGAAACGGAAAAACGGGTAGTTCATTGTTAAAAAGACCCTGTACGGAACCACGCTCTCGTGGTTCCGTATTATTATCATCGTTCTTTCGAGCCTCGCGCAGTACGCGCGGGGCTTTTTTATTATAAGTTTGTGACGAACGGTCGATGTTTTATGCGAGCGGTAACAATAAGAAGTAAAAACTATGATATAATAGAAAAAGCAATGAATCGCGAGAGGAGAATAACATGAAGAAAAAACTGCTGGCTCTGTTGTTGAGCCTGTCCCTGTTGATTTCTGTCCAGCCAGCCCCAGCCCTGGCCCAGGAGGACAGCAGCACTGAGATTAAAGGCGTGGCCGGAGAGGACTACGCCGATGGTCAGGCCATTGTGCTGATCGAGGGAGGGGCCGCGGCCTTAAACAGCCGCAGCGCCCTGGGCCGAAGCACATCCCCGGCCTTTGCGGCCGAGGACCTCATGACCTTTGAGAACACCGCCGAACCTCAGACCTACGGCCTGCGCTCCGCAGCCGCGGGCGCCGGGCAGGAGCTAGTGCTTATCACCGCCCAGGACGGCAGCAGCACCGAGGAACTCATCGGCAGTCTCCAGGACAACCCGGCCGTTACCCTGGCCGAGCCCAATTACATCTACCATGAAACTGCCCTCGAGGGCGCTGCGGAGACCACAGATGCCACAGCGTCGGACAATACCGGCGATGCTGCCTACGCTGCCGACCTCAGTGGAAACCAGTGGTCTTTAAGCAATTCCATCAATCCAGATGCTGACCTTAACACCCCGTCAGGTCTGACCGGCGAGGGCGTGGTGGTAGCCGTGCTGGATTCCGGCATCGACGACACCCACCCCGATCTCCACAGCCAGATGTGGGATGAGGGTCTTAATTATCCGGCCCTCACCGCCATGGGCGGCGGAAAATACGGTATTAACGTTTGCCATACCAGTGCGGATACCACAGATACAAACCCCGAGGTCAACACCCACGGCGTCCACTGTGCAGGTATCATCGGCGCAGCCTGGGATCAGCAGGGTATCGACGGCGTGGCCGGAGGCATGAAGCTCATGGCCCTGCGCCACTCCGATGATGGAGGCAGCTCCTATACCAGCGACTCTCTCAAGGCCTACGAATATATGTCCCGAGCTGTGGACGCAGGCGTGAACCTGAGAGCAGTCAACAACTCCTGGGGCGGCACCTATTACGGCGAGGCCCTGCGGCTGGCCGTGGACGCCCTTGGCCAGAAAGGCGTGCTCTCCATCTTTGCCTCGGGCAACAGCGCCCAGGACGCAGACAACGTGTCCGGAACCAGCCTTGGCTTTAACCGCAGCCCTTACGCCATTAACGTCAACGCCATGAACGCGTACGGTGAGGTCAGCTTTTTCTCCAACTATGGGCAGCGTGGCACCGACATCTACGCTCCCGGCGTCCAGGTGTTGTCCACCATTATTAGCGGTCAGGCCGAGTACAATGCCCTGCTGGCAAGGGATAACCGCCTCTACACCGGTTTTGAGACCGCGGCCAGCGCCACCGACAAGGCCGATGTGCCAGACAGCAAAGGCCAGTCTCTGAGTTTTTACACCTACGACGCTGCAAAACCCAATAAAATGGGCGAGAAACTCACACCCGCCGAGGGCAGCAGCCTCACCGACTACCGCACTGTTTACGGAAGCCGCGCTCTGTCCGTGTCCACTGGCGGGAAGGAGGCGTGGAGCAGCATTATCTCGGCTCCCATCACCCTGGACAACCCGGGAGATGGTCTGAGCCTGTCCTTTACTGGCAACGGACCCGACGCAGATTCCTTAATCAGCGCCAGCATCCGCACCGCAGATGGAACGGTGTATCCTCTGCAGGCCACCTGCAACGTGGGCTGGCAAAACACTGATAAAAACTATGTCCTCATCGGCAGGGACGACTGGATCAACTACAGCGCCAGCCTGAAGCCCGAGTGGCTCACAGACTCCTTCCAGCTTATCTTTGACGTAGTCAGCTATGCTGCCGACAATGACAGTGTTGTGCTGGACGCTGTGGGCATTGGCAGTGAAAAACTGGCCTACACCAATATGTCCGGCACCTCCATGGCTGCGCCTGCCGTTACCGGCTCTGTGGCTCTGTTGAGCGCGGCACATTCCACCGAGGACGCAGCCACCATTGCGGCCCGTGTGGTAGGCGGCGCAAACCGTCAGCTGGACGCGGACATGGACGCCAAATGCCTGAGCGGCGGCGCTCTGGACGTGGCTAAAGCCAGCACAGACCCCGACCCGGCTTTAGGCCAGATCACCCAGGACGGCAGCGCCCTGACCCTTGACGGCCACTTCTTTGGCAGCAATCAGGGCAGTGTGGCCGTGGCAGGAGCTAATGCCACAATCACCAGCTGGTCCGATCCCCAGATCAAACTCACCCTTGACGGCGATATTCCCGAGGGCATTTCAGAGGTGCGCGTCACAAGAGCTGATAAGGCCTGGGGACGCAGCTACAAGGCTCTGAGCAGTAAATCCGAATCCCAGTATGAAAGCCTTGCTTTGCCGGACAGCGGTACCCCGGGCTATGAGGGCTCCTACTTCCAGCTGCTGGGCACTGCCACCAGCGCCATGACCGCCACAGGTCAGAAGCTCTATCTGGCGTTGGGCGATATTGATTACGAAAGTGTGCTTGTGGAGAACGACCGGGCCAAATGTGCCACTGAGCTCTGGAACTATGATACCCAGGCCGGCAGCTGGGAACGCCTGGCCGATCTGCCCGAAACCGCCTATAACCTTCAGAATCTCTGCGCCTGGCAGGGTAAGCTGTATCTGACCAGCATACATAAAGAAAAAGGGCAGGAAAAAGAAAGAGGACGCCAGTATCTCTGGTGCTACGACCCTGCCACAGGCGGCTGGACAAGAGGGCCAGAGCTGACCGAGGATTACACCTATGGCGCTTCCCTCATCAATTATAAGAACCAGCTGGTGCTGGCCGGCGGTTACACGCAGGATACCATGGCCAAAACCCTGCTGGCCCTGGACCCTGAAACCGGTAAAACCACAGCCCTGGATGTGCCCCTGCCCTATGATGAAGAAACCATGGCAGAAGGCACCTGCGCCTATGAGCCCTCCATTGCTGTCTGCGGCCAGAACCGCGACCAGCTGGTGATCGGCTCCTACAGCTATTTGGTCAGAGACATGTCAAGTACGAGTACATCCAAAAGTCCTTGGTACTACGATGGCCAGAGCTGGATAAAGAGCCAGCTGCCAGAGAATATGGGAGCTCCCCAGTCCACAGCAGCGCTGGGCGGCCTTAAGAGCGGCGCCCTCATTACCGGCTTTAACACAGGCGGCAGCGGCAGCGCGGGCTACCGGGATACCCTAAGACTGGCAGCCGACGGCAGCGCCGTCTTTCTGGAAGAACCCGTGTCCGCTTTCGCCCTGACCCATGTCAGAGGTCTGGCCTATCAGGGCAGCTACTATGTGATGGCCTCTTCACCTGAGGTGCCTGGAGGACTGGTCTTTAAGCGTATGGCCGCCGACACCAGCGACGCCGACGAGCCTGCAAAGCCCGACGAGCCCGTGGTTCCCGATAAGCCCGTAACTCCGGATACTTCCGGCAGCGATACGTCCGCCGATGGCGCGGGACAGAGTGCAAAGGCCCGGAATGCAGCCACCGGCGTTGTCGATGGCAGTGCCGGCGCGGCCACCGCAGGCCTCATGTTGGCAGCCGTCCTCATGGCCATGGGCCTGTACCGTCACCGTAAAAGCCTGAAAGATTAAAAAAACCCCCTGTGGTACCAACGTACCGCAGGGGTTTTAAAGTGGGACAGGGTTTTATTCACCTGTTACCCGTCTCAGATAAAAAGCGCTGAGAGCAAGGTAAAGGACAAAGGTTACCAGAATAGAGGGGCTGAGCCCGGAAGAAGCCGCTGCTGCCGCCTGAGTATCCACAAGGGTCTGGCCGGCAATGGCTGGCACAATATCGTTCACTGCATGGAAAATCATAGGGCCGATGAGGTTTCCAGTGCGCAGGTAGAGGGTGCTCAAAAAGAGACCCATGCCAAAATTGGTGATCACCTGAGACAAGGTATAGGTGAGATCCGCATGGCCGATGAGGTTCAGGCAGTGGGCAAGGGAAAAGATGACCGCCGCCATGACTGCGGTTTTGACAAGAGCGCTCCGGGAGCCGCCCAGCTGGTTTTTAATCAGATTGACAACGCCGGCCCGAAAGACAAGCTCTTCAAAAAACCCCACAGAGGCCATAAAAACAATCTGAGTCAGCACCCATCCAGGGCCCACAGACCGGCCCGTGAGCCCGGCGGAGATCAAAGAAAAAACCAGAATGCCGGCAAAGAGCAGAAAAAAAGGCCAGGCCAGCAGAAGCGATTTTCCAAGGCCTTTGGCCCTGAAGCCAGGATTTTTGGTAATCTCCAGTCGAAACAGCAGAAAGAGGACAAAAATACCCAGCCCAAAGCGAAGGGCCGCGTCGGCCAGGATAAATGCTGTAGAAGAAGCGTTCAGGCCAAAGCCCCTTAAGAGCAGCAGCTCCAGAGCAAAAAGAACCGCGATGGCAGCCAGCCCCAGGATCAGGGCAGCGAGAATGCCGTGTCTGCGGCACCCGTTTTTTAGTATGTTCATGTTAAACTCCTTTATTGAATGGTTTGTTTCCATTCTATTCTAAACAGCCAGGCCTGTAAACCGATATTATGTGAACGGTCAATTTTTCAGCCAAACGGCAGGAGATTATTTTTCTTTAAGGCTTGCTAATTTTTCACCTTCATGATATTATAGTAATAGTAGTAATCTTAAATATTTAAAGCAAATGGGACAATGGCTGTCACCCATCAAAACCCTGAAGGCCGCGTACGGATATCCGTACGTGGTTTTCAGGGGTTTTTTTTATCATAAACCCATAAAAAAAGGAGAAAAAAATGGCACTGGCAATGTATTTGAAAGAACTGCTGAAAGCACTGGAACTGGATTTGGAGACCTATCTCAAAAAGCACTACGAGCTCTTTGAGGCAGTGGATACCGGCTATACGGCCAAGGATGGCAGGCAGCACCTGACAGAGCTCATCTACCACGGCCACAGTAGCCACGTCTGCCGCTATTGCCGGCGTGGGCTTAAAAAGAAAACCATGCGCCTTGTGGTAAAGGAGGGCAGAAACCATGTGGTTAATGGCCTGTCCAAAGAGGTGGAGGACACCGAGGGAAACCTGTACGTGCTCTGGGTGTGCAGCTGCGAATGCGAGCACTGTGCCAGGCGCCAGCGGGTGCTGCCCGCCTTTGCGGGACGCTGGATGCGCCACAGCTTGTTTACAGTAGCCCAGACCCTTTTACATTTATTTGAAAACGATGAACTGGACAAAAAACCCCTGAAAGCCCGGCGCGGCCGTCCAGTGCTTACCATGCCCTTTTACGGTGAGCTGAGCACCGTATACCGGTGGCGTCAGAAAATAAAAATAATTTTTGATTTGTAATAATAAAAAACACGTTTACGCGTCCAAGGTTGTTAAAAAGTCCTGTATTATAGACGTATCAGCAGGAGTAAATGAGAAAACAGCACCGCTGAAAGAAAACCATTATATTTTACAGGAGGTTTACAATGAAAAGTAAACAGACAACCATGACAACCGCGGCAGAAGAAAAAGGATTTAGCCCATGGTGTGCTTCGTGCGCTCTGAAACAGGAGGACCGCGTCTTAGGCGGCTTTGAGAGCCTTTCCGACATCGATCAGTGCATCGAGCTCTTCTTTATCGAAAAGCAGCTGGAGGCCCTGCAGCAGGACTACAGGGAAAAGATGGGCTATATGAAAAGTCAGATGTCAGAGAGCAAACCGGCAGACTCAAGGGAACAAGACCCGGCGTGCAGCGTGCAGGAGCTGGCCTTAAAAATGCAGGCGTCCGGCATCGACATTGGCAGGAACCAGCTTTATTTCTGGCTGCGGCACCACGGCTATGCGCATTACCAGAGCGAAAGAACCCTTCAGCATCTGCCCACCGAGGAATCATTGGCCCAAAACTACATGATCGCCGAGAAGGTTCCCCGCCGCGATAAAAGAATCGGGAAGCACAGCTACAACACCAGACTCCTAGTGACCGGAAGAGGCCAGGACTTTTTTATCAAAGCCCTGAGAGCAGAGCGCGGCTCTGCGGCAAAGGCGGTGGGCGTATGATCCACGATGTGCCAGGACTGGATACCTGCTTTTGCTACCGCGTCCATGTGTTTCCCGGCGGCCGCGACCAGCTGCGCGCCATGATCGTCGGAGGGCGTTCCCTGGCCTGGCATATGGAGGACCTGGCCAGGCAGCTGGGCATTGAGCCGGAGGACGCCTTTCTCGACCGGATGCGCCATTCCCGAAAGATGACCGTCTGGCGCAGGCACTTCCCCTCCGATCACGACCCCATGCGGCTGGAGGTCATGGAGTTTCTGGACGTCGGCGGCATGTGCGATCTGCTGCAGTACGCCCGTGACAGCGGCCAGCTTACCCCTGAGGAGGCAAAGGACTGGCACTTTTTTCTGGATGGATTTATGATCATGCAGCTGCGCAAAGGCGATGTCTGCGGCATCGCGAACCTGCTCTTTGACACAAAATGAACTACCTGACCGAAGTCCTGACCTTTTATAAATGGCAGAGGAACAATCATCTGAGCCCCTTACTCCAGGCCTACTGGCACCTGCTCATGTACGTCAACAACAGCGCCGCCATCCAGGGTGATGACGGCCAGTGGCACTGGCCCATCCGTTTTAAGATCACTAACAGCCGGGTGCGCGAGGTTCTGGAGCTCGAAAACCGGTTCCAGGTGGGGCACGCAAGGGCGCACTTAGTGCGGCACGGACGCCTGCACTATTATCCGCACGGTGGAAACAAGGCCGGCGAGTATGAGCTCATCCCTTTTGATACCGGCCTTTCCGCTCTGTGGATAACTCAGGCAGAGACCGGTGACCGCACGCAGGTATGGACGCAGTCCAGCACAAAACCCGCACGCGAACCCGCACCGTTAATAAATAATATAAATAATAAATATACTTCTCTATTGTATTCTAATCAGGAGGCGCTGCCCAATATCCACGGCTTCAACCTGCTGCCCCCGCTCACGGATTCCGAGAAAACCGCCATTCAGGCCCTGTACCCGGATGACGATGTGGCCGCCTTCGAGGCCATGTGGGCCGCAAGGGAGAAAAAGCAGAAAGGAGAAATATTATGAACCGATACGGCAAGGGACCAAGCATTCTGCACCGCCGCCGGTCCTACCTGGTCGAGGCTGAGTGCCGGGCATGCGTTGGCTTTTACGCCCGCAGCGCCGAGGAGGCTGAAGATGAATTTAACGAATTCAGCGCCGCTGTGGAGGACCGGTTTCCCGGCATCGTGCTTGAGATTACAGACGTCTATGAGGACGCATAGGAGGCTTATTGAAAGAAAAATACACATTGATCGACACCTGGGTCCAGGAAGCAAAAAACAGTAACCAAGCAGCTAAAGAGCAGCTGATCAACACCTTTAAGCCTCTGATCCTGTCCGTCATGCAAAAATACATCTACGACACAGAAGCCTATGAGGACGCCCTGCAAGACGGCGCGCTGGTCGTGCTGGAGGCCGTACAGGCCTACGATCCGGATTTAGGCGTCGTATTCCCCTTTTATCTGAAAAACCGCCTGTTCCATCATTTCGTCAATGTGGCCAAAGCCATCAAAAAACAACAGGAAAATGAGCGCGCCGTCACAGGCGGTGGGGAGGATGGGGAAAATAGCCTAGAACAATATCCAGATGCTGGGCCATCGCCAGAAAAAGAAATGGTGAGACAGGAAAAAAACGCAGTGCTTGAGCAGATGCTCGTAGAAATAAGAGCAGAAAGGGCAGACGCTATCCGGCTGCGCTACTTTGAGGGAAAAAGCCTGAATGAAATCGCCCAGATACTGGACATTAGTCCTTGCCTGGCCGGCGTACACGTGCATCGGGGAATAGAAGACCTAAGGAAAAATAAGCATCGCCTACAATAAGAATAATATTTCAATAAAAACAACCAAAGCAGCAAATTTGGTTGTTTTTATTTATTTTTTGAAATAACTGTAAAATTTCCGCCCTTTTTTCCATTGTAAGAGTGTAAGGCAAAAATGCCAAAACCAAAATCAGGAGGTAAGCACATGGCAATTGAAAAAACAGTGGAATCGGTAGGGATGAAAATCACCGTCAATCATGGCGAAGTAGGTGGGAAGATCGTCAAAACCTCTAAAACCTACGGCGACGTCAAGGAGGACGTGACCGACGACGCCTTTGTGGCCACCGTCAAAGCCATCACCGGTATGCAGGAGCCCATTCTCGAAAAGAAGGTCAAGGTAACGGCAGAGGAGTTGGTTGAAATCGCATAGCGATTTTGTTCCAAAATTCTCCATTCTGTATTCTCAATTTTCCATTAAAAAACGTAGGGCACGGCGCCCCCGTCGTGCTGCAGACAGGCAATAAAATTCAAAATTAAAGGAGATTAAAAACATGGCAGCAACAACCAACAAAGATTTAACCATTACCTTTCAGCGCGCGGACGGAAAGGACCACAAAATCACCATACCAGATTACAAAGAGGGCATCACCGACGCCGAGATCAAGACCGGGGCCCAGGCTATTGTGGATCAGGGAGCCTTTGAGCCCGACGGCTTCGCCCTTGCCAAGGTCGTGGGCGCTGTAAAAATCGACACCACCAAAACCGACGTGGCAGTGGAGTAAAAAAGGGGCGAAAGCCCCTTTTTTACATGGAAGGTTGAAAGTTGAAGGGAGATCCAATGAAAACCATTCATAAACGTATCCGTCAAAGCTTATTTTTAACCATTTTTATCCTTGTTACCTGCGTGTTTTTCTCAAGCCCGAACTTTAGGCCGGAAGCGCCGGAAACGCAGCAGACTCAGGTATCAGATCCGGAGTTGCCGCAAGAGCCTGAAACGCCGCCGGACAAAGCGGTGATCGATCACCCGCTGCCCGAGGATCCCATCCTCACAGACGGCCCCTGGGCTTCGGCCCATTTTCTTATGGAGGAATATGCCTGCGACTGCGCGGGCTACTGTGACGGCTGGCCTGCAGGGATGGCCCCGGAGCTGCTGGAGCAGGTGGAGGCCCTGCGGTGCGCCCTGGGACAGCCCCTCATCATTACCTCCGGGGTTCGGTGTGAGGCGCGCAACGCCGAGGTGGGCGGCATCGAAAACTCCTGGCACCTGAGCGGACACGCGGCCGATCTGTACTGCCCGGGTGTGCCTTATGACGAGGTAGCGGCCACAGCCCGGGCCTTAGGGCTTGGGGTCATTGAGTACCCCTATCAGCAGTTCGACCATGTCGAGATCTGGCGCTAGAGAGATGTCCTGCAACAGGGACATTTTTTTATGCCGTAAACCCTGTTATAAAAAGCTGTTCAACAGCCCAAAAAGAGGTTATAATGAAGAAAAAGAAGAAAATGAAGGAGTACCAATGGAGAAAGAAAACTTTATTGAACGATTCTGGAAAGTCAAAGCCTCGGGCTCAACCGTCAGGACGGAAATCATCGCCGGGTTTACCACCTTTTTGACCATGGCCTATATTGTTTTTGTCAATCCGGCTATTATTTCGGCGCCAGCAGGTGTGGACGCCGCTTATTTTTTTGGGGCGGATGCCCAGACGGTGCAGTCTGCTCTGTTTGTGGCTACCTGTCTCTGCGCCTGTATGGGGACGCTACTCATGGCTTTTCTGGCAAGGGTCCCCTTTGCCCAGGCGCCGGGTATGGGGCTCAATGCTTTTTTTGCCTACACGATTATGCTGGGCATGGGCAAAACCTACGCTGAGGCTCTGGCCATTGTGCTGATCTCGGGACTGCTGTTCATTATTTTAACGGTTACGGGGCTGCGGGAGGCCATTGTGCGGGGGATACCGGCCAATATCCGGATAGCCATTTCAGGTGGTATTGGCCTGTTTATTGCGTACAGCGGCCTGAAAAACGCGGGGCTGCTCAAGTTCACCCTGGATCCGGGCAGCTACCTGGTAACCGACCCAGCCGCGGCTGTGGGCCAGAGCACCGTGGTGGCCAATGCCTCGGCGATCCCGAGTCTGGTAGATTTTTCGTCCTGGACACCTGAGACGGCCGGCGCGGCTCTGGCCCTTCTCGGGCTCGTTATCATCGGGGTGCTTTACGCCCGCAAATGCAGGGGATATATTTTTATCGGGATTGTCGTTACGGCCATCATCGGGATTCCCTTTGGGGTCACCACCCTGCCGGCGTCCATTGATTTCAGCCGTATCGGTCTCCAATTCCAGGACTGGGCCCAGGTTTCGCTGCTGCATCTGGATTTTTCATCGCTGATCCATGAGGGAAGCCTGGTGGGCACACTCTTTAATATTCTGATGGTGGTGGTGGCCTTTTCGCTGGTCGATATGTTTGACACTCTGGGCACCATTATCGGAACCGCTCAGCAGGCGGGAATGCTGGACGAAAAAGGTGAGTTCCCGGCACTCAAGCGCACGCTGATGGCTGATGCCTTTGCCACTACGGCCGGCGCGCTCATGGGCTCCTCCACGGTCACCACCTTTGTGGAATCCAGCACAGGGATCTCGGAGGGGGGCCGGACAGGCCTGACTGCCCTGGTAACTGCGATTCTCTTTCTGGCGGCGCTGGTGCTGTCTCCGGTGCTGGGAATTATCCCGGCGGCGGCTACTGCGCCGGCGCTCATCTTTGTGGGTGTGCTTATGGTCGGCCCCATCAAGAGCATTGATTTTACGGACATCACAGAGGCGATCCCGGCCTTTGTTACCCTTTTGTTTATGCCGCTGACCTTCTCCATTGCCGACGGCATTGCCTTTGGGCTCATCACTTATGTGCTGTTAAAGGCACTGACCGGGCATTATAAAGAAGTGCGGCCGGTGACGGCTGTTCTGGCGCTTTTGTTTATCGTCCGGTTTTTATTCATGCAGTAGAGAGAATTGTGTGCTCTCCAAACCTTAAAGGGCAGAGGACGTCAAACACATTGGCTGCAGATGGGGTATCCTTTAGGTAAAGGAGGTGCTTACAATGCACGCATGGGAAGCAATTCAGACCACTCTGGATTATATTGAGACACATATGGATGAGGCGCTGGAAATCGAGGCGCTGGCAGAGCAGGCGGCCTTATCGCCCTTTTACTACCAGCGGTTGTTCTCCCGGCTGGTAAAAAAGCCGGTGCGGGAGTACATAAGATTGCGGCGTCTGGCGCGGGCCAGCATTATGCTGAGGGAGGGGGATGCCCGTATTCTGGATATTGCTCTGGACTGCGGCTTTGGCAGCCACGAGGTTTTCAGCCGGACCTTCAAGGACGCCTATGGTATGCCCCCGGCCGGCTTCCGGAAGGCCCCGGTGGCCCTGAACCAGTTTGACAAGCCCGATCTGCTGTTAAGCTATGTGCTGATTGACGAGGGAGTCCCCCTCATCAGCGAGGGTCTGGTGCTGGAAATGAACCGCAGACAGCTCGGTGAGCCTGTCCGGTTTATGGGCATCAGCGGCGTTGTGCCCATCAATGGACAGATGCCCCTGGGTGAGGCCACCGGCGTGGATATCCCCGGAGAAATCTGGGAGCGGTTCCACCGTGAAAAGCACCGGATACCACGGGTAACCGACAGCCGGGAGGTGGGGGTGGCCTGCATGGGTGACGCGCCCGAGGGCTGCTTTACGTATTTTACCGGCGCTGAGGTGGGTTCAGACGCCGGAGCCGATGGGTTTATGACCTGGGAGCTGCCCGCCAGGGAATACGTGGTCTGCGGCTTTGAGGCCGAAAGCTTTGAGGAGCTGGTCACTGCTGCCCTCAACAAGGCGGTCAAATACAGTGCCCAATGGCTTGAGCACAAGGGCCTGACAATGGAGGCCTACTCGCCGGAGATCTATTATCAAAGGGAGCAGGCTGTGCCATACATGGAGCTGTGGATGCCGGCAGAGAAAAAGTAGAAAAAGGATGCTCCCTTCACAGGGGCATCCTTTTTTAGCGGTTTAACCAAGGTTTCGTTTTCGGTAGAGAAGCAGTCCCGCCGCGCAGACTGCCAGAATCACAGCGGCCACCAGGATACCGGCGTTACCGCCCACGAAGCCAGTGGACGCGTTACCGCTGGCGCTGGGGCTGTCTGGTGTTGCTGGATTAACCGGGTTCACAGGATCGACGGGCTTTTCCCGTTCCTCGCCGGGCTGGGTCAGGGTTTTCACGCTGCGGTCCACGCTGAAGACGCGGTTATTTTCGGCATAGTTGGTTTCACCTAAAATGTAGAAGGCGTTTTGGTAGGCAGTACCCACGCCGTTGTATACCCGGCCGGTGTTCACGATTTTGCCTGTGGGCTCAAAGCCGCCTGTGTCAAAGTTCAGGGTATAGGTATCGGCAGTGACCTGTCCGCTGTCTGGGTCTGTGACAACCGGACCGGAGAGGATCATGCCGCCATCGAGGGTGCCCCATGCGCCAGTGTAATTCTGGCTTTGGGTCAGGCCCTGCGGCAGAATCTTATCCCGGACCATAGAGCTCTGGCCGTTTTCAATTTTTTCGAGACCGTCGACCATGCTGCCGTCCGCTGCGGTTCCAGCCGCCACATAGGCGCTGCCGTCCGCGGTGTAGGCGACTGCCGGAGAGATACGGGCAGCGGAGAGATCACCGGTCTTTTCAGCGTTCTGGCTCCCGATATCCACACGGATGATAGCAGTCTGGGCAGTTTCCGTTTCATTCACGGTTTTGCTGCCCCCCACAAGCAGTAGCTCATTGCCAGTGTTGAGGAGAGACGGTGAGGAGAGGTCTGCGATCAGCTCTGTGGTGAAGGAGCTCCATGCGTTGGTCTCGGGATCGTAAACGCTGATGCCGGCGCCCTGGGGCCCATCGCTGAAGAGGATAAGCCTGCCGTTCCAGGTGCAGGCGCTGTTGCTGGACGGGTAAATGCTTTCATCACTGTTCAGCCGGGTCCAGCCATTATTTTCAGTCTGGCCTGGGGTGTAGCGCCAGAGCTCGACAGTATTATCCTGGCTGAGGCCGGTGTAGTACAGGCTGCCGCCAAGGCCGGTGAGACTCCCAGAATAGGTGTCGTAAAAGCGCGCGTCATCGGGCAGGGGCAGGCGTTCGTAAAGGCTGCTGACCGCGCCCAGTTCAAAGGACTGATGGCCTGCGCCTTTTTCAGAGGTCACCTCAACGCGTTTGACGCCGGCTGTCATGCCCTGGGGCAGATTAGCCACAATGCTTTCATCCGATGAGGAGACCACCGCAGCGGGAGCGCCGTCAATGGTGACGGTTGGCGCGCTGCCAAAGAAATATCCGCCGATGGCCAGCTGGCTGTCCCCGGTGGGCACAGCACTGTTGACAACCGGTACCGTGTTCTCCGCCAGAGCCAGGTCGACCTTGGCCAGGCCTTCGGAGACACTTTTGCCCTTCTGGCTGTCAATTTTTTTAACACTGCCGATAACACGGGCCGCGGTTTTGGCGGCGTCCTTATCGTCAAAGTGTTTTGCCAGGATGGCAACCTCGCCGGTGACAGCCGGTGTGGCCATGGAGGTGCCGTTCATGTATTCGTAGGCGGCGGCGGTATCGCCGAGGCCCAGATTGTCGATATAAACATCGCCGGTACCCGCGGCGTCGGAAAGTACTCGTGCTGCGAGGATCTGAATCTGAAAGTTTTTATAATCGGTGTTGTCGGGCAGGGTGTAGACCGCAGCACCCCAACTGCCAGCCTGTACAGCTGACTGGTCGAGGGATTCCCATTTGGGTGTGCCGTCTTCGTTCAGATCCGTTGTTTTAACTTTGACAGCAGTCAGAGCCCCCAGAATGGTCTGATCTGCGGTGGAATCGGCGCGGAACATGTAGGAAAGGTATCGATATGGGGTAGCGGAAAGATCAATCGTATTATTTTCAATTATTCCTTTGGCGTCATTGATTGTTATCTTAAAGCTCTGGCTGCCCTCAAAGGCCATATCGCCGGAGTAGCTGGCGATGGTGCTGCTGTCGGGCTGAAAGGTTATTTTGGGTGCAGATTCATCCTCAAAGCCTTCCAGAAAGGGTGCGGTGACGAAACGCGGGTCAGCCTTACCCATATTGGTGGGCACAGTGGAAAGAATGTTGACGCCCGGAGCAGCCACGTCAGTGGTGGTGGCGCCGTAGTTGCTGAAGTCTGCCATATTGCCGTCGATATCGGTGGCGTTAACGGCGATCACATAGGGATTATCCCTCAGGGTGGAGACAGTTCTGGACGTGTTGTCGCAGTCGCTGCTCTCGTTGCCCGCGGCAAAAACGCTGACCACGCCCATATCGCCCAAGGCCGTGGCAGCGCGGTCCAGGGCTTTACCGCTGGCACCGCCGCCCCAGGAATTATTGATGACGGTGACGGGAACGCCGTTTTCTACGGCTCTCTGAATGTAGGCATAGCCCTTGAGCGAATCTGAGGCTGCAAAGCTTCCTTTGTCGTTGGCAGCCTTGACGGCCATAATCTGCGTGCCGCTGGTGGCGCCGCTCACACCCATGTTGTTCCAGGAGGCGGCAATGATGCCTGCGCAGTGGGTGCCGTGGCTGTGATCGTCCATGGGGTCTGCGCTGTCATAAGGCTGGCCGTTGGAATTTACGGTGACAGCGTTATAACCATATTGCCCGCCGCCAATGATGGCCTGGAGGCTGCTGTCAGCAGTCCACATGACGGATTTCAGATCCTCATGGTCGTAGTCGACACCGGTGTCCAGTACGGCGACCACGGTACCGCTGGTGTCTACTGCGGGGTCAGGCGTACCGTCTGTTTTGTATTGGTTCCAGCCATCAATGGCCATGCCAAAATCACCGTTTTTATCATAGGCCCACTGCATACCTGTAAGGTCTTTGGTGCCTTCGGAGACGGTGTATATGTAATTGGGCTCTGCGAATTCGACGGTGTCCAGCTTTTGAAGCTCGTCGATGAGCTCTGCGGTGCTCAGGGCGTCGGAGCGCACTAGCTTCAGGCTTTCGGCGGGTGCGGCGCTGCGGCTGTAGGCGTTTGCGCCGCTGTTCAGGTCCATGAGCGGTTCGGCGTCTGTCAGCAGCGCAGACTCAGCCGACCGGCTGTACAAGCCCGCGCCCTTTACGCAGACAATGGCCTCTCCAGGGACATAGTCGCCGGTAAGGGCGTCTGAGCTGCCGTTATCCCGAGCCAGGGCTGAGATCGGCAGGCTGCCGAGCAGGAGTAGAGCGGTGAGCAATAAAGATAGTAATTTTTTCATCGTATCCTCCACATTTTAATTTGTATGATGGGCCAAGTATAACATGTCTGCGGCCGATAGAGCAAGACATATGTAAAGAAAGCTTAAGACAAAAAAAGAAAGAGGACTGCTGCAGCAGTCCTCTGAATTTGGTTTAATCAATGGGGAATATTTCCACGATCACACGTTCCTCGTCAAAATCATGGAAGGTAAGGCGGCGGTCTTCATATTCACATTCGCCGCGCTGGTTATCGTAGGGGTCGGCCCGCAGGTAGGTTTTCGGCGGGTCAAAGTCCAGCTGAAATTCCGAATTGGCCGACATACGGAAGGGCTCCAGATTGCCGAAATAGAAATTCCAGCGGTTTTCGGCGCCATTTCTGTAGGCGCTGCCCCCAAAGGAGCAGTCACAGTGCAGCCAGCCATAGGGCGCGATGTAGAACATGGCCCAGTCGTGGTTGCCGATGCTTGCCGGATTGACATAGGAGCCGGACTGCCATTTGGCCGGGATGCCCGCACAGCGGCACAGGGTAATGAATAAAAGCGCCTGAATGCCGCAGTCACCCTTGAGCCCGGTGGCCATGTAGTCAGGTATGTTGGTGATGGTCAGGTACTCACGCACGTAGGAGTAGTGTACCCGGGTGGTGATAAAGTCATAAATCTTGCGGGCCTTAACAAGCGGATTGGTTTCGCCGCCGGTCAGCTCCTCGCAAAGTGCGCGGATATAGGGTGAAAAGACAATGTGGGGCAGAAGCTCCTGGGTCTCGAAATCCGGCTGCTCTGCGTCCACCTTATCCGGGTCCAGCTTCACGTATTTCGCGCGGTTTTCATAGGAATATTCAACGGTAAAGGTGTCGCCCGCTTCCAGTGGCTTTTCAAAGTAGACGGTGCGCTGGCCATAGGTTTCGTCCGCAATCTTGACCGGCTCTGGTGAGATGTCGATGAGCTTGATATTGCTGATCTGGTCGGCGTTCTGCGGAATGGGCAGGTAAACACGGATTCGGTTGCCCAGCTCTTCGGCTTCTTTTTTGATTTTAACCGTGTGGCGGATGTGGATGAAGTAGTTCTTTTCACCCTTTTCGATCATTTCATTGACGGTTTCGTCTAGGATTTCCACTGGGCTCACCTCGATGGTCTTCTGGTCCTCGTCCACCTCGATATCTTCGTATTTCGGAACGGTCTTGGCAATGCTGGCCACAAACATGTCCTGGAAATGGACGACGCCGTTCACATAAATCCAGTCGGCATAGCCGTCATCCTTGAGGGTTTCAAGGTCTTCTTTGGTAAAACCAGGCACTTTTTCCTGCATCATTTTAAGGGCCTCATCGTAGGGATAGGGGTATTGCATGGGCAGCTCGGCCAGTATGTCCAGCTCCAGCGTAAGGCGTTCAGCCAGGGCCTTTGGAATGGGGCGTGTCAGATATTTTTTAATGAGCTCTGCCGCTTTGTCAAAGTCTCCCCAGGCTTTGAGCAGGGCGATGTCCTCGGGCAGGTTTGTCTTAAGGGCTTGCATGTTGTTCATTGATTTCTCTCCTCCTTATGTCAGCGGTTTATTTTAAATTCTCTAAAACCTTCAGCAGATAATCCCAGGTGCGGGCTGTCGATGAGATGGACAGGCGTTCCTCCGGGGTGTGGATATCGTGCATGTCTGGTCCAATGGATACGATGTCCAGCTCCGGCAGTTTGGCGGAGATCAGGCCGCATTCCAGGCCAGCGTGGATGGCTTCCACAGTCGGTGTCTTTCCATACATGTCCTCAAAGGTTTTGCACATCATGTCCCGCAGGGCGGATTCCCTGCGGTATTCCCATGCAGGATAGGAGGACGCTTCGGTGTAGGTGCCGCCCAGGTACTCGGTAAAGGCACGGACCTTCGCGCTCAGGGCTTCCTTGGCAGTGCCGATGGAGCTGCGCATGGCAAAGCTGACGAGGAAGTAATCCTCTTTGGTGTACATAATGCCCAGGTTCAGCGAGGTTTCCACCAGTCCCTCGATGTCGAGGCTCATGGCCTGGACGCCGTTTGGGATCTGCATGAGCACAAAGACGGCGCGTTTCGCGCAGGCTTCGTTAAAAACCATGAAATCGCCCTTTTCGAGGGCTTTCAGGCTCAGGGTAAGCTCTGGGTCCTTAGAGGCATAATTCTTCTTATAGACGCATTCCAGGGCTTTCAGGCGGTCGGTAGCAGCCCGCTCGTCGTTAGGGTCAATGACGATGGTGGCGGTTGCTTTTTTGGTGATGACGTTGTCCTTGGTGCCGCCGGTCAGGTCGATGATGTCAAAGCTCACATTCTGGGCCAGGTCGTTCAACAGGGTGCCCAGAAGCACGCTGGCATTGGCGCCGTAGCGGTTGATCTCCTGTCCCGAGTGGCCACCGTGCAGGCCGGATACGGCCAGCTCGCAGGAGAGGCCGCTTCTGGCAGTGCGCTTGACATCAAAGGTACAGTTGGCGCGGACACCGCCGGCGCAGCCGGCCAGGATAATGCCCTCGTCCTCGGAATCGAGGTTGATCATATAAGCTGCGTCACTGACAGGAGCCAGATCAATGGCGTGTGCGCCCTCCATGCCCACTTCTTCCTCGGTGGTGAAGATCACGTAGAGCTTGGGGTGGGGCAGTGTGTTATCGTCCAGCAGTGCCAGACCGTAGGCCACTGCAATGCCGTCATCGCCGCCTAAAGTGGTGCCGTCAGCGGTGATCCAGTCGCCTTCAATCATGAGTGCGAGGGGATCCTTTTTAAAGTCGTGGTCTGAGCCGTCAACCTTTTCGCAGACCATATCCAGATGACCCTGCAGGATCACGGGTTTGGCGTTTTCATAGCCTTCGCTGGCTTCTTTTATGATAATAACGTTATTGGCGTCGTCCTGATGGCAGGTAAGTCCCCGCTCTTCGGCGAAACGGACGCAATAATCCGAAATTCGTTTTGTGTCAAAGGAACCGTGCGGAATTTCACAGATTTCTTCAAAATAGTGAAAAACCGGTTGGGGTTCCAGGGTGTTTAGTACTTTATCCATAATGGACCTCCCGATAATAATTTGTCTTGAACCAGAGAAAAACAGCCGCTGCTGCTGCTTCGATAGAGTCAGATGATTGTTTGTGTTTTCATCTCCGTACAAGAATATATCATACACCATTTAGCGGGTTTAGTAAAGTGAGGAAGGCGGCAGAAGGTTTAAAAATACTCGAATAAGGTAATTAAGTAGTAGCCTTTTTGGGTAGAACAATATATAATTAAAGATACGAAGTTTTGGCTGTTGATAAGGGCTTTTGGCGGATGCTCTCCGCTCCTGGCCTTTTCTGTGGTCAAGGGAAAACAAGTTGATTCAATTAAAAGGAGAGAGTAAAATGTCAATTAACTATGTGGATGTTTACAATGCTTACGGCAGCGATCAGCCGGCGGACAAAAGAGAACAGTATCATATGAACTGTGCGGAGGTCCTGCTGCGCACCGGAAATTCGGAATATGAGCTTAACCTGCCCGAGGAAGCCTTTAAAATGATGCAGGGCTTCGGCGGCGGTTTTAACTCTGGCCGGACCTGCGGCGCGTTCTGTGGTGCATTGGCCACCTTAAGCGCCATGTACGGCGAGGAGCGCCCCAGCACTCAGGACAAAGCCAAGAAGGCGTCCAAGCTTTTAGTCGAAGAATTTGAAAAGGAATTTGGCAGTCTGGATTGCAGCTACATCAAGGAACACCACCGCGATGAGGTAAAAGCCTGCGATCCTGTAAAACAACGTGCAGCCGATGTTCTTGCGCGTGTCGTTGAGAAAATGAACGCGGAGGAATAGAGGCGGAAAGGAAACAGCGTGAATAAAGAAAACATGAGAGTTAAGGGCATCGAGCTTCTGGACCGCGCCTATGGCAAGTGGTGGATGATGCTCCTGGAGGGTATCTGTCTGGTGGTCATCTGTGGGATGACCCTCTTTGTGCCTGATGTAACCTTGTCTTTCCTCGTGATGGTCATTGGTATCTACCGTGTGGCCATGGGAGTTTTTTACCTGATTGTCGGCATCGCCAACCGGGTAGAGTACGGCATCAGCAATGGCTTCAGCTTTGGGCGGGGCATTGTCGATATTTTAGTGGGGGCGGCCTTTTTGCTCTGGCCCACCACCATCATATCCTTCTTTGTCGTGCTTGTGGGCATCTGGGCCATCATCACCGGCATTGTGCTGCTGGTCATGGGCGGCAGTTCTCTGGGCATGGGCCGGATTGTAAAAATTGTGCTCGGCGTGCTTCTGATCATTTTTGGTATTTTTACATTTATTAACCCTGTCGGGCAGGCAGTGTTCTTCATTGTCTTCCTTGGAATTGTGCTGGGGATTCTTGGGTTTTTCTTTATCATTCAGTCTTTCAGTATGAAAAAGAACTATAAAGAGCTGAAAAAACTGAATGAAGGCTTCAAAGATTACGACGTGCATTAATTGAAAAGGTTGTATCTCTTTTTTACCCTTGAAACCATATAGAAATAAGGTTAAACTTATCCTAACAACTGTGTATCTTTAAGACATCAGGGTAAGATGAAATTATAAGAATTAAAGTGCAAAGGAGAAAATTAAGTGAAAACAGTACAAATTAAAAACGACATTTACTGGGTCGGCGTCAACGACCATGAAACCTACCTGTTTGAGGGCATGTGGCCCATCGATCAGGACGGCGTGGCCTATAACGCCTATATCATCAACGACGACAAGGTCGCTGTTGTGGATACGGTAAAATCCTTTAAACAGGGCGAATATATCGAAAAGATCAAATCCATCATCGGTGACAAGAAGGTCGATTACCTCATCGTTAACCATATGGAACCGGACCACTCCAGCTCCATTGCGGATCTGCTGGCCGTTTATCCGGATATGCAGATTATCGGCAACAAAAAAACATTCCCGATCATGAAGAACTTCTACAATATTGATAAAAACATCCTGGAAGTCGCTGACGGCGATACCCTGGATCTGGGCCATCATGAGCTGCAGTTCTACATGACGCCAATGGTTCACTGGCCGGAATCCATGGTCACCTACGACGCAACCGACAAGGTTCTGTTCTCAATGGACGTGTTCGGCAGCTTTGGCAGCACCGACGGCAGTATTTTTGACGATGAAAATGATGTGGCCTCTTACGAGGATAACACCAGACGCTACTACGCCTGTATTGTGGGCAAGGTCAGCGGGCAGGCTCAGAAAGCGCTGCAGAAGCTGGGACCACTGGACATTCAGACCATCTGCCCGTCCCATGGCCTCATCTGGAGAAGCAATCCGGGCTACATTGTGGATTTCTACGACCGTATGAGCCGCTACGAAACCGAGGAAGGCGTCGTCATCGCCTATGGTACCATGTACGGTAATACGCTGCACTCCGCAGAGCTGCTGGCAGGCTACCTGAAGGACGCTGGCGTGAAGACTGTTAAATTATTCGATGTTTCCAAAACCGATATTTCCTACATTGTCAGCGATATGTGGAAATACAAAGGCCTGATTCTGGGCGCACCGGCTTATTACGGCCGCATTTTCCCTAAAATGGCCAACCTGTTATACAAGGTGGAAGAAATTGGCGTAAAGAACCACAAGGTGGGCTTCTTTACAGACTTTAGCTGGAGCAACGGGGCAGACCGTTATTTTAGCGCATTCATAGAAAAGGCAAAGGCCGATGTGGTTGGCGAAATGGTCAACATCCAAGGCCTGGCAGACGCAGAAGACGAAGCGAAGCTCAAGGCATTGGCAGATGCCATGGCCGCCGCCATCAAATAAGACGTTCGCCAGCCTGACCGCACTGGGAGGAGGATAAAAATGAAAATAGTAGTAGGTATGTCCGGCGGGGTAGACTCTTCCGTCGCGGCCCTGCTTTTAAAGCAGCAAGGGTATGACGTCATTGGCGTTTTTATGAAAAACTGGGAGGAAAAAGACGAGAACGGGGTCTGCACCGCCACCGAGGATTACGAAGATGTCCAGCGTGTGTGTGAGACCATTGATATTCCCTATTACACGGTTAACTTTACCCGGGAATACTACGACCATGTTTTTGCCTATTTTCTCGATGAATACAAAAAAGGCCGTACTCCAAATCCCGATGTTCTGTGCAACAAGGAAATTAAGTTCAAACGATTTTTAGATTACGCTCTGGGGGTGGTCGGCGGCGATGTGCTCGCGACCGGCCACTATGCCCAGAAAGATGTGCATGAAGGTAAATTCAGGCTGATCCGCGCCTTTGACCATAACAAGGACCAGACCTATTTCCTCTGCCAGCTCGGCCAGCATCAGCTGGAAAATGTCATGTTCCCCATCGGGCACCTCGACAAAAAGGAGGTCCGTGAGATTGCGGAAAAGAACAATCTCATCACTGCGGACAAAAAGGACAGCACAGGAATCTGCTTTATCGGGGAACGCAACTTCACTAAGTTCCTGAGTCAGTACCTGCCTGCTCAGCCTGGAGAAATCCGGGACCTCGACGGCAATATCAAGGGTAAGCACGAGGGCCTCATGTACTATACATTGGGCCAGCGCCGCGGCCTGGGTATTGGCGGACAGGGCACAGGCGAGCCCTGGTTTGTGGTGGAAAAGGACCTGAAGGACAATGTGCTCTACGTGGTTCAGGGTGAAAAGCATCCGGCTCTGTATTCCAGATCGCTGGAAGCCACAGATACCAGTTGGGTAGCCGGCGAAGCACCGGCCCGTGAGTTTGCCTGTACGGCCAAGTTCCGTTACCGCCAGCCCGATCAGGACGTCCATGTCACGGTGCGGGACGATGGCGGCCTGCATGTCGATTTCGACAAAGACCAGAAGGCAGTCACACCAGGTCAGGAGGTTGTCCTCTACGACGGCCAGGTATGCCTGGGCGGGGCGACCATTGACAGTATTGAAAAAATTTAATACAATACCATGCAAAAAGAGCGTATTCTCCATTTGATGGGGAACACGCTCTTTTTGTGTTTATGTTAAAGGCATGATACTTGAAAAATCAACCTCTCGGTTAAACGCGATGGCCTCCTGCCCGATGCGGTCAAGCTCTGCCTTGGGCACCCCCAGGAGCATCTCCCGGGAGGAGCTCAGGAAATTGGCCATCTCTGCGATGTTCACTGTGCCCAAGGCACCCTCCACATAGTCGATGACCATCTGTACCCGGCCGCCATAGCCAAACTTCTGCGCCATGTTGGCATAAGTGTCGTCCACAAAAATATGGTAGTCCTTGAGTGACTGATGGTAAACCTCTGTGATAAAATCGGCCAGCTCGCTGCCGCCGTAGTTGGTCGAATGGACAGACTGGGCCTGGGTGAACTCATAATAAAACCGCTTTGTGTTTTCTTCGGTCAGCAGGTTTTCATAGTAGGGGATACTGGCGTAGAAGTGGAGCTCCAGGGCATTCAAGGGTTTTTGGGCATTTTCCAACGTGTGGTCATAGAGGCGTTCAAGAAAAATTTTCAGAATGGAGGAGACAATCGCTTCCTTTTTCTTAAAATGGTAGGACAATGAGCCGAGAGCAATCCCTGTATCATCCGCGATGTCCTGCATTCTTGTTTTACTGTAGCCGTCACAGTAAAAGTGCTTTTTGGCATTTTCGATAATCCTTTCACGGGTACTGCTGTTTTTCTTCTTCTCTGCCATTGTCATTTTGCTCCTTTAGCGCATTTTCGGTATCGTGCTGATATGCAATATTATAGCAGATAATCCTCGGATTAAAAAACAAAAATACTTTTAATATTTACAAAATATACTTTTACCTGAAAAACTTAATTTTTCCGATAAGATGATCGGAAAAACTTGACTTTTCAGGTAAAAGGAATTATACTTCAATTACAAGATGCTTATGTAAATGTTTTCCGGAAAAATCAAAAGCATACTGTAGAGGTGATATTGGCGTTGATACGTGTTTTAGGTATTGAAATCTTAGATAATATTGGAATAATTAAGATTTTTACTATGAAAGGGAGAGAAAAATGGCTGAAAAAGTTAAACCCAGAGTTTCTCAGTTTATCGTAACAATATTTGGTTTATCAGAACTGACGGCTTTAATGGTAGCAAGCCTATCGACAAGCTATTACTCATACTTTATCACGAATGTTTTGATGGTTGCACCGGCTGTAATGGGGACAATCCTGATTTTTACCAGAGCTTTTGACATTGGTACCCTGCTGCTGTCCGGCGTTGTGGAGGAGCGGATGAACCCGAGATGGGGGAAATACCGTTCCTGGCTGCTGCTGATGTGCCCCTTGGCAGCGGTCATTGGTATTTTACAATATTCCAGCGCTGGCGGAACACAGACCGTCCAGCTCTGGATATCGGCAGTCTGCTATATTGTATTCTTTGCATTGTTTAATTTTGGGCGGACTGCGCAGCTGGCACTGCTCAACGCTCTGGGGGCCACCCCCGAGGACCGGGCCATGCTGTCTGCCAGAAAGGCCCAGTTTGCGGCAGTGGCAGGGATTGTGCTCAACTCAACCTTTATGCCGCTGGTGCTGTGGTTTTCCGGCGAAACCAAGGATGCCACCTCCTTTGGCTTTCTGGCAGCGGTCGTTATTTTCCAGATCGTATACCTGATTCCTCAGATGGGGCTGTTTAAGGTCTCCAGGGAATATGACAAGCCAGAGGAAAAATCGGCGGCGGTCAAGAAAAAGCTGTCGGCCAAAGAGATGGCTGAGCAGGTCTTTAAGAATCCGCCGCTCATGCTCATGCTGGTGGCGGAAACCTGCAAGACGGTGTGCAATACCCTGGTGCTGAGCATGGCAGTCTATTATTTCAGGGTTGTTGTCAATAATCTGGAATTTCAGCCGGTCTTTTCAACTGCGATCAGCATTGCGGGCTTTGTGGGCTCCTTGATTGCCGGTCAGTTCATTGTAAAAAAGCTGGGGAAGAAAAACACCTATCTTATCGGCTTTGCCGCGCCGGCCATCGCGCTGGTATGCGCCCGGCTGTTTGGCGGTCAGAGTGATATCACCTTTATGGTAATCATGTTTATTGGCTGGTTCTTCTTTACCTTTATCGCGACACCTGGCCCTGCCATGTTTGCGGACTGCGTCGAATATGGAAAATTTAAAATCGGTAAGGAAGGGCGCGCTTTTATCATGTCGCTCTACACACTGCCCATCAAAATCGGTGTCCTGATCGCAGGCGGATTTTCGGGCTATCTTTTAGCCGCTGTTGGTTATTCGGCGGAGGCTGCGGTAACCCCGCAGGTGGTTTCAGGAATATTCAGCGCCATTACACTGGCGCCGGCCGCAGTACTGGCTGTCGGCTTCGTATGCATGCTTTTCTATAAACTGACAGAAAAGCGTGTCCGGGAAATTATGGAAGTGAACCGTCAGAATGACGGAGTTTAATGAAGCAAAAGGGAAATGGAGGAAAAACAGTTGGATGCGAATCAATTAAAACAGGAAAGACAAGCGGATTTAAAGGCGGTATATTCAGGCGAGGTGCCTAAGAGGGTGCCCATACATTTATCCTTTGCCTTTGAAGCGTCGGTTTCCTATGCCATTGATCAGGGCATTGTGGAACAGGGGAAGAACCTCCGCAACATCTATTGGGAACCAGAAACCTGGTACGATATCTTTGACCGGGTCAATAACGACTTTTATTCCGATATACCGCTGGGGCCTGGCGCCATACGGTTACCGATTCTATACCAAATACTGGAGGCGAAATCCATTATCATGGGGGCCACAGGCGTCATGCAGCACCCTGAGGTGCACTCACTGGAGCCTGAGGAGTACGATGCTTTTATTGAGGACCCTTTCTTTTATATGTCGGAAACACTGATGCCGAGGCTGTACCCGGCTCTGGATACCACGCCCGGACGGCGGGCCATGGTTCTGGCACAGGCGGTCAAGGCCAACGCCGACCAGTTTGCCACCATCGGTCAGATGATGGGCAAGATCGCTGCAAAATATGGCTATCCAGCCGCGCCTGGCGGCCGCTCCACAGCCCCCTTCGATTATCTGGCGGATTTTCTCAGATCCTTTACAGGGATATCAAAGGATATGCGAAGGTACCCGGACAAGGTTGTGCAGGCCTGCGACGCGTTGGTACCCCTGATGCTGCGGGAGGGAGTTCCAAACCCGGACAAGCTGCCGCCGGATTACCGGGTGATGATCCCGCTGCACATGGGCAGCTTTATCAACGAAAAGCAGTTTGAGAAATTTTACTGGCCCTCCTTCAAAAAGCTGATGGATGGTCTGGTAGCGCCAGGAGCCGGTGTTGACCTGTTCGTGGAGGATAACTGGATGCGCCATATGGACTATCTCAAGACCTTTAACGGGTCGGTGAAAATGCAGTTTGAATACGGCGATCCAAAGCTGGTAAAGGAAAAGCTCAGCGGAACCCGCCATGTGATCACAGGCTTTTTCCCAATCTCCCTGCTGCAGTTCGGCAGTGCGCAGGAGGTTAAGGACAAGGCCAAAGAACTCATTGACATCCTGGCCCCAGGCGGCGGCTATATCTTTGGATTCGACAAGGGTTTGTTCTCGCTGGAGGGCAATACCATTAAAAACCTGCATGTGCTGACCGACTTTGTCCGTGATTACGGTGTTTACAGATAAGGAGCAGAAAATGAACGATAGAAATCAAAGCTTTGAGACCAAAAATTATGTTAAATGGGATGATTATTTGAAAGAACACGATCATCTTTCAGATATTGAAAGGGCAAGCGATATCCAAAAATATGAGGACCTGGTATTCGCGCTGGTTCTCAGATTATTTAGATAGTGAAGGGGGTCCCGGCAGTGTCTGCTTGCCGGGGCTTTTACCAGAAAGGCAAAAAAATGAAAAAGCGTATAACAGGAATTGTTTTGTCGGCCGCTGTTTTTATCGGATACCGATTTTTGCCAGTTCCCCAGGGATTGGAAATGTCTGGTATGCAGACCTTGGCGCTTCTTATTATTGCGATTCTTCTGTGGGTGACAGAGGCCATGCCTCTTGGGATTTCGAGTATCTTTGTTCTGGTACTCCCAATGTTTTTTGGACTGGCAACCATGAAGGATTTTCTGGTGGCCTTTCCCAACCCTACCCTGTTTTTCGTGCTGGCGACCTTTGGTCTGTCAGCGGCCATTTCCAAGGTACCCACAGCCAAACGCATTCTGCTCATTCTGCTGGAAAAGATGGGCAGTAAGGTTCACCTGTTTATTCTGGCCATGATGCTGGCTACAGCGCTCATTTCCTCCATCATGTCCAACATACCGGCAACGGTGATGTTCATGGGCTTGGCCATCAGCTTTCTGGAGCTTTACGATTCGGAGGAGGAGCGCAGGTGCACCGGCAGAGCCATCATGATCGCCCTGCCCATCGCGGGCATGATCGGCGGGACCATCACGCCAGCTGGCAGCTCCAACAATATTTTAGCCCTTGGCCTGCTGGAAGAGTACGCAGGGGTGACGGTGCGATTTGTGGACTGGATGGCGATCTGCATTCCAGTAGTCCTCATCATGCTGCCCCTGGCATGGCTGCTGATCATTAAAATTTTCAGACCGGTGCCGGTTCATCCAGATAAAATCAGGCAGTTCATTCTGGAGCTCAAGACCTTAGACAAGCCAGGCAGGGAAGAAAAAATGGTGGTGGCCATTCTGGTGGTAATGATCCTTCTCTGGGTTCTGAGCTCATGGATTCCGGCGCTCAATGTCACCCTGGTTTCCATCTGTGGGCTGGCGCTTATGTTTTTGCCGGGAATTGATATTTTGCACTGGAGGGATTTCAAGGATGAGGTGAGCTGGGATGTTATTCTGATGATCGGCTCTGTCCTCTGTATCGGAAATCTGATTCTGGAAAACGGTGTGGCGTTCTGGCTGGCGGACACCTTTTTCAGGGTGGGCGACGGCACGAGCGTTATATTGCTCATTCTCCAGCTGGCTGCTTTTATGTATGTTATGCAGCTGGTGCTGCCCAATGCCCCGGCGGTCATCACCTCCACCACACTGCCAGTCACCATCGTAGCGGAGGCACTGGGGATAAATGCAGCGGTTCTGGTCATTCCACTCTGCATTTTTTCAAGCTGGACCATGATTCTGCCTTTGTCAGCAGTCCCGATGATGACCTATTCCAAGGGCTATTACAGTATGACGGATATCGGCAGGGCAGGCATTCCCATTCTGGTGATTCTCGCCATTGTGCTGGCGCTTTGGATTCCTTTTATCTGCGGTGTGCTCCTTTAATTTTATGAAAGGAAGTACAATTTTTGAGAAGCCAAAAACATCAGGGCATGAGAAAAGCCTTTCAGGATCAATCAGACCTGAAAGGCTTTTGTTTATTGGGGAGTGTCTCTGTTTTCTTTGCTTTCCTGAATGAGATTGTCCTTACGGACCTCCGATTCCTCGTTTTTAATTTCCCAGTGGATCAGAGCGGTCAGGGCAGCGCGCAGCAGGATGATCCCGCCGACAATGATAAGCTCGCTGGGCTGGCGGACAATGACAGTCCGCAGAATTTCACTGCCAAGCTTGAACTCAAGCGCCATGGCCATACCCTTAGCCAGATCCAGACGGGTGGAGGGCCTGCGGCGGACATAACCCCAGATACCCTTGATGCCGGACCAGATTAATACGCCCACGCCAACGTACTCAAAGAACAGGATCGCGTACTGGACAATGGTGTTCAGTACTTCTTCCAGAATTTCCATGGCTATTCCATTGCCACCAGATTAACGTTATGGACACCGCGCAGCACCACCAGGTCACCGACAAGATCCTCAATGCTTCCCAGAAGGTCCTTTCCATCCAGGGTCAGGATGACAACGGCAGCGTGGTTGATGGGAATGTCCTGGTGGATGGTGATGATGCTGGTCTTGTGCTCCCGCAGAATGTTGAGCACATTGGACAGGATACCGGGTTCGTCGTCAAGGATCATGGAAATCGTGAATTTTCGTCCAAAATCCTCAGAAGGCTTAAAAATATAATCCTTGTATTTGTAGTAGGTGCTCCGGCTGATGCCGACGCGCTTCACCGCGTCACTGACCGACTTGCATTGGGAAGATTCCAGCAGAATGCGGGCTTCCACCACCTTGCTGTAATACTCCGGCAGTATTTTCTTGCTGACAATCAGATAATCACGTATCATAAGCTCCTCCTTACGAGTGCTGATCGGTACAAACGCCTGTGTTGTCCGGCTCCAGCTTGAGCAGGGTCCATCCCGGCAGCTTTTCTTTTAAATACTTACCCATTTTCATATAAAACTGATCATTGTCTCTGGTGGTAATGGCCAGAATAGTAGGACCGGCGCCGCTGATACAGGTGTTAAGCGCGCCCAGCTCCCTGGCTTTTTTGCTAACCTCACCGTAGTGGGCGATGAGGCCTTCGCGGTAGGGCTGGTGCAGCTTGTCCTCAACGCTGACCTTAAGGATATCCGGCCGCCCTTCAGTCAGGGCGAGGTAGGTCATAGTTGCGCGGGACACATTAAACACTGCATCCTTGTGGAATACTTTTTTCGGCAGCGCTTTGCGGGCCTCCATGGTGGACAGGGTAAAGTCCGGGATAAGGCCGTAAAATTCAAAACACTGTGAAACCTCTTTCTTGATATAATGGTTGTCTTCCTTGAGTCCAAGGGAAACCACCAGGCCGCCGAACATGGCCGGTGCTACATTGTCGGGGTGGCCCTCCATTTCAACGGCCATGTCAAAGAGCTCCTTACCCGTCAGGGGAGCGTTGCAGAGAGTATTGGCCCCCACCAGGCCGCCGACAATACAGGCGGCAGAGCTGCCCAGACCGCGGCTTACAGGAATGTTGACGTCGGTGTAAATGTAAATGCCCTTTGGCCGGTAGTGGACACGGTTAAAGACCTTGAGCATGGCCTTGTAGACCAGGTTGGATTTACCCTGGTAGCGCCGTTCGACGCCTCGGATGGTAAGCTTGCCGTTGTCCCTTTCCTCAAAGCTGAAGATGTTATATAACTGAAAAGCCATACCGAAGGCATCAAAGCCAGGTCCGATATTGGCTGTTGTTGCGGGTACGCGTACTTTTATCATGAATGGTTCACTCTCCTATTTGTCTAAAAATGCTGTGATGCAGCCGGCCATTTCCTCCGGCGTGCAGACTTTGTCGTGACGGTTTTCTTTCTGATCCAGATCTCTCAGCGGAACGGGGATTTCCGTTTCGGTCCGGGCGGCCAGCTCCTTGAGGACTGCGTAATCGTCCATGCCCTCAGGTACTTCGCCGAAAATGCTCTCATAGACACTGCGGCCAAATTTGTAAGGGCTGGCAGTGGACAGGATAATGGTTGGGGTCTCAACATCGCCAGTATCCGCGCGGTAGTCGCTGTAGACCTTGCTGGCAACAGCGGTGTGCGGGTCCATGAGGTAGTGGTTGTACTCAAACATGTGCTTAATGGCTCCGGCGGTTTCTTCCTCGTTGGCGCAGCCAGCGTAGAAAAGGTGGTCATCGCCAAGGAAGAGCAGCTCGCGGTCCAGTGCGTAGGTGCCGTCTGCGTTCAGCTGGCTCATCAGGCCTGCGATCATCTCGCTGTTGCCGCCTGTAATGTCATAGAGCAGACGTTCCAGGTTACTGGAAATCAGAATATCCATGGACGGGGACATGGTCTTATAAAAATCGCGGTTGCGGTCATATTTGCCAGTGTTAAAAAAGTCGGTCAGGATGTTGTTTTTATTGGACGCGCAGATGAGCCGGCTGACGGGCAGGCCAATGGCGCGGGCATAGTAGCCAGCCAGAATGTTTCCGAAGTTACCAGTCGGTACCACAAAGTTGACGGCTTCGCCAAGGTCGATGACCGCTTTTTTGTAAAGCTGTATATAGCTGTAAAAATAGTACACGATCTGAGGCAGCAGGCGGCCAATGTTGATGGAGTTGGCTGAGGAAAAAACGTAGCCCTGCCCGCGCAGCTCTTCGATCAGGCCGCTGTTATTCAGAATTTCCTTGACGCCGTTCTGGGTATCGTCAAAATTGCCGGCCACACCGATGACACAGGTGTTGTCGCCGTCCTGGGTCAGCATCTGTTTTTCCTGGATGGTGCTGACGCCGTCCTTTGGATAGTAGACTACAATGTTGATGTGGGGCACCTTGGCAAAGCCCTCGAGAGCCGCCTTTCCAGTATCGCCGGAGGTTGCGGTCAGTATAACGATATCCTTGCTGATATCGGCGTTTTTCATGGCTGTTGTCATCAGGTAAGGGAGAATGGTCAGGGCCATATCCTTGAACGCACAGGTAGGGCCGTGATAAAGCTCAAGAAAATAACGATCATCTACTTTTTTAAGGGAAACGGGTTCCTCATTCTCAAATTTTCCGGTATAATAGGCATTGTGGACACAGTCTTTGATCTGTTCTTCACTGAAGTCGTCCAAAAAGTATTTGAAAATCTCAAAAGCCAACTCTCCGTAGGTTGCATTCTTCAAGGCTGTCAGGTCAATTTTTATGTCATGGATGAATGAAGGGACGAATAAGCCGCCATCCTTGGCGATTCCTTTGATAATTCCTTCTGACGCGGACACGTTTGCTTCGCCTCCGCGTGTGCTGACATATTTTTCTTTCATAGTTCCTCCAAAATTTTTATTGAATATCCTTAATATATATGATAAAATGTTTTCGAAATAAAAACAAGTGTTTTTTTCATGAATACATTTACAGAGGTGAAAATCATTTGAATATTGGATTATTGGGGTTTGGAACTATCGGAACCGGTGTGTACGAGCTCATCAATTTAAACAAGGGACGGTTCGCCAAGAACCTGGACGAAAAAGTTGTGATCACCAAAATTCTGGATAAAGATCCCAACAAGAAGGTAGCTGAGGAAGACAAGGTGGCGCGTGTGGTTACCAACCCGGATGACATTATGGACGATCCGGATATTGAGATTGTCATTGCGCTTCTCGGCGGTATGGATTTTGAGTATGGCCTGATCAAGCGGGCGCTTCAGAGCGGCAAGCATGTGGTAACCGCCAACAAGGCCGTTATATCAGAGTATTTTGAAGAGCTGCTGACCATCGCGGCGGAAAACAATGTTATTCTGCGCTATGAGGCCAGCGTCGGCGGCGGGATTCCTATTATCGGCTCTTTAAAGGAAGAATTAAAGATTAACCGCGTCAATGAAATCAAGGGAATTCTCAACGGGACCACCAATTTCATTCTGTCTAAGATGACCGAGGAGGGCGCTGATTTTGCAGATACCCTGAAGCTGGCCCAGAGCATTGGCTTTGCAGAGGCAGACCCGACAGCCGATATTGAGGGCTATGATGTTTCCAGAAAACTGGCGATTTTATCCTCGCTGGCCTACGGCGGTATCATCAAGGATGAGGATGTGCGCAAGCGCGGCCTGTCTGATGTACGCGCAGTGGATATCGAGATGGCCGGCGATTACGGCTATATCATCAAGTATCTGGGCCATTCCGTACTAAAAGAAGGTAACCAGGTTTACACAACAGTGGAACCGGTTATGTTCAAGGAAGCCTCCATCATGAGTAATGTCAATTCCGAATTTAACATTATCTCCATTGTGGGCGATATTATCGGTGAGCTTCAGTTTTACGGCAAGGGCGCAGGCAAGGACGCTACCGCCAATGCTGTGGTGGGGGATGCCCTTTACATCATCAATTGCATAAAAGACAACAATTTCCCGAAACCGCTGGTCTTCAGGAAACAGCTGGATAAAAAAGGTGTGGGCGCCTTTAAGGGCAAGTATTACCTGCGTGTGGACATTGACAGCCACGAGACCTTCGAGCACGCCTTAAACGCTGTGGATGAGGTCTGCGCGCGCAAAAATATTATCGTCAGCGACAACCGGGTCTTCTTTATGACAGAGCCGGTGGAGGCAGATGTCTTTGACGCCATGGTTGCCAAAATCAAGGAAAAACAAAGCGAGTGCTTCTACGCGCGCATTTATGAATAAATAATATAAAGAGAACATTGTAAAAGAGGAGTATGTATGGAAGATTTAATTGTGCAGAAGTACGGCGGCACCAGCGTCGGCACGGTTGAAAAAATTAAGCGAGTCGCGAGGCGGATCGTGGAGACCAAAAATGCCGGCAACAAGGTTGTCGTGGTTGTTTCCGCCATGGGAAAGACCACCGACGAGCTGGTGGATCTGGCCCTGGCCATCAATCCGAATCCGCCGAGCCGCGAGATGGATGTGTTGCTGGCCACAGGTGAGCAGGTATCCATTTCCCTTTTAGCTATGGCCATTCAGACCATCGGCCATGATGTGGTGTCCCTGACAGGCGCTCAGTGCGGCATCCAGACATCGGACGTGCACAAGCGCGCCCGTATCAGCGGTATTGATACGGGCCGTATCGAGAGAGAACTCGCCGATGAAAAAATTGTCATTGTGGCTGGTTTTCAGGGAGTGGACGAAAACCGCGATATCACGACCTTGGGCCGGGGCGGCTCTGATACCAGTGCAGTAGCTATTGCAGCGGCTTTAGAGGCAAAATGCTGCGAAATTTACACGGATGTGGACGGAGTCTACAATGCCGACCCGCGCGTTGTGCCTACAGCCACCAAAATGGACGAGGTTTCCTATCAGGAGGTCCTTGAAATGGCCAGCCTTGGCGCCGGTGTTCTGCACCCGCGTTCTGTGGAGCTTGCCGAAAAATTTAAAATGCCGCTCATCGTGAGATCGAGCTATAATAATAACGAAGGAACGATTATCAAGGAGGATGTTAAAATGGAAAAAGTGTTAGTTAGAGGAATTGCGTTAGACGAAAATATCGCTAAAATATCGATTTTTGAAGTACCGGACCAGCCGGGGATTGCCTTCAAGCTTTTCAGTATGCTGGCCTCTGCCAATATTCATGTCGACATGATCGTACAGAATGTCAACCGCACCGCGGTCAACGATATCTCATTCACTGTCGACGCCGATGAGCTTCAGGAAGCCGTAGAAGTATCCCAGAAGTTCGCCTTTGAGGTCGAAGCCCAGAAGGTTGCTTTTGACAAGGGCGTTGCCAAACTGTCCGTTGTGGGAACTGGCATTGTCGCCAATGCGGAGATTGCCTCCAAATTCTTTGAATCCCTCTTTGAGCTTGGCATCAATATCCAGACCATCAGCACCTCTGAAATCAAAATTTCCTGCCTCATTGATAAGGAACGGGCCAAGGAAGCCATGATCCATATTCATAAAAAATTCGATATGTAATATAGAATATCCCCCCGGATTGCGTAAGGCAGTCCGGATTTTTTTATCCCCGGCTTTTCATCAGGGAAAATCTGCGCTATAATATAAAGTAAGAAATCGATCTGAGGAGGGAAAGTATGAAAACAATTCAGGATTTTGCGGCACTGTTAGACGGCAGAGAATATAAAAAGGAAATGACAGAGGATGAAATCATACAGGCCAGAGAACTTGGCTTTGTCATTGTCTTTGGCTGCTCCGACGACCGGACGGTTTTTCATGGCGCCATCGAGGAGGAACGCCAGACCGTAGACGGCGGCACCCTTTATATCACGGAAAAGGGACTGTTCGAGGACTGTCCCTGTAACTGTATCTACTCACAGGAGGCAAAGGCAAAGGCCAGCCCCATCGAGGTAAGATGGTGTAAGGGCCCCTATGTCTGGTCCTACAAAACTCAGATCCCCCACGAAAGCTTTGAGATCATCGACAATCAGCCCGCAGAAAACCTTAAATTCTGCCAGGGGATGGTGTTCAAACTGAAAGAAATAGAATAAAAATAAGCCTTTGCGCAGCGTGCATAGAAGACACGCTGCCTTTTTATTTGTTTCATTTCAGACTCCTTTGGGTAATCAAAGAATATGATGAAAAAAGGAGAAATTTGAAATGGAAAAAACCATTGGTGACAATCGAAGGCTCAGAAATGGCTTTATTACTTATTTTATTGTTTTGATCGTCCTGGGAGCGGTTTTAATTCCTGTGCTGCCGGGCGGGCCGCTGCCTCTTGAAATTGCATTCTTAATTTTATTTCCAGGTATTCCCGGTACGGTGGTGTGGTACATTACCAATAACGGCCCCCAAAAGACACCGAAGGAGTGGCTGCAATACAACTGGTACGGTGTTGTGCTTTCCGTTATCATTATCCTAACCGCTTTGCTGCTGCTTTTGCCGCAGTTCCGTTACCCGACAGATTACCTGTTCTTTACCCAGACATTTGATGAGAATATTCCCCGGGCAATCGAGAATGGACGGGCCTTTGAGGGAATTCTTCAAAATCTTTTTTCAGGCCTGACACCAGAAAGTGCCTGGATGCTCAGAGCCTTTAACGTGGCCTTTCTTGTACTTTTTGGACTGCTGCTGGACCAGTGGCGCCGGAGCAAATCACACAATGACCTGGTGGCCTTTCTGGTAACCACAGTTCTTATGGCCTTTTCAGTGATCACAGATTTTACCGCCTATGCGAGTCTGGTTTCCTTTATTCCAGCCGTCTGCTGTGCCGGCGTCTGTGTTATTCTGTATGACCGGTTTGATAGCGCCCTGGCAGACCGTGACCTTAAAACCGCTTATATTGCTCTGCTGCTGTCACTGGTCTTTTTGCTTGTAACCTTTCTGCTGGCTCAAGTACCTACCATGGTGACCTTTGTTCTGCTGACTGGCTACGTTTATTTTAACCGGGCAGAGCATTCCTCAGTGAAATATGTAGGCTTTTTCGCCTTGCTCTTTGTGTGGGGAACTGCCATTTATTTTGGCATCGCCCAGGCCCTTGCAGGCTCGGCCCAGCGGGTACTTAACCTTGGGCTGGACCCGGCAGGCTCACTCGGAGCTTTTGGCGGCCGCCTGCTGTGGTTCTTCGGTACCGTAGTGCCAGGCTGTCTGAATAAGATCGTTGAGGCCTTTTTCGGCTCAGCCGTCTACTACAAAGACCCCATCAATCTGGCGGTGACGCCCTATAACCAAATAGTGGCCGGTATTTTTGTACTCTGCGTCCTGTTTTTCTTTATCCTGTCGCTGGTTACTTATTATAAAACCAGACATAAGGTGGCGGATGTTATTCTGCTGTTGATCTTTGTGCCACTGGCTTTTATGTATTATCTGGTGCTTTTGCCAACGACATTTGCTTCCTATGATACCCTTGGCGTCAATGCTGTTATTGTGTTTATCATGATTTTTGGCATCCGGGATCTGGTGCTTATGGGGCGGGAGACGCCCGGCAAGCTTCAGAAACGGGTTTATGTTTCCATCATCAGCGTTCTTATTTTTCTGCTGATCTTAAACAGCAATCTCTTTACTGCGCAGTTTATTACAGGCTGAGAATAAATCAGTCCAAGGCCTCTTTGTCAGGGATTTTTAGTGGCAAAGGGGTTTTTTTATGGGCTTTTCAGCAAAAACTTTGATAAATTTACATCGATACTTGTTATGTGACAAGACAGATGCTATAATAATTGGAAAGACTGTATACACGGAGGAGAATTATGAACGAAATGGTTGAGCGGATTTTAGAGCTCAAAAAAGAAAAGGATGTTGTGATTCTGGCCCATTACTACGTGACCGGAGACATCCAGGATATAGCTGATTATGTGGGAGACTCCTACCTGCTCAGCAAAAAAGCAGCAGAGGCCAGTGAAAAGGTCATCCTGTTCTGCGGCGTTGAATTTATGGGAGAGAGTGCGAAGATCCTGAGTCCGGACAAAACCGTGCTCCTGCCGGATCTGGAGGCCGACTGCCCAATGGCCCACATGGTAACGCCTGAGGATATCCGAAAGCTCAAAAAAGAGTGCCCTGACGCGGCTGTGGTCTGCTATATCAACTCAACCGCCGAAACCAAAGCCTGGGCCGATGTCTGCGTCACTTCGTCCAACGCTGAGCGCGTCGTGGCCGCCATGCCCCAGAGGGAAATCTACTTCGTACCGGATTCCAATCTTGGCCGCCACATCGCTGAAAAGCTGCCGGAAAAAACCTTCTATTTCCACAATGGCTTCTGTCCAACACATGCTCGTATCAGCGAAGCCCTTGTCAGAAAAGCAAAGGAAGACCATCCCGGAGCCAAGGTGCTCATGCACCCCGAATGCATCCCAGATGCACTGGCGCTGGCCGATTATATCGGAAGCACCTCAGGTATCATCGACTTCCCCGGAAAGGATGACGGCGACAGCTACATCATCGCTACCGAGGAGGGCGTCATGCACCAGATGAAAAAGCAGTACCCGGACAAGGCCTTTTATATGGTCGATGACCTCTGTATCTGCGAGAATATGAAAAAAAATACCCTGGAAAAAATTCTGTATACCCTGGAAACCTTTGACAATACAATGGAGATGGATGAGGAACTGCGTGTGCAGGCGTCCCGTTCCCTTAAAAAAATGCACGAGTTAGCACAGTAAGGAAGTGTGTGAAAATGAAGAATCATGCCGATGTTATTATCGTCGGAACCGGAGCGGCAGGCCTGTTTTGCGCCCTTAAGCTGCCCCAGCATTTGAGAATTATCATGATTACCAAGGATGAGGCTGAAAACAGCGATTCCTTTTTGGCTCAGGGCGGTATCTGTATGCTAAAGAGCCCTGAAGACTATAAAAGTTATTATGAGGATACCATGAAAGCCGGCCATTACCAGAATGACCCACAGGCTGTATCAGTGATGATCAACAGCTCACCTCACATCATTGACGAGCTGGTTCACTACGGTGTGGATTTTAGGCGGGAGGGCAGCGCATTTGCCTTTACCCGTGAGGGAGCCCACTCTACCCCCAGAATCCTGTTTCACGATGATGTGACCGGCAGGGAAATCACCAGCAAGCTGTTGGAACAGGTAAAAACTCGGAAAAACATTGAATTTCATGAGTTTACCACCATGATCGATCTGATCTGCGAAAACAACCGATGCTCTGGTATTATAGCCAGGAGCAAAACAGGTGACACCTTTCCGCTTTATGCGGAAAACATTGTACTGGCCACAGGGGGCCTTGGCGGTCTGTTCCGCTATTCCACCAACTATCCCCACATTACCGGGGACGCTCTGGGCATTGCCATCCGTCATGGCATTGCGGTAAAAAACATCAATTATATCCAGATTCACCCTACTACTCTGTATTCCCAGAAGCCGGGTCGTTCCTTCCTGATTTCCGAATCCGTCAGGGGAGAGGGCGGTATCCTGTTAAACGCCAAGGGCGAGCGCTTTGTCAATGAGCTGCTTCCCAGAGATCTGTTGACTGAGGCTATCGAGAAGCAAAAAGCCATCGATCACAAGGAGTATGTGCGTTTATCCGTGGTCCATCTTGGGGCAGAGACCATTAAGGGACGCTTCCCCAATATTTACAGGCATTGTCTGGAGGAGGGCTACGATATGACAAGGGAACCTATCCCGGTCACACCGGCACAGCATTACTTTATGGGCGGTATTGAGGTCGACCTGGACAGCCGCACCTCCTTTAAAAATCTGTACGCAGTGGGGGAAACCAGCTGCAACGGCGTTCACGGGGCCAATCGGCTCGCCAGCAATTCTCTGCTGGAGAGCCTGGTTTTTGCAGAAAGGGCAGCCCGGCATATTGCGGCAGAGCCGCGGCGCAGCATGGCCTTTGGGCTGCGGGCGCCCTCGACCCTGCCAGCGCCTGAAGTGGTTTTCGACTACAAATCATTGATATTAGAAGAAATTAAGAGAGAGGACACACATTTTTATGAACAATGGTGCAACAATTAAAATAAATGTTGACGAGGCAATAATGAGTGCCCTGCGGGAGGATGTGACCAGTGAGGACATTACCACAAACGCGGTCATGCGTGAGCCCCGGCAGGGCAGGGCAGAGCTCATCTGTAAGCAGGATGGTGTGCTGGCCGGAATCGGTGTTTTCAGGCGGGTGTTTGAGCTTTTAGACGATACCGCTGCCTTTGAGCTTTACTATGAGGATGGCGATAAGGTATCAGAGGGCGCCGTTATCGGCATTGTCACCGGTGATATCCGCTGTCTGCTCACCGGCGAACGGACTGCTCTGAATTTTCTCCAGCGTATGAGCGGCATCGCTTCCTATACCAGAGGTCTGGCCGACGTGCTGGAGGGCAGCCAGACAAAGCTGTTGGATACGCGTAAAACTACGCCAAATATGCGTGTTTTTGAAAAGTACGCTGTCAAGGTTGGCGGCGGCCATAACCACCGCTATAACCTGTCAGATGGTATTCTGTTGAAGGATAACCATATCGGTGCTGCGGGAAGTGTGAAAAAGGCAGTGGCTATGGCAAAGGAGTATGCCTCTTTTGTACGCAAAATTGAGGTAGAGGTTGAAAATCTTGAAATGCTGGAGGAAGCCCTCGAGGCCGGAGCGGATATTATTATGCTGGATAACATGGACAGTGAGACCATGAGAAAAGCAGTGGCGATGGTTGACGGCCGTGCCGAGACGGAGTGTTCAGGTAATGTTACCCTTGAACGTCTGAGTGAGATTGCTGAGATTGGCGTCGATTATGTCTCCTGCGGTGCGCTGACGCATTCTGCACCCATTCTGGACTTTTCACTCAAGAATCTCAGGCCTATTGAAGCGTAGAATACAGAAAAAGAAAGGTTGGTGATTATTTGGACGGAGAACAGCGGCGCAAAGAGATTATAGATGTGCTCAAAGCGACTAAAATCCCTGTATCCGGCACCTTTCTGGGGAAAAAATTTCATGTCAGCCGGCAGGTTATCGTTCAGGATATCGCCTTGATCCGGGCCAGCTGCCCGGGCATTATCTCCACACACCGCGGTTATATTATGACCCAGCCTGCTTATGTCAGCCGGGTTTTTAAAGTCAGCCACGGGCCTGAACAGATCGAGGATGAGCTTAACCGTATCGTGGATGCAGGCGCAAGGGCTGTGGATGTTTTTGTCAGACATGCCATTTACGGCAAAATTGAAGCAGAGCTCAATGTGTTTTCCAGACGGGATGTGCGCCTTTTTGTGGACAAGGTCAAAAACCATGGTGTAAAGCCCTTGACCGATATTACAGGAGGCGAGCATTATCACACCGTGGAAGCAGATTCCGAGAACATTCTGGATGAGGTGGAAGAGGCTCTTTGGAGTGCAGGTATTCTGATAGGCGTTGAATAAGCATAAAGCAGAAGCAGTTAAATGCTTCTGCTTTTTTCATTGTTCGCAAAAGGACTGAATGGGTATAAATGACAATAAATAAGGGTTTCTTTTTTGATGAAACCGTTATATAATAGATTTATCAAGGAAAAGAGGTAAGAAATGAAAAAGAGACATTTAATCGCACTTTTTATGATTCTTTTGCTCCTGATCCCGTCGCTCAGTGGCTGCGGAAAGGATCTGACCACAAAAATATCTCTGGAATCAGGAGAATACTATGGCGAACAGGAAATCACCCTTTCAAATGCCGGAACCGGGACGATTTATTATACCCTTGACGGCTCCGACCCCAGGGACGGCGGCAATGAATATAATCCTGAAATGCCACTGAAGATCAATTATGACTCAACCCTGAAGGCTTACACAAAAGAGGGTAGCAGCAAGGGTAAGGTGGTCGAGGCTACCTACACCATTAAAAATATGGAACAGACCGATCAAAGCTCAGGCGCGCTGATGTTTACAGCCTATATCCGCGGCACCTATCAGAGCGGCGATTCCAGGATCATCTTTAACCAGGATCGTTCTCTTGAATGGCAGAACGGCTCAGATACAGGCAGCTCACCTTATACCATTACCATGTCCAGCGATGAGGACCCATTAAAGGCGACCCTTACTTACATCAATAATGATGGCAAGGAGGCTAAATACGAAATTGACGCCAATGCCATCTGGCAAGACGGCTCGCTGGTTATCAACGGAACCACTTATCAGCCTGTGGATGATGAAGAAGAGGAATAAAAGACTGATACAGCCAATAAAAAGAACCGCCCAACTGAGCGGTTCTTTTTATGTATAAGAGATTAGTAGGTAAAGAACGAGGATTTATACGCGTGGCATGGTTTTAGTCGCAACAACATCCACGCCGGTGCCTAAAACGTCTTTGATGATGACATCGCCCATTTTGACAGGAGCGTCGACAACGATTTTATCAATTTCTTTCATGACATCAAAGATTTTTCCTTTTGGCACAGCGTCGGCTGTTTTGACAGGCAGACGGGCCATTAAAGCGCCGTTGATCACAACAGTGGTCGGAATTACGCGTTTAGGGTTGGTGACTTCTTCAATCCCATATTTTTCACCATTTTTACAGGTGTTGCCCGTTACAGTGTATTTGCCGTCTTTTTCTTCAACGACCATTTGGCATCCTAAAGGGCATGAAATACATGTTACATTAGTTTTCATTTTTTTGTCTCCTTCGGTTCGACAATAAATTCTATTTTACCATTTGGGTATTTTTCCAGTACTTCTTTTTTAATATTGAAGTTTACCATTTCAGCAGGCAGGAATTTTCTGGCTTTTTTGGTAGCGATCTTTTCGCCGTTTATATAAGCATTGACAACACTGTCGGCATAAACATTGCGGACGCGCATGTAGAAGGTAAGAGCATCGTCCATGTTCGCTAAAGAAACGTGCTGTGGTACAACATAGGAGATACCTTCGCCGTTGACGGTGTCAAAGTTTGTTTCGGTGGATAATTCACCTTTGATATATTTGGCAGCGCCTTTACCAGCCAGTACAGATTCTTCAGATACAAAGTCAACCAGGTCATGCACATGAACAACATTACCGCAGGCAAATACGCCAGGCATGCTGGTTTCACGAAGCTCACCCACAACCGGACCACTGGTGCGGCCATCAATATCAACGCCTGCATTGCGTGAGATTTCATTTTCAGGGATCAAACCAACGGATAAGAGCAGGGTATCACATGGAATGAATTCCTCTGTTCCGGGAATTGGTTTGCGGTCATCACCGACCTGCATCACAGTAACGCCTTCAATGCGGTCCTTGCCGTGGATAAAGGTGATGGTGTGGGATAATTTAAGCGGAATATCATAGTCATCCAGACACTGTACAATGTTACGAACCAAACCGTTGGAGTAAGGCATTAATTCACAGACAGCCTGTACGTGAGCGCCTTCCAGTGTCATACGGCGAGCCATGATAAGTCCGATATCGCCGGAGCCCAAGATTACAACTTCCTTACCAGCCATGTAGCCTTCCATGTTGATAAAGCGCTGTGCGGTACCGGCGGTGAAAACGCCAGCGGGACGGTAGCCCGGGATACCAATGGCGCCCGCAGTACGTTCGCGGCAGCCCATGGTCAGGATAACGGATTTTGTTTCAATGGCAGTATAACCGTCTTCTTCGTTGATGGCATGGACGATTTTTGTATCGCCTTTGTCTTCCATGTCGAGGACCATGGTGTTTAGCTCATAGGGAATTCCCAGCTCAACAACCTGGTCAATATAACGTTCTGCGTATTCAGGACCTGTCAATTGTTCTTTAAATGTATGTAAGCCGAATCCATTATGGATACACTGGTTCAGGATACCGCCGAGTTCACGGTCACGTTCCAGAATCAGCACATTTTCAGCACCGTCTTTTTTTGCTTCTACAGCCGCAGCAAGGCCAGCAGGGCCGCCGCCTAAAATAACTACATCATAAATCATTGCTTATGCTTCCTCCCCGTTAGATTT
This sequence comes from Eubacterium sp. AM05-23, assembly GCF_003477535.1. Classification (NCBI taxonomy): domain Bacteria; kingdom Bacillati; phylum Bacillota; class Clostridia; order Eubacteriales; family Eubacteriaceae; genus Eubacterium; species Eubacterium sp. AM05-23. The sequence goes on from NZ_QUDF01000003.1 coordinate 130,650, forward strand.
TGTTTTTCCGCACAGGATGTATGCCTTGTCTTTGGAGTCGTACATAACATCATCCATTTCACAGCCCAGTTCTCTCGCTAAGATTTCAACAACTCTTGGAGAACAGAAACCACCCTGGCAGCGTCCCATACCGGCACGGCAGCGTTTTTTAACACTTTTAACAGTGGTTGCACCAGCGCTACGGTGAATAACGTCAAGGATTTCGCCTTCTGTGATGGTTTCGCAACGGCAGATGACCTTACCGTATTTAGGATCTTTAGCGATCAGTTCACGTTTTTCTTCTTCAGACAGTTCGTTGAAGTAGACGTGTTTTCTGTTTTTAGGATTAAAGTTTTCATTTTCCTTTACGTCGATGCCCTGGCGCTCGAGCATTGGGATAATGATTTCTTCAACAACATACCAGCCGGCAGCCGGAATAGAGGTCAGGCCCGGAGATTCGTAACCAGCAAAGTTGACGAAATTCTTAACCGGAGATTCTTCGATGATGAAGTCGCCGTCAGTGGTAGTGTAGGTATCCGCAACAGGCGTGTTTCTTGTTCCTGCGTAAGAGCGGATAATTTTGTTGAAGCTGTTCTTTAAGGTCGGGCAGTTTTTCAATGCGTTTTCCTTAATGTAGTCGAGCCTATCCTGTGTGGTGGAGATATCACCCTTTTCAACAGGGGAGGCGTCTGGTCCGATTAACAGGTTGCCGTGTACGGTTGGGGCAACGAGGATACCTTTACCGTTTTTGGTTGGGCAGGGGAAGATAACGTTGTTAACCAGCCCGCCAACTTCTTTGTCAAAGATGAAGTAGTTACCCTTACGCGCTAAAAGCTTGAAGTAAGGCTCTCCAACCATCTTATAGATGTCATCAGCATAAACGCCGGCAGCGTTGACAACAATTTTGGCTTCGATGTCTTCGCCGGTGGTCTTGATTAAGAAGGAACCGTTTTTATTCTGGATATTGGTTACCAGATGGTTCAATTTAAGTGTAACACCATTGTCAACTGCATTTTCAGCAACCTTGGCGCATAATTCGAAAGGTGAAACCAGGCCGGCAGTACCAGCGTATAAAGCACCGCAAATATCAGGATTCAAGTTTGGTTCCATTTCATGGACTTCGTCCTTGAACAGGATACGCATATTCGGAACGCCATTAACCAAACCATTCTGATAGAGTTCGTGGAGTTTCATCATTTCGTGTTCAGTATGGGCAACGACCAGGGAACCAGTGCGTTTGTACGGCACATCCAGATCAGCACATACTTTTTCATACATGATGTTTCCAGGTGCATTAAATTTACCCTTTAATTTATAGGAAGGTGCGTCGAAACCAGCATGAACGATAGCTGAATTTGCCATGGTGATCTGATTTCCCACATCATTTTCTCCATCCAACAGAACCACATCCAACTGAAAGCGGGATAACTCCCGGGCTATGTAGGAACCGGCAATACCAGCGCCTATAATAGCGATATCATACATAATAAATCCTCCTTGATTTGTTATAATATATTTAAAATATAGACAAAGTTAGTTGTTCAATAAAAAAACCACACAATTTTCTCAGAAATTTTAAATACTAAGAAAATTAGTGCGGCTCTCCATTGCCATTGATTTAGTTTTTATTCTCCCTCAGGTTTAAGGGGGTCATCTTCTCTATTTTTTTGCTCACTTTTTATGCTTGAAAAGGCGTCCCATAAAGGCTTGTATGAGGTACTGGCAGAGATCGCACCAGCGTCGATGCAAGAACGAACCTCTTCTTCTGTCTCGATAAATCCGCCAGTGATAATCGGAACCGTCAGTTCCTTTTTTACACTGTGGATAATCTTGGGAACGAGTCCGGGCAAAATCTCAACGGCATCAGGCCGGATCTTTTTTGCCGAGTTGATCGAAACGTCCATGGCGGACGAGTCCAATAAAAACAAACGCTGTATAGTCATCAGACCTTCCTGCTTGGCGCGGGCGACGAGAGAATTCTTCGTCGAGATAATGCCAGTTGGGGTAATCTCTTCCTTTAGATATTTGATGAAATAATTATCCTGCGCATATCCTTTGATAAGATCAAGATGAACAAAGGCATATTTACCGGCATGGTTCACATACTCAACCATTTTTTTGAGGTTGTAGATATTCCCGCCAAGTAAAAAAATAATCTGTGTGTCCGACGCGATGGCGTCGTGGATATCCTTAGGATTTCTGACAGCGGCGATGATCGGATTCGCTTGAAACATAAGAAAACATTTTCTTGTCGACATTAGGTCCTCCTTAAACTCATCTATGCCTGTATTCTAGCATAAAGGCATTCGGAGGTAAATAGTTTTTTTAGACTTTTTATACTTTTGTTAAAGTTTTTGTCGGGAAAGTCCAAAAACTCCCCGACAAAAACCATTCATTTTTACTTTTGACAATAAAGAGACTTATTCAGCTTCTTCCCATCCTTTTGCACATTCTACGGCTTTTACCCAGCCTTTGTACAGTTTAGCGCGAACTTCGGAATCCATCATTGGTTCGAAGGTTCTGTCGATCTTCCATGCGTCGGTAACTTCTTCTTTACCATGCCAGAAGTCTACAGCTAAACCAGCTAAGTAGGAAGCACCCATAGCGGTGGTTTCAACGATAGACGGTCTGTCTACTGGAACACCGAGGATGTCAGCCTGGAACTGCATTAAGAAATCATTGTTACATGCGCCGCCGTCAACTTTGAGAGATTTCAGAGATACGCCGGAGTCTTTTTCCATAGCATCCAGAATGTCTTTTGTCTGATAAGCTAAAGATTCAAGAGTTGCACGGATTAAGTGGCATTTGTTTGCGCCACGGGTTAAACCAACAATCGCGCCACGAGCGTAAGCATCCCAATGCGGAGCACCCAAGCCAGTGAAAGCAGGTACCATGTATACGCCATTTGTATCTGGAACTTTCTTAGCGAAATGTTCGGAGTCTGGGGAGGTATCGATGATCTTTAATTCATCTCTCAGCCACTGGATAGCAGCGCCAGCTACGAAGATAGAACCTTCAAGAGCATAGTCAACCTGTCCGTCAAGGCCCCATGCGATGGTTGTTAATAAGCCGTTTGTAGATTTAACGAATTTTTCGCCTGTGTTCATTAACAGGAAGCAGCCTGTACCGTAGGTGTTTTTAGCCATACCAGGTTCGAAGCAAGCCTGTCCAAACAGAGCAGCCTGCTGGTCACCAGCGATACCAGCAATTGGAATTTCGCCGCCGAATAAGGTAGTGGTTCCGAAAACACCGGAGGAAGGTTTAACTTCTGGTAATAAGGACATTGGGCATTTGAATTCAGAACATAATTTTTCATCCCATTTGAGTGATTTGATATTGAAAAGCATGGTTCTGGAAGCGTTAGAGTAATCTGTTGCGTGAACTCTACCTTCAGTTAATTTCCAGAGCAGCCATGTGTCGATGGTACCAAATGCTAATTCGCCTTTTTCAGCTCTTTCACGAACGCCTTCAACGTGGTCTAAGATCCATAATAATTTAGTAGAAGAGAAGTATGGGTCAAGAATAAGACCAGTATTGTCCTGAACATAATCAGCGAAGCCAGGAATGGCATTAAAGTCATCAGCATAGCTGGCGGTACGGCGGCACTGCCAAACAATTGCGTTATAGACAGGTTCGCCTGTTTTTCTATCCCAAACAACGGTGGTTTCACGCTGGTTTGTAATACCGATCGCAGCGATATCATCAGCGGTTGCGCCAACTTTTGCCATTGCTTCACTTACAACACCACTCTGAGTAGCCCAAATTTCCATCGGATCATGTTCAACCCAACCTGGCTTTGGATAAATCTGAGTAAATTCTTTCTGTGCAACGCTTACAATTTCGCTTTCGTGATTGAATAAAATCGCTCTTGAACTTGTGGTTCCGGCATCCAGTGCTAATACATACTTTTTAGACATAAGTATAACCCCCTAAAATAAATTAAAATATATTTATTTAATTATGCTTCTGAAGATACTATCAGCATAAATAAATCAAGTGTTGATAAATGGTACAGTTCTCATTAAAAAAAGGCACAGACTAACAACATTAACATATTCTTTTTATGCAATGCGAAAGTATGGCCCTCCTAGACTCCTGCCCAATATTTAGATAACAACAATTCTACTGACATGTCTGCGATTACATCACCTTTACATAAGGTATGTCGCACTCAGTTCGATTTAATGATATTATAGCACAATCTGGATATTGTGTAAAGGATTTACAACCTAAAAAAAAAGTTAATTTTTTAACAAATCCGAAAGCCGCCTGTTTAAGCGGCTTCAGACAGATTCTGAAATTTTTTTCAGAAATAATGCTAAATCCCCCAAAAATCATTTTACAGACGAAAAGAGTGTTTTTTTGTTCAACAAACATAAAATTTTGCCAATTGAAAAATTAACTTATCAATTGGGTAAAACTGTGATATAGTATAAAACAAATAAGCAAAGTTCATTAGGAGGGAATTCTTATGAAAAAATTTATCAATGATGTTGAAAACGTTGAAAACGAGATGCTTGAAGGGATCGTCGATGCCCACCCGGATTATGTTAAACGCCTTGAAGGCCTAGACGTACTGGTAAGAGCAGATAAAAAAGAAGGGAAAGTAGCGCTTGTCAGCGGCGGCGGCAGCGGTCATGAACCAGCTCACGGCGGTTTTGTCGGCAGAGGGATGCTGGATGCTGCGGTAGCCGGCGCTGTATACACCTCTCCAACACCAGACCAGGTTTACGAAGCCATTAAAGCAGTTGACGCTGGAAACGGAGTATTATTAGTCATCAAGAATTATACCGGTGATGTTATGAATTTTGAAATGGCTGCCGAAATGGCAGAAGGTGACGGCATTGAAGTGGCTTCTGTTGTTACGAACGATGACGTTGCAGTACAGGACAGCCTTTATACAACCGGACGCCGTGGTGTTGCCGGAACAATTTTTGTTCATAAAATTGCCGGAGCCAAGGCAGAAGCAGGCGCTCCTTTAGCAGATGTTAAAGCTGTTGCTGAAAAAGTTATTGCCAATGTACGTACCATGGGCGTTGCCATTAAACCATCAACCGTTCCTGCGGCAGGAAAACCAGGCTTTGAACTGGCAGAGGATGAAATGGAAATCGGTATTGGTATCCATGGCGAACCGGGAACCCACCGCGAAGCTTTAAGACCAGCGAACGAAATCGTAGACCATCTGCTTGAAAAGATTTTAGCAGATATTGACTACTCAGGCTCCGATGTTGCTGTTATGGTTAACGGCGGCGGTGCAACACCTGCGATGGAACTTTACATTCTCAACAAACGCGTTCACGACGTATTAACCGAAAAGGGCATTAAGATCGCTAAAACCTTTGTTGGCAACTATATGACCTCCATTGATATGGCTGGAGCTTCCATCAGTCTGTTAAAACTGGATGATGAAATGAAGGAACTGCTGAACGCACCGGCAGATACTATTGCATTAACTCAGTTTTAAGTAATTCTTTAAATTAGATATGATATCATAATGACAGGCCGATTCGGCCTGTCATTTTAGAGCATATTAAAAATAACACAGAGACATGGAGAAGGTATGGAGAAGACAGCACGGAACCTCCGGCTCTGTGTCTTTGTGTTTCTTTTAATAGTAGAAAGGAATTAATTATGGCAGCAACAAAAGAAAATGTATTAACTTTTATTCACCTGTTTAATGATAAAATGCAGGAACACCGTCAGGCTTTGACCGATATGGATCAGGCCATCGGTGATGGCGACCACGGTATTAACATGAGCCGCGGCATGAAAGCCGTTGAAGAAAAATTACCGACTTTTGAAGAAAAAAATATTGACGATATCTTAAAGGGTGTTGGCATGACATTGGTTTCCACTGTCGGCGGAGCTTCTGGCCCGTTATACGGCACTGCTTTCATGAAAGCTGGAATGACTTCCAAGGGAAAAGATGAACTGACCGCCGAGGATATCAGCGCAGCTCTGGAAGCCGCCATTGAGGGAATTAAGCAGCGCGGTAAGTCCACCACTGGTGAAAAAACCATGCTCGACGCCATTGTGCCGGCTAAAGAAGCCTATGACAAAGCGGTTGGGGAAGGAAAAAGCATCGCCGCCGCACTGGCGGACGCTGAAGCCGCTGCGTGGGACGGCGTTGAATACACCAAGACAATTATTGCGACTAAAGGCCGCGCAAGCTATCTGGGTGAACGCAGCATCGGACATCAGGACCCTGGAGCAACCTCCATTACCTATTTAATTCAGGCAGCGAAAGAAGCCGGAGAACAGGCCGGAGCGTAAACCATGGTAGGAATCGTTGTTGTTTCACACTCACAGAAAGTAGCGGAAGGTGCAAAGGAACTGGCGCTGCAGATGGCAGCCGATGCGAAAATTGCGGCGGCAGGCGGCCTTCAGGATGGCAGCATTGGTACAGATATGGAAAAAATTACCAATGCGATCAACGAAGTTATGTCCGACGATGGCGTTATTATGCTGGTCGATATGGGATCAGCCATCATGACTTCTGAAATGGCCATTGAAATGTCTGACAATCCTGAAAAGATTAAAATCGTCGATACACCTGTTGTTGAGGGAACGATTTTTGGAGCTGTCGAAGCTTCAATCGGATCTTCAATGGAACAGATTATGGATGTTTTGGCACAGGCTAAGACACAGCCAAAATTCTAGCTGATTTATTGTAGGAATGTTAAGGACTGTACAGTTAAGTACGGTCCTTTTTCTTTTTATGAACTGGAATCAAAAAGTCGTTGTTCTTGAAACGCCCTTAAAAATATGATACTATTGTAAAAATATGAGACAAAAATATATTGTTGAAAAGGATGAGGATGAGCATCATATGAATGAAAAGCAAAAAAAAGTAGTTCTCTGGATAAGCGTGGTTGTGTGGATGGGCGTTATCTTCATGTTTTCTGCACAGAATTCCACAGAATCATCCTCCTTAAGCGGAAGTGTGGTCGGGGCCATTCTCCATGCCATTAAGACCGTTTTTCCAGATATACGACAGGTACAGCTGAATCATCTGCAATTGTGGATCAGTTTTTTTATCAGAAAGGCAGCGCACGCGTCTATTTATTTTATTCTAGGCATATTAGTATACACTGCAATTGGAAAAAAAGTCAGCCGAAAAAAGCGTTTTTTGATGGCTGTCGCGGTTTGTTTCCTTTATGCGTGCACCGATGAGTTCCATCAGCGTTTTGTTCCAGGCAGAAGCTGTGAATTCAGAGATGTATGTATTGATACCACTGGAGCCCTTTTAGGGATCAGTTTTGTCATTTTTATCAACTGGGTAAGGCGCATCAAAGATGGAAGGCCATGGAAAGAAGCCATCCGCGATATCCGTATCCACGGAATTCTCTGGGGGATTGCCGGCGTCATCTTTGTGATTATTTTATGCTGCCTTTACCTGTATCTCGGTAAGAATTTTCTGGTGACAACAAAGTATACCATGAAATCATCGGATGTGCCAGAAGCCTTTGATGGTTATAAAATACTACAGATATCGGATTTTCACTCGAAAAAATTTTCGGATAATAACGAGGGGCTGGCAAGGACGATTAATGAATTGGAGCCAGATATTATTGTGGCGACCGGTGATATGCTCAATGCCGCTCAGGATGATGACGGAGAGGTGTTTCTGGAACTGATCCCCAAGATAGATCCGGATATTCCGATTTATTACACAGCAGGCAATCATGAGACCGTTGATGAAATAACAGATCCTAAAAGTGCCGGCGTATATTTTGAAAATATTGCAGAGCTGGGCGTTACTCGTCTGGAAAATGAGAAGATCGTTTTGAGTAAAGATGGTGAGAGCATTGACCTGTATGGTTTGGAAATAGAAATGACCTATTACAGAGACCGAAGAAACCCGGATTTCGATAAGCTCAAGCTGACATCAGAGCATATTGGCGAATTGATTGGTTCTGCGGAGGATTCACGGTTTGTGGCTCTGATGGCCCATAACCCACTTTACTTTGAAGCTTATGCCGACTGGGGAGCAGACCTGACATTAGCAGGCCATGTTCATGGCGGGATGATTTATGTGCCTTTTAAAGGGGGAATGTTTTCTCCAGAGTATAGTCTTTGGCCGCAGTACTATGCAGGGGACTATCACATAAATAATAAGGTTATGTTTGTGAACCGAGGGATTGGCAGCAGCGGAACCATACCGGTCCGCATCCTCGACAACCCGGAGGTATGCTTAATTACCCTGGAAAAGATTCAATAAAATGTGTTCTCAATATTCGACAATGCTGTTAAAATTAACAGCACAAAAAATAGATGATTTATAAAATAAAAAATTGATTTATTGGTTGTTTAATAGTATAATCACTTATAAATAAATTAATTAGAAGGCATTATTGATTAAAACAATAATGCTTTTAATATGTCTGAGAACATGGGAGAAGTTAATGAAAAAAGATTCCAAGGATATGGCAGTACGCGTCGCATTCCTGATTTTCTTAGATGCTGTGGTACTTTTTTTATCCTATTTATTTGCGTTTTTGCTGACCTACAATTTCAAAATCCCTTTTAATTTTGTCAGTGGTGCGCGTTGGTTTTTAGCCATGGGGATCGGCATCAAGGTGGTCGTTTTTTTCATCACTGGCATGTACAATACCCTTTGGCGCTATGCAAGCATTGAGGAGCTCTGGCAGATAACTTTTTCTGTTATTCTTGCAAATATTCTGACTTTTGTATTGTATTTTGCCATTGGCGCCGGAATTCCGACGACCGTTCAGATTCTGTCATTTGTATTTGATTTGATCATGGTCGGTGCGATCCGTATTTTCTACCGAACGGGGAGACGTATAAAACAGGGTGTCGGAGGTAAAGGCAACTGCAGGAATGTCCTGATTGTGGGGGCAGGCGAAGCAGGTATCAAGATTCTGAGAGAGTTGGCGGCAGGCGAGATGAAAAGCTATGTCGTTGGTTTTGTAGATGACAATGTTTATAAACAGAAAAAGAAAATCAATGGTCTGACAGTTTTAGGCGGAAGAGATGATATTCCTGAAATTGTTGAGGATGAACAGGTTAACGAAATTATTATCGCACTGCCGTCTGTTCCTAAAAAGGAAATGAATGAGATTGCGGAGATATGCCATAAAACAGGACGTCCTGTCCGTGTTTTGCCGAGCTTCGATGATATCCTGAATTATGACGTCAGCCTCAGTAAGCTGAGAGACCTACAGATAGAGGATTTATTAGACCGGGATGAAATCCATCTGGATAAAAGCGTTATTTCTGAGTTTATCAGGGGCAAGGTGGTCTTGGTGACCGGTGGAGCAGGCTCGATTGGCTCCGAGCTCTGTCGCCAGATCATCAAGTATCAGCCGAAACAGCTTGTTATACTTGATATTTATGAGAACACGCTGTATTATTTGGAACTCGAGCTGCGCCGCTATATCCATGAGCTGGAAATTGAAAGTGGCTACGGTATACGCCTGGACCTGGAGATTACCAGTATTCGCGATAAGGTCAGTGTTGACAGCTTGTTTGAACGTTACCGTCCGCAGGTGGTCTTTCATGCGGCGGCGCATAAACATGTCCCACTGATGGAAAAAACGCCGAAAGAAGCCGTGAAAAACAACATTTTTGGTACAAGAAATGTTTTGGACGCCTGTGTTGAATATCAAGTCGAAAAATTTGTACAGATATCCACAGACAAGGCTGTCAAGCCCACCAATGTGATGGGAACGACCAAACGGGTCTGTGAAATGCTGATTCAGCTTTACGATCAGCATCATCAAACGGAATTTGTCGCTGTGCGTTTTGGAAATGTTCTCGGAAGCAATGGCAGCGTTATTCCTATATTTAAAGAACAAATTGCAAACGGGGGGCCGCTGACAGTGACTCATCCTGACATAGAGCGGTTTTTTATGACCATTCCCGAGGCCACGCAGCTGGTGCTCCAGGCTGGCAGCATTGCACACGGTGGAGAAATCTTTGTGCTGGATATGGGGGAACCGGTGAAAATCAAGGATTTGGCTGAGCGTATGGTCCGTCTCTCGGGTTACGAACCTTATACAGAGATGCCGATTGTCTTTTCGGGTCTGAGACCAGGGGAAAAACTGTATGAAGAGCTTTCTTATGATATGGCAGAATTTGATAAAACACGGTATAAGGATATTTTTGTTGAAAAACCAGAAGTTTTTGATGAAATCATAATATGTGATGAGCTTGAAAAATTGAAACAAATTGTTGATGGCGGGACGATGGACGAGGTGATTGACCAGTTGAAAATAATCGTTCCAGACTATCATCCTAACCGTGAAACTAATATTTAAAAAGAGATACAAGGAATATAAAAATTCCTTGTATCTCTTTCTCTTTTAAGTTATAATTGTTTTTGTTATAATAAAATAGTTATAATTTAAAGTATATAAAATAATGAAGGGAAAATTTTGATGGAAGAGATTAGTTTACATGACATACTGGATATGTTAAAGGAAAACTGGAAATTTATTGTCATTTTAACCTTGTGTTTTATGATTGTGGTTTCAGTGTTTACCATCTTTTTTATGAACAAAGAGTACAGCAGTTACACAACGTTAATGATCGGTAAATCAGAGGGTTACTCCGATACAAATGCAAATGCGAACTACAATGAAGTCTTGACGAACCAGAAATTGGTCGGCACTTATAGTGAAATTGCAAAAAGTAAGAGTGTTGTCTCAGAGGTTGAAAATAATCTGAACCTTGATTTAAGCGATGGACAGCTCTCTAAAATGATTGATGTCACCACTGTTAATGATACGGAGCTGATTAAGATTACCGTCACAGATGAGGATCCTGTTGAGGCAGCCAACATTGCTAATGAAACAGCGAAAGTGTTCATGTCCAATATTGGTGAATTGATGAAAATCAGCAACTTGCAGGTAGTCGACGCGGCAGAGGTCAATTCAACTCCCGTTTCTCCGAATTTAAAGCTGAATGTTGCGATTGCCTTTTTACTCGGTATTGTTGTGAGTGTTTTTATTATCTTTATCCGAGAAATGCTCAATACCAGCGTTAAGTCTGTTGATGAACTAAAAGAACTTATTGATGGGGTACCGGTTGTTGCGGTTATACCACATTCTGAAGAGCTTATGACCCATTCTGAAGGAGGTAAAAGATAATGAAGGATTCCATAATTACCTATAAATCTCCTAAGGATCCAATTTCTGAAGCCTTCAGGAATATGCGTACCAACATAACCTTTGCTGATATTGATGAGGAGCTGAGGGTCCTTACGATAACAAGTACGGGTAAAGGTGAAGGAAAGTCGACGATTATTGCAAACTATGCGGTTGCCCTTGCCCAGTCAAAAAAGAAAGTGCTTTTGATTGACTGTGACCTGCGCCGCCCCAGAATCCACCGTTTATTCGAGCAACCTAATAAACGAGGGCTGACAAATGTACTTTTAAGAGAATGTGAGCCAACAGAAGCGATTCAGACAACTGATGTTGAGAATCTTTTCATTATTTCTTCAGGTCCTATCCCGCCGAATCCTTCGGAAATTCTGGCCAGCAAGCGGCTCATTGAGTTAATTAACCAGTTTAAACTGGCCTTTGACTATATTTTGATTGACGCACCGCCTGTTGGTGTTGTAACAGACGCCGCGGTTCTTTCGCATGTAACAGATGGTTACATCGTAGTTGCGGCGATCAGCGTCACCAATAAGGAAGGGGTGCGTTTGGCCCTTGAAACACTGCGCAACGTCAATGGAAATATTGTCGGTGTTGTGGCGAATAATGCGCCGGTAAGCAAGCGGAGCGGATATTATTATTACTACAGTGCTTACGAAGAAGACCAACATCAAAGCAAGAAAGAGAAGAAGCAGCGGAAAATTAAAGAAAAAAGAGGAAAGTAAGGGGCAGACAGTATGATTGATATACACACGCATGTGCTATACGGTATCGATGATGGTTCCCCAACAATTGAGAACAGCCTTGAGATGCTTAGAGTTGCGGAGCGGATAGGTTTCCGCGGCGTTGTTTTAACACCACATTACATGAGCTATACGAATTTTGTTTCCAGAGTTGCTGAGAACAAAAAAAGATTGAAGGCTTTGATAAAAGCAGTTGCGGAAGAAAATATCAATATACAGCTGTTTTTGGGAAATGAGCTCTATTATGAACCAGATATGATACAGATGGTTGAGACAGGTGAGTTTACCACCCTGAACAAAAGCAACTATTTTTTAGTGGAAACCATGCGGCATGATTCGAGTGTCGAACATTTGCAGGAGTTTCTTTACCGATTACAGGCAAAGGGATACTCAACGATTTTAGCGCATCCTGAAAGATATGATTTTGTCAGAGAAAATCCTAATATATTATTGGACTTTATGGATAAAGGAACTTATATACAGACAAACGCATTAAGCTTGACAGGCTTTTATGGCAGTGCTTCTAAAGAGACGGCTGAGATCATGCTGGAGCACAATATGGTTCAGTTTCTGGCCAGCGACGCACACCGTGTCAAGAGCTATGAGCTGATGGAAAGAGCATTGGATCGTGCAGAAGAAATTGTCGGACGTAAAGAATTTGAACAAATTATGAATTTGAATCCAGCAATTGTTCTTGGTAATAGAGGGACGATTCAGTGCAGTCCGATCGAATACAGCCCTAAGAAAAAACATCATTTTTTCCCTTCATTTAAGAAGTCTGGTAAAAAACGTTTAGGAGGGGTGGGAATTCAGTAAATGAAACATGTAAAAAATACAGTGATTGTTATTCTGTTTGTGGTGTTTTGCGTCATTATTGTATATGGTTTAAAAACCTGGAATAATGATGGCAAAAAGAAAGTCGCAGCGAATGCGAACCAGCCGTCTACCAGCGTACAAAGCACGGATAAAACCACGGCTCCAACGATTACGATCACCTCAAATAATCTTTTTAATGAAAACAATGTGACAAACAGCGATGTATCTGTCGCGTTTAAGACTTCCGGTTTAAAGGATGCTTTCGTCAACGGAATATCTTTGAACGATCCACAGTCACAGGAAAAGGTAACAGAGGCTCTGCTGTCAAACCCGGGTAATTATGAGATCATTGTCGAAGACAATAATGGCAGCAAAGCCGTTCTAAGGTTTTCAATTGATCCGAATGTGGTTATCGCTGAAGAAGGCGGAAAAAAGGCTTCTGATATTAAATCTGAGCCCTACACGGGTGAAGTAGCGCAGATACAGGGCCCTGTAATCACTGCACAGACACCGGCGGGGCTTACAAATGGAGGAACCGTCAGTTCTGAGTTTGTAACGCTGGCTTACAGCAGCCCGGAACAGATTACTTCTGTTACGCTTGACGGCGAGGCAATGGAGATCATTGGCACAGTGACTAGCTATATGTCTGGAAAACATACAGTGGTGGTTACAGACAGTAAGGGAGCAAGCTCGACCTTTACCTTTACAAATAATTATTAAAGATATAAAAAAAGAACACCCAACACGGTGTTCTTTTTTTATTTTTATATCAGCCTCTATTAAACGCTTTGATCCTGAAAGATATAGGCGTCCATTTTTTCACGAACAGTTGGGATATCAAATACCAGATAATACACACCGTCGATCATCTGACCATTGGCGTCATCATCCTGTGGGAAGCGGTTCTGCTTAATGCCCTGTTTCGCCAGCGCGCCATATTTGGTAGTCATATCAAGCATTTCCTGATTAGAGAGGCTGGTGGTAATATAAGGTGCAAGATCACTGATCAAACCCGGGTAGCTGGTTACAGGCTGCTGGATCATTTTTACGACAAGGGCGTTTAAGACGGTCCGTTGGCGTTCAGTTCGCTTAAAATCATTGCCGCTGGCATAGCGGATTCTGGAATAAGCCAAGGCCTGCTCGCCCGTTAAGAGCTGGGTGCCCGACTGGTACAGCCCGGGAATCTGTCCGGTCGCGATTTCTTCATCTGTGATGTCAATGCTAACGCCGCCAAGCATATCGATGATTTCAGGCATTGAGGTAAAATTGACAGACATAAAGTCTGTAATATTCAGCCCGAAATTTTCGTTGAGCGTGCGGATTGCAAGCTCAGGGCCGCCAAAAGCATAGGCATGGTTGATTTTGTCCATGCCGTGTCCTGCAATGTCGACATAAGAGTCACGCATGACAGAGGTCAGCTTGATGCGGTTGTGGACATTGTCTAAAGTCAGGATCATGATCGAGTCAGAACGGCCGGTTTCGCCTTCGGCGGCATCGATGCCGTAAAGGGCAATATTGACAATCTCACCATTTTTGTTTTCAGTAATGCCCAAATCCTGAGCGTTATCTGAAATATCAACCTTGTCCATTTTGTTCATCGTATTCTGGATGTATGAGTAGGCGTATAAGCCCCCGCCCAAAATAAGAGCGAAAATGATGGCTACGATAATCAAAGCTACTTTTTTTCCGGTGCCCATGCCGCCGGTTTTGTTTTTTCCCATATAAAAAGACACTCCTTATTTATTTTATAATTGATAATTATACCATATCTCTACTGCGCTTGCTATTATAATTCAAATTATTTAACAGGAACTTTAAAAAATGCAATTGTAACCGGGAACAATATTATCCATCTGGGACAATAGGGGGTGTATTTTGTTTTCGTAATGTGATATAATATGAGAAATTATTGGAAAATAACAGAGAAAGGAGGGAATCCAGATCGAATCTGAATTTACACATTTACATGTCCACAGTGAGTTTAGCCTTTTAGATGGTTTTGGAAGAATTAAGCAGCTCGTGAAAGAAGCAAAGGATTTGAAAATGAAAAGTCTCGCGCTTACGGACCATGGGGTGCTTTTTGGCGCGGTCGATTTTTACAAAGCCTGCCTGGAGGAAGGCATCAAGCCGCTTATTGGTTGCGAGGTCTATGTTTCGCCCCGCCGTCTTGACCAGAAGGAAGGTAACATTGATACCAATCCCTATCATCTGGTACTGCTTGCCGAAAATAACGATGGTTATAAAAACCTGATGAAAGTCGTATCGGAAGGCTTTATTGATGGATTTTACTATAAACCCAGGGTTGATCATGACTATTTAAGAAGGCATCATGAAGGCATCATCTGCCTGTCAGCCTGTATTGGCGGGGAAATTCCAAGGCTGATCATTGAAGGGCAGTTGCAGAAAGCAAACGAAATCTGCCAGATGTATCAGGATATTTTCGGTAAGGGAAATTTCTTCCTTGAAATACAAGATCACCGCATGCAGAAGGAAGCGCAGGTCAATGAGGTGCTCATCGATTTTTCTAAAAAATATGATATTCCTCTGGTAGCGACCAATGATGTTCATTATGTCCGTAAAGAGGATGCCGAAGCCCATGATGTGCTTTTGTGTATCCAGACAGCTGCTTCTGTGGATGATAAGGAGCGGATGCGGTTTCCAAATGATGAATTTTATCTGAAATCCTCGGATGAAATGTCCCGGTTATTTATTGATGTGCCGGAAGCCATTGAGAATACCAACAAAATTGCAGAGCGCTGCAATGTGAGCTTTGACCTTGAAAGCGCTCATTTGCCAGAGTTTGAGCTCCCAGAGGGGGAAAGCTCTGCGGGCGACTATCTGAGAAAGCTTTGTGAAACAGGCCTTAAGGAGCGGTATCAGGAGCTCACGCCGGAAATAAAGGAACGCATGGATTATGAGCTCGACGTTATCCACTCTATGGGCTTTGACAATTATTTTCTGGTGGTCTGGGATTTTATTAAGTACGCCAAGGATCATGACATCATGGTTGGGCCTGGCCGGGGGTCTGCAGCAGGAAGCCTCGTGGCCTACGGGCTGGACATTACGACCCTGGACCCCCTGAAATACAATCTTCTGTTTGAACGTTTTTTAAATCCTGAACGAATCACGATGCCGGATATCGACTGCGATTTCTGTTATGAACGAAGACAGGAAGTCATTGATTATGTTATCAGGAAATATGGCGCAGATCATGTGGCCCAGATTATTACCTTTGGTACCATGGCCGCCAGAGGTGCGGTGCGCGATGTGGGAAGAGCCTTGAATATGCCCTACAATGCAGTAGATAAGGTGGCCAAGGAAATTCCAATGCACCCCGGACAGAATATTACGATTGAAAAGGCTTTGGAAGAAAACAGCGAGCTGCGAAAGATGAAGGAAAACGATCCAGAGGTTTCCAAGCTTCTGGATATGGCCGAATCCATGGAGGGGCTGGCCCGCCATGCCTCCACCCATGCGGCAGGTGTAGTTATTTCAGATAAGCCGCTGATGGAATATGTGCCGCTCTACAGAAACGGAGACATGATTACCACTCAGTTTCCCATGGGACTCCTGGAGGACCTTGGGCTTATAAAGATGGACTTCCTGGGCCTGAGAACCCTTACGGTTATCCGGGACGCTCTCGAAAATATAAAACACAGCCAGGGGAAAGAGATCAATTTAGACAATATTGATCTCGAGGATTCCAAGGTTTACAAGATGCTATCCAAGGGTGATACTCTGGGGGTATTTCAGCTTGAAAGTAAAGGGATGATCGCGTTT
This sequence comes from Eubacterium sp. AM05-23, assembly GCF_003477535.1. Taxonomy (NCBI): domain Bacteria; kingdom Bacillati; phylum Bacillota; class Clostridia; order Eubacteriales; family Eubacteriaceae; genus Eubacterium; species Eubacterium sp. AM05-23. The sequence goes on from NZ_QUDF01000003.1 coordinate 147,088, forward strand.
ATGCGTGATCTGCAGCCAGAGCATTTCGAAGACATCATTGCCGGTATTTCCCTTTACCGCCCTGGCCCCATGGATCAGATACCAAGATATATTGAAAATAAAAAAAGTCCGGAGGCAATCACCTATCTGCACCCGATTTTGGAACCGATTCTGAACGTTACCTACGGATGTATGGTTTATCAGGAACAGGTTATGCAGATATTCAGAGATGTGGCAGGCTTTACCATGGGCAGAAGTGATCTGGTCCGCCGTGCCATGTCGAAAAAGAAAATTGATGTCATGGACCAGGAAGGTGAGGTTTTCATCCACGGCGAGGTGGATGAAAACGGCGTGTCTATCATCGACGGCGCAGTACACCGGGGCGTGCCGGAAAACGTGGCAAAGCAGATATATGCGGAGATGAAGGATTTTGCCAAGTACGCCTTTAATAAATCACATGCCGCGGCCTATGCGGTTATTGCCTACCAGACAGCCTGGCTGAAATGCTATTACCCCACAGAATTTATGGCGGCCTTAATGTCTTCTGTGATGGATGATGAAAAAAAGGTATCCAAATATATCGAGGACTGTCGTAAAAATGACATCAAGGTGCTGCCGCCGGATGTGAATGTCAGCTATGATAAGTTTTCTGTAAAGAACAACAAGATATGCTTTGGCTTAGGCGCCATTAAGGGACTTGGGAAAAATGCCATCGTGTCGATTGTAAATGCCAGAGAGAGTGGCGGCCCGTTCAAGGGCTTTCGGGATTTCTGTGAGAAAGTCGATTTAAAAGCCTTGAATAAACGCATGGTGGAAGGCCTGATTAAAAGTGGCGCCTTTGACTATACCGGAAGCACCCGCGCTCAGCTTTTGCTTGGCGCAGAGCGGATGGTGGACCAGGTGCAGCGCGAAAAACGCGACCGCCTTGCCGGCCAGATATCCTTGTTGGATTTTGGCGGGAACAGCAGCCTGAAGGAAGACTTTCTGCCTGATGTGGCGCCCTTTACCAAGGAGCAGCGGCTGGCGTTGGAGAAAGAGGTGCTCGGCCTGTATGTTACGGGGCACCCCCTCGAAAAGTATGAGAATACCTTAAAAGAAAAGACAAACCTTAACAGCAGTATGCTTGACAGCTATGAAGACCTGAGAGATTCTGGAATCAGAGACGGCGGGGCAGTGATTATTGGCGGACTCATCGATGACATCAAAAATCAGATTACCCGCAATGGCAAGCTGATGGCTTTTATGACACTGGAAGATTTATACGGCCGCCTGGAGGTGGTTGTATTCCCCAATACATTGGAGAAATACCGTCCTCTCCTGACTGTGGACCATGCGGTGATTGTGAGAGGTAAAATAAATTATAATGAAGAAATGAATGTTTCTGTTATCTGCGAACAGGTCTATCCTCTCAGCCTGAAAGCGGATATTCCGCAGGTGAAAGAGGAAAGAACAGTGTATGCACCGTCTGAACAGAAGGAGAAGCTGGTCATTCATTTTACAGATTTTACACAAAAGCCCTTGCTAAAAGAGATCAAATCCGTTTTAATGAAAACACCGGGTCAAGTGCCAGTGGAGCTGCATTTTGAAAAAGAACATAAAAAATTTGGCGCAGATAAAAACCTTTGGGTGAGCGTCTGTGATGAATTAATAAATAACCTGGAAGCAATTCTAGGGCAGAATAAAGTGGAGGTACTCAAATGAAAATTGGTATTTTAACGAGTGGTGGTGACGCACCAGGAATGAACGCGGCGATCCGGGCAGTTGTCCGGACAGCCATTTATCATAAAATTGATGTTTACGGCATCAATCGCGGCTATGCAGGCCTGCTGGATAAAGATATCAGCCCATTAAATGTCTATTCAGTCGCAGATATTCTGCAAAAGGGTGGTACCATTTTAAGAACCTCCAGAAGTGAGTTTTTTCCGACCGAGGCAGGACAGAAGCGCGCAGCCGAGGTTTTGAGGGAGTATGGCATTGAACATCTGATTATCATCGGCGGAGACGGGAGCCTGAGCGGGGCACTGGCATTGAAAAAGCTGGGTGTGAGCGTTGTGGGGATTCCCGGGACCATTGATAATGACTTTGGCGCCAGTGATTTTACCATCGGCTTTGACACCGCTGTGACTACAGCCATTGAAGCCATTGGAAAAATCCGTGATACCACCTTTTCCCACAACCGGATCAACGTGGTGCAGGTCATGGGACGTACCTGCGGGGATATCGCTCTGTATGCAGGCTTCTCGGTTGGTGCAGAGGCATTGATCATCCCTGAAATTGAAACCAACCTTGAGGGAATCTGTGACCGGCTGCTGGCTGGCAAGGATCGTGGGAAGCTTCACAGCATCGTCATGCTGGCTGAAGGCTGCGGCAGCTACCGTGATTACTGCAAAAAAATTGAGGAATTGACACAGGTTACAACTAAAGGCACCAATTTAGGGTATATCCAAAGAGGTGGATCACCGTCTCATTTTGACCGCAATCTTGCAAGCTTTATGGGATATAAAGCGGTAGAAGCGATCGTTAATGACAATACCGGAAATGTTGTGGTACAGCGCAAGGGCGAGTACATCATGGTTCCCCTTGAGGAGGCGCTGGAAACACCAAAAGTTTTCCGTAAAGACATGTACAAAATTGCAAAGATCCTGTCGATTTAACGATTTAAGAAATTTGACATAAATATTAATATAAAGTGAGGTTATAACAGTATGAAAAAAACAAAAATGGTGTGTACCCTTGGGCCGGCATCCGATTCAAAAGAGATTTTAACCAAAATGATCCAGGGCGGGCTGAATGTAGCGCGTTTAAACTTTTCACACGGCAGCCATGAAGAGCATGCGGGAAGAATTCAGAGAATTAAAGAAGTGCGTAAAGAGCTGAACATTCCAGTCGCGCTGATGCTGGATACAAAAGGTCCGGAAATCCGTACCGGAGACTTAAAAGAAGGAAAAGTAACCCTTGAAACCGGTAAAAAAATTGTGCTGACCTCGGAACAGATCGAAGGGGATGCAGACCGTGTCAGTGTCAGCTATGAAGGGCTGCCGGATGACTTGTCAGTAGGAAATAAAATTCTGATTGACGACGGACTGATCGAACTGAATGTCGACCGCATTGATGGAACGGAAATCTATTGCAGTATCGACAACGGAGGTGTATTGGGCTCTAAAAAAAGCGTCAATATTCCAAATGTCGAAATTAATCTGCCGGGTTTGACACCTAAGGATGAAAGTGACTTAATCTTTGGGATCAAGCAGAAAGTCGACTTTGTCGCAGCGTCCTTTGTGCGCAAGCCGCAGGATGTTATTGCGATCCGTAAGGTACTCGAAAATAACGGCGGCGGAAATATCCAGATTATTTCCAAGATTGAAAACCGTGAAGGTGTTGAAAAAATCGACCGTATTTTAGCGGTTTCTGATGGTATTATGGTTGCCAGGGGGGACCTTGGTGTAGAAATCCCGGCTGAGGAAGTGCCATTGGTGCAGAAGAGCATCATTAAAAAATGTAATCTTCTGGGTAAACCGGTTATCACGGCCACACAGATGCTGGATTCCATGATCCGTAATCCAAGACCGACAAGAGCCGAAGTTGGTGATGTTGCCAACGCGGTATTTGACGGTACGGATGCGGTAATGCTTTCTGGCGAAACCGCAGCGGGTGCTTATCCGGTACAGGCGGTTGAAACCATGGCAAATATCGTGGAAAAAACAGAGCGTTCTGAAGAATACATTAACCGTCAAAAACCAGAGCACGGCGAACTGACCATCACCAATGCGGTTAGTGAAGCCGCTGTACAGATTGCGGCTAACCTGGATGCGACAGCTATTATTGCGGCGACCTCCTCTGGACATACACCGCGTATGCTGTCTAAATACCGCCCGGAATGTACAATTTTAGCTGTCAGTGATAAAGTATCCACTGTCCGCCGTTTAACCCTTTCCTGGGGTGTTTACTGCATGTATATGACAGAGCTCAGAGATACTGACTCCATGGTGCATGACTCGGTACAGGCGGCTGTAGAGCTGGGCGTTGTCAAAATTGGCGATCTGGCCGTTGTGGCGGCTGGCGTACCCCTTGGCGTACAGGGCAATACGAATATGATCAAAGTCCATACCGTGGGCAATGCGATTATGAGTGGTACCGGTATTGGTGATAAGCCGGTAACAGGCTATGCAAAACTGATCAATGAAGATAACGCTTCTGAATTCAAGGAAGGGGATATCCTGGTTGTCAAATCCTTATCGCCGGATATTTCGTGGATATTGGACAAGGCAGCGGCCATCATTACAGAAGAAGGCGGCCTGAGCTCCGAAGGCGCCATTGCCGGATTACACTATAATATTCCGGTAATCGTCGGCGTTGAAAAGGCCCTCGAAATCATCGGACATGGTAAGCTGATCTCCGTCGATCCGAAGCGCGGGATGGTTTATCAGGGTAAGGTTCGCATGGTTTAAGCAAAAAAATAAAAAAGCCTGCCGTTTTTGCAGGCTTTTTTTAATGGATTAAATTCAAGCATCTGTTTCAGGCTCTTCTGTCCGGACGATCTTGATTTCAAGAACACACTTGAGGCTGGCTTTTGTGATGGTAATGGCAAGATTTTCATAGGTGAAGGTGTCGCCGACCTTTGGTATATGGCCAAGCAGGTCAACCACCCAGCCGTTGACGGTATTGGAGTCCAGGTCCTTATTTTGAAATTGGATATTGAAGTATTCAAACATATCGATGAGGTTAGCATGGCAGGAAACCAGGGTTGTATGATCGTCCAGGGGCTTGAAAACTTCCACGATCTGGTCATGTTCGTCCCATATATCGCCCACAAGCTCTTCCAGGATATCTTCAAGGGTGACCAGCCCAAAGGTGCCGCCGAATTCGTCCGCAACAATGGCCATATGGGTCTTAGACTTTTGAAGCAGCCGCAGCAGCGTAGAGATTTTCATGTTTTCACTGGCGTACACCACATCGGCCACAATTCCCTGAATAGAGGTAATATCGTGATTGATCAGTGAATGAAAATCCTTCTCATGGATCATGCCAATGATATTATCAATGCTTTTGATGTATACCGGAAGTCTGGAGTAACCGGTTTTTGAAAAGAGCTGTTCTATTTTATCCAGCGGCGTTTCGAGATCGATGGCAGTGATATCGACTCTGGGAATGGCAATATCCCCGGCACTGAGGTCGTCAAATTCAATGGCGGAACGGATCAGCTCGCTCTCATGTTCGTCGAATACCCCTTCGCTCTGGGCTTCATCCACAATGGTTTTCAGTTCTTCATCAGTGAAGCTGGGACCGTCCGCGGATTTGAAAAATTTTGACAGCAGTCTTTTCCACTGTGAAAAGACAAAGGTCAGGGGTGTCAGAAGATAAATAAAAAAATTTAAAATCGGCGCTGAAAAAACAGAAAACTTCTCAGGGCTCTCTTTGGCCATACTTTTGGGAGAAATTTCCCCGAAAATCAAAACAAGGACGGTCATGACCACAGTGGAGATGGTGACGCCCAGATCGCCAAAATACCGGGTAAACAGGACGGTTGCCAGCGAGGCTGAGGTAATGTTCACAATATTGTTGCCGATGAGAATGGTCGAGAGCATTTTGTCGTAGTCTTTGCTGATGTTCAGTACCAGAGCTGCTTTCTTATTGCCTTCGGCCGCCATGTTTTTCATGCGGATTTTGTTAAAGGTTGAAAAGGCTGTTTCGGTGGCCGAAAAATAGGCCGACATTAAAATAAGCAGTGCGAGAACAAACATCATTATTAGACTGCTACTGTCCATAAAATAAATTTTCCTCCTGAAATGTATTCGTCATTATGTTCTATTATATCATAATCAGCCATTGTTTTGTTAAAAAGTGCGCATATATTTATAAAGACAACGCCCGGGTACCAGCATGGTACCCGGGCGTTGCGGCTAATTAATGTTATAATCGATTTTGTAGATTTGTGAAATGGGCTGCCCCTTGGTGTCGGCAGTGGTTGCCTCCCTTTTTTTCTCGATGGAGAAATAGATCGTGGACTTGTAGGGATGGGCGATAATTGCCGAGGTCAGGGTCAGGGGGGCGGATATCTGCAGCTTGTTTTTTCCGTTTGCATCCATGATCCAGATGGACTGAGAGGTCTTGGTATTGATGCTGGAAAACTGCGTGTACAGGATTTTCTCTCCGCTTGGCGTATACACCGCCGAAGTAAAATTCCCCTCGCTGATAACGGAGGCCTGAGTCCCTTTGCTGATACTGTAACTCATGATCCGGTTGGAATCTCCATAATTTTGCGTGTAGATAATGCTGCCGTTTTGGCGGTTAATATCAAAGTTTATAACATTTTCATCGATTAGGGTAGAGCTGAGCTCGTCAGTTCCGTCCTTTATCTCGGAAAGGTACAGGTTTGTTTTCTGATCATCGGTCGGGTCTGTACCTGTGAAGATAACCGCGTTGTTTTTGGGGTAATATTGGATATCTTGAACGGGAATGCCGCGGACCGTATGGTAAATACGGCGGTCGCCGTCTGAGTTTGCCATGACAATCTGATTGCTGGTGTTGCTGTAGATGACGCTGCTATCGTCCACAATACAGATATTTGAGTTGACATTTTCCTCAGGAGAGGAAATGGTCTTTGTAACGCTCTTGTCGATGGAGGTCCAGATAAGCTGGTTTGAGGATTTTTCGTTTCCAGTGTCCAGCCCCTTTTCAACATAAAAGACACCTCTGGCGTATTCGTCGAATTTGGCGGAAAGCTGGTGCTTTTCGGAATTGACAAAGCTGGTCAGCTGGTTTTCATTTTCACCCACCTTGAGCAAATTGATGTTATAGGTGATGGGCGGCGCTTCAGTGGTGTTAAGTAACAGAAGTGTGCTGCCGTCGTAAGATATGTCCTGAACCATCCCGGTTCCGATGTTTTCAAAGGAAAGGATTTCCATTTTGCTCTGTGCGTTTTTCTGCTGAAGCAGTGCGTTGTTAAGAGCCAGCGGTTTATCCTGGGGCACCAGAAAGCTTCTACAGCCGCCGAGGAAAAATGGGAGCGCACAAAGCAGAAGCAGCGTGATCCATTTATTTTTTTTCATTTTCTTCACCTCCGGCAAGTGCTTTTTCAATGACGGGCAGGGTTACGATAACGTTGGTGCCTTCACCGACCTGGCTGTCGACGCGGATGGTGCCATTGTGCTTTTCAACGATCTGTTTTACCAGGTAGAGGCCAAGTCCAGCGCCACCTTCGCCCTCGCTCCGGGCGCGGTCTTCATCGACACGGTAGAAAGCATTGAAGATGCGGTCCTTTTCCACGTCGGAGATACCAACACCATAATCGCGGATTGAAACAACAATACTGCCGTCTTCGCGCGTGGAAACCACGTCGATAATATCCCCTTTGTCAGAATATTTGATCGCGTTGTGTAAAACATTGATGAAAAGCTGTTGGAGCCGGTCGTAATCGCCGAGTATCTCCGGCAGGTTCTCGTCCGATTTATAGTTGATCTCAATGTCGTTTTGGCTGGATTTAATCTGCATTTGGTCGACGACATCGATGAGCAGGGCATGCAGGTCGAGGTTAGCCTTTTTAACGTCAAATTCGATTTTATCAAACTGGTTCACATTCAGTAAATCATCCACAAGGCGCAGCAGACGGTGCCCCTCACGATTGATGGTCGACAGCGAACGGTTCAGAATTTCGGGGTCCACCACCTGTCTCCGGGTGAGCATATCTGTGTAGCCGATAATGGTCGTCAGCGGCGTCCGCAGCTCATGTGAAACTGAACTGATGAATTTTTTCTGTTCATTCTGGAACTGCTTGGTGGCAGTGACGTTACGGATGATGATCATGTAATTTTCTTCATAGCCGGCTTCCCGGATGGGGCTGCCGATGATAAGGAGATTACGGCCGTTACAGTCGATTTCCTCTGATATATGGTCCTTGCCGTTTTTAAGATCGTCAAACATATCCCGGAGGAAGGACTGGTACTGGAAATCATAGATTGTTTTGGGGTTGGATATATTAAAGTAGGTTTTGATATAGGAATTGGACGTGATGATATTCCCCTTTTTGTCTATGGCCAGCAACCCGTCGTCAAGGGAGGCCAGAACACTGGCGAGGCGTTTTCGTTCGGATTCCAGCTGTAGGATTACATTGTTGACATTCTGAGACATCTTGTTAAAAACCTGGGTGAGATCCCCGATCTCATCGTCCCGGCTGTAATGAACCATGACATTGTAATTGCCCTTGTTGATTTCGCTTGAAATGCGGGTCAAATCCTTGATGGGCTGGACAAAATGCTTGGAGAAGGACAGGGTGACCACCACCAGAATGGTCAGGCCCAGAATCCCGCCGATGACAAACAAAAGCGTGCACAGGCTGAGGAAGGAGTCCATATTATCCAGTGAATAGATAAAGCCAACATAGCCAAGAAAATTATTGTCGATCTCGATTGGCGATACATAATAAAGAACACTGGTGTTGTCGATGCTTTTCAGAGTCATGACCGGACTGTCCTTTTGGCGGGAAAGGGCAATCTCATTGCTCAGAAATTGATTGTCCGGAATCGAGACGGAGTCCGCAATGGCGTTGCCGGCGGCGTCGAAAAGAATAACCCGGCTGTTTTCGAGCTGGGCAATGCTTTTGCTGAAGGACAGGCTGTTGTCGATGTAGCGGGTTTCATTGGCCGCTTCGGAGGAGCTGGCCTTGAGCTCCTGGCCAATATAAAGCACTGCGTCCTGGCTCATGACCCCGAGCTTATCCTTTGCCTGGTTGATATAGTAGTAGGTAACGCCCTGGACCACACAGAAAATAACAATGATAAAGGTAGCGATAAAAAGGGCGATATTGTAAACAATCATTCGCCCCCGGTAGGTCATTTGCATCAGATTTTCCTCATTTTATATCCGATCCCAAAAACGGTTTGGATGAATTTATTGGGCTGGGTATCGATCTTGCGGCGGATTCGCTGAACGTGCATGTCGACCGTTCGGGTGTCGCCGTAATAATCGTAGCCCCAGATTTTTTCAAGCAGCGTATCCCGTGGAAAGACCTGCTCGAGATTGGAGGCCAACAGGTATAAAAGGTCAAATTCCTTTGGCGTCAGGTGCACTTCCTTGCCATCAAGCAGAACCGTCCGCTCATCCGGCATGATGCTGAGAGGTCCGTTTTTGATAACGGCATCGGTTTTCTTGGCGGCCGGAGCCTTGGTAGCGCGGCGCAGATGGGCCTTGATACGGGCCAGCAGCTCACGGTTGTCAAAAGGCTTGGTCAGGTAATCGTCGGCGCCCAGCTCAAGGCCGAGAACCTTGTCGATAATATCGGTTTTAGCGGTTAAGAGGATGATGGGAACGTCCATTATTGGCGTCAGGGTTTTGCAGACATCATAGCCATTGACCTTGGGCAGCATGATGTCCAGGACAATGAGGTCTGGTTCAAAGCTCTGTGCCTTTTCTATGGCTTCCTGACCATCGTAGGCGGTCTCTACCTGATAACCCTCAAAGTCTAGCTCCATTTTGATTAAATCTACGATAGCGGCTTCGTCATCGACAACTAAAATTTTTTCGTTCATGCTGTTCTCCTTTTATATATAAATATCATGTAATGTAATCTGTCAAAAGTGATCAGAACCACAGGTGGAACTGTTCTTTATTTTGGATGGCCTTCAGGATGCGGTCATCCAGCTCGGGAATGGTCTTTCTGAGCTCTTTCATCATGTCTTTCATGTCCTCACGCTTGGTATGGCCGTCGGCGGGACAGGTGCTTTTAATGACGGGCAGTGCTTTGACCTCAGGATTGTAGACAATATCCTTTTCCTTAACAAAGATTAAGGGACGAATCAGGGTGATATCCTTCCGGTCAAGGTAGGTTACCGGTGAAAAGGTGTTGACGCGGCCCTCATAAAAAAGGCTCAGGAAAAAGGTCTCGATGGCGTCATCGGCGTGGTGGCCGAGGGCGATTTTACGGCAGCCCCGCTCAATGGACAGGTCGTGCAGTGCGCCGCGTTTCATTCTGGCGCAGAGGGCGCAGGGGTTTTTTTCCTGTCTGGCCTCAAAAACAATGGGACCGATCTGTGTTTTTTTGATGGTGTAGGGGATGTCCAGCTCAGCGCAGAGCTGAACCAGCGGTTCAAAGTCCATTCCGCCAAAGCCCATATCTAAGGTAATACCCTCCAGTTCAAAAGGAACTGGCGAGAAATATTGAAAGCGCTTCATGGCAACCAGCAGTGCAGTACTGTCCTTACCGCCGGACAGACCAACTGCGATGCGGTCGCCGGGGTGTATCATTTCATATTTTTCAACTGCTCTTCTTAAAGGTCCGAGGATCTTTTTCATGATGTCTCCTTTATATAACAAACTACTGGTATTTTACCATTATACAAAGGAAAAAACAAATTTTGCACCGGTTTTTTAACTGAAAATAAAACTTTTGGAAAGCTTGTCAAGCACCTTTATAGTTGTTTCGGATAGAAATTAATGTTATAATTTTTAATTGCATATTCCAATATTGAAAATGCTTAAGTTTTAATAAAGATGATTAAAAACAAAGGAGAAACGAATGTCCCAGGCGATTATTAATTTTTTTGCTTTTTTACCGGACTGGCTGGAGGTTTTCATTATCTCAGCGATTCCGATTGTTGAACTCAGAGGCGCAATTCCGTGGGGAACCCTGGTGCTGCACATGCCCTACCTTCAGGTTTTTTTGCTGTCCTGGCTCGGAAGCATTATACCGGCTCCCTTTATTCTGCTGTTTTTACCGGCGGTCTTAAAATGGATGCGGGGTACAAAGGTTTTTGGCCCCTTTGCCAACTGGCTGCACACAAGAGGGATGAAAAAATCAGAGAAAATCACACAGTACAAATTCTGGGGGTTGATGATTTTTGTGGCGATTCCGCTGCCGGGCACTGGCGTCTGGACCGGCTGTCTTGCCGCATCGCTCATTGAGATGGACTTTAAGCGCGGCATGCTGTCGGTTATTCTGGGCTCAGCCATCGCAGGCGTTATTGTGACAACATTATGCGCCCTCGGCCTTATGGCAGTTGGGGGATGATGAGATGGTTCGTCTGATTGCCCTTGATCTTGACGACACCCTTTTGACAACAGACAAGCAGATTTCCCATAAAAACCGGGAAGTGCTGGAGGCGTGCATCGACAGAGGAATCCGGGTGGTTACAGCAAGCGGACGGTTTAATGAATCTCAGCTGGTGTTCATCAAGAAGATTGGGCTGGGGCTTGAAAAAGAATACCACGTTGGCGACGGCGGCGGGACTATTTTTAACGAGGATAAAATTTTAAAGGTGATGGGTGCCATCGACAGAGCCCGGTATCTCAGTGTTTTAAGCCAGACGCGGGAGCTGGGGGTGCCCTGCTTTGTGGCCACGAGCCACAATATGTTTTATGATATAGCAGACCAGCCTCTGTGCCATGTTTATGGGAAGGTACCTGGTGTGCGCCGGCCTTATATTGAGCGGCTGGAGGATCTTTCGGCAGTAGAAGATGCCCTTAAGTTTGTGTTTTCCTATCAGTCTGAGGAAGAGCTTGAGCGTATCCAGTCGATCCGCTGCGATGGAACCATTACCTTTCACGCGGGGCGCAATCTTATGGAAATCACCATGGAGGGCCTGAACAAATTCGCGGCCCTTACGGAGCTGGCCAAGTTTTACGGCATTGCGGCCGATGAGATGGCCTGTATCGGGGACAGCGAAAATGATATTCCGATGATCGAAGGCGCCGGGTTGGGGATGGCGGTCAAAAACGCCATGGACAGCGTTAAGGTGCACGCCGATGCCGTTGGTGAGAAAACCAATGATGAAGACGGCGTGGCCTGGCTTTTGGAAAGGTATGTATTGCAATAAAAAAGGGGATTGGTGAAATGCGCTGACTCTTTTGGCTAAAGATCAAATTCAGTATTGAATTTGGTCTTTTTTATGTTTACAATAGTCCTTAGTGACAAAATAATTAAAAGGAAGTGTGAAAATGCCATTATCACAGAATTTTTATAGACAAACCCGCAGAGAATTAGGCGAAAAGCTGGAGATGGAGAGCCTGGCGATCATCTATTCCGGACGGGCGGTCCAGCAGTCGCTGGACGCGGACTATCCCTTTTACACAGATAACAACTTTTATTATCTGACGGGGATTGAGGAGCCTAATGTGACCCTTCTGATGGAAAAGGACGCCAATGGCGAGGTTACAGAGCGTTTATTCATTGATGAGCCAGACCCTTTTAAGGAAAAATGGGTGGGCGCTAAGATCAGTATTGAGGAAGCGCAGGCGTTATCTGGTATCGAGGAGGTGCGTTACAACTCTGATCTGGAGCCCTGCGTTTTACAGGAAACCCGTTTTGACAACCTGTATTTTGATTTTACCATGCCCAGGCATCAGAGCTTTGCGACCAGCGATCCGCAGGTCAAGCTGCTGTTCGCAGATATGGAGATTCAAAACCTTCAGCCTTATTTGACCGCCATGCGGTTAATTAAAAAACCCGAGGAAATCCAGGCGCTGCGTGACGCCATCGAAATAACCGCGAAGGGGATCGACGCTATTCTTGAAAATTTGAAGCCAGATATGAAGGAATATCAGATTCAGGCGGTCTTTGAATACACCATCAATATGCTGGGCGCTCAGGGGGTATCCTTCCAGACCATTGCGGCCTCTGGCAAAAGTGCTACGGTGCTGCATTACATAAAAAACCAGGCAACCATGAAGGGAAGCGATATGGTGCTTCTGGACCTGGGGGCCCGCTATAAGGGCTATTGCGGCGATATCAGCCGTACCTTTCCGGTTTCTGGAAAATACACTGACGAACAGGCCATGGTCTACAGCATGGTTCTGGAAGCTCAGCGAGAGCTGATCCAGATGTACCAGCCCGGTGCAAAAATGCTGGATATCCAACAGGCAACCAAGGATATTTTTCTTGAGAAATGTTTAAAAAACAACATTGTGCCCAAAGATAAAGACATCAATGAATTCTATTATCACGGCATCGGCCATTCACTGGGGCTGGATACCCACGACACCAATGATAAGCGGGAATATATTCTGGAGCCTGGCATGGTCATCACCTGCGAGCCGGGGCTTTATATTGCGGAAATGGGGATGGGCGTGAGAATTGAGGATGATATCCTCATCACAGAAAACGGACCGGAAAACCTGTCGCCGCAGATTCCAAAGGATATTGACGTTATTGAAAGGCGGATGAATCAGTAAGCCGTTTGTTTTTTTCCATAAAAGGGGCTTGACAAAACAGCCCTGTAGGTTTATCCTATTACAAGTAATTGAATATTTACCTATCCAGAGAGGTGGAGGGACAGGCCCGATGAAACCCGGCAACCAGCATAAGCATGGTGCCAATACCTGCAGTTAAACTGTAATGATGGGGTTTTTGAACGAATCTAACCCCATGCGCGCATGGGGTTAATTTTATTTAAGGATTTAAAAAATCTGTGATCTTTATCAAAGGTAAATAGAATTACGACAATACAAATTTTTAAGGAGCGAATAATGAAACAATTATTTACCTCAGAATCCGTTACTGAAGGCCATCCGGATAAAATCTGTGACCAGATTTCCGATGCGGTGCTGGACGCGATCATCGAACAGGACCCGATGGCCCGTGTTGCCTGTGAAACATCTGTATCAACCGGCTTGGTTTTAGTAGCGGGTGAAATCACCACCAACTGCTATGTAGACATTCCTAAAATTGTCCGTGAGACCATCCGCGGCATTGGCTATGACCGTGCGAAATACGGCTTTGACTGTGAAACCTGCGCGGTTTTAACCTCCATTGACGAACAGTCTTCGGACATTGCCATGGGTGTGGACAAGGCCCTTGAAGCAAAAGAAGGAAAGCTGGAAGAGGAAGATCTGGCTACCGGCGCCGGAGACCAGGGGATGATGTTTGGCTTTGCCTGCAACGAAACGCCAGAGCTCATGCCAATGCCGATCTCGCTGGCCCACAAGCTGACCAAAAAGCTCTCTGACGTGCGCAAACAGGGTGTTGTAGATTATCTGAGACCGGATGGAAAATCTCAGGTGACCGTTGAATACAACGACGGTGTGCCCACCAGAGTGGACACTGTGGTCATTTCGACCCAGCACAGCGCTGATGTGGACGCTGCCACCATCCGTAAGGATATGATCGAAAAGGTCATTAAGCCTGTGATCGACCCAGCTCTTCTGGATGAAAATACCAAATATTTTATCAACCCGACCGGCCGTTTTGTTATCGGCGGCCCACAGGGCGACGCCGGCTTAACCGGACGTAAGATTATCGTAGACACCTACGGCGGATATGGACGCCACGGCGGCGGTGCTTTCTCAGGAAAGGATCCGACAAAGGTCGACCGTTCTGCCGCTTACGCAGCCCGTTATGTTGCCAAAAACATTGTGGCGGCAGGCCTGGCTGATAAATGTGAGGTACAGCTTGCCTATGCCATCGGTGTGGCTGAACCGGTATCTGTTTTTGTCGATACCTTTGGAACAGGCAAGGTTGCCGACGATAAAATCGCAGAGCTGGTAAGAAAGCATTTTGACTTGAGACCAGCCGCGATTATCAAGAATCTTGACCTGAGAAAACCGATTTACAAGCAGGTTGCCGCTTATGGCCATTTTGGCAGAAACGACCTGGATTTACCGTGGGAAAAAACCGACGTTGCTGAAAAATTAAAAGCAGAAGCTTAAAAACAGAGGATCACAGCTGAAAAGTTGTGATCCTTTATCTTTTTGTTTCTTAAAAAGGATATAAAGTATCAAAAAATTAAGGCAAGGCGTGACCATTTTGTGTATAATTAATGCATTCGAGTAATAATTTGAATACTTTTAGATAAAACTTGGATAGAAAATCTTGTTTTTGTGCGTTAAAAAGTATAAAATAAACTGTACAGCATCATTGGCAACTGCCAAAAGACCAAGCTGCTAGGAAGATGATTGAATGATTGAATTTATAAATGTTACAAAAACGTATGATAAAAATGAAAAAGACGCCTTGAAAAACGTAAACCTGTTTATTGACAAGGGCGAGTTTGTATTTCTGGTTGGCCGCAGCGGCGCCGGAAAGTCGACCTTTATCAAGCTTTTGCTCCGCGAAATTGACGCGAGCACCGGGACGGTTAAGATCAAGGGACATGATATTTCCAAGCTTTCCAAAAAGGAGATTCCATATCTGAGAAGAAAGCTGGGCGTGGTTTTCCAGGATTTTCGGCTGCTAGAAAATAAAAGCGTGTATGAGAATGTGGCCTACGCCATGGAGATCATCGGCCGTCCCGAGCGCAAGATCCGCAAAAAGGTGCCGCTGGCGCTGGAAATGGTCGGGCTTTCACACCGGGCGAACCATTACCCCAATGAGCTTTCCGGCGGGGAACAGCAGCGTGTTGTTATCGCCAGAGCCATTATCAATAACCCGAGCATCCTGATCTGCGATGAACCGACAGGGAATCTTGACCCTGTGACATCGCGCGATATCATGCGTATTCTGGAAGAAATTAACAAGCATGGCACCACTGTGGTGGTTGTAACCCATGACAGTGAAATGGTTAATATTATGAAAAAAAGGGTATTAACCCTTGAAAATGGTTATCTCACCAGCGATGACGTCAAAGGACGGTACCGCAATGCGAAGTAATCACTGGAAAACAATGCCCCGGACGATCCTTCGCGACACAGCACAGAGCATGCAGCGAAACAGTCTTATGAGTATTGCGGCTGTTTTTTCCATCATTGCGGCGCTGATCATTTTGGGAATCTTTCTGGTGCTTACCATCAATATCCGCCAGGCGACGGCGAATGTGGAGTCCCAGCTGGAAATGAAAATTTTCCTGAAGGTAGACTACACCGAAGAACAGCGCGCCGGTCTGGAACGGGATCTCAAGGCCAATCCGCTCATATCTGAGGTTCGTTTTGAAACAAAGGATGAGGCCCTGGAGAATTTTTCAAGCTCACTGGAGGACTATACAGGCCTTCTCAGTGATTTCAGTTCCGAAAACAATCCCATGCCCGCTTCTTTTATCGTTCAGGTAAAGGATTCGGAAAGCATGGACGATGTGAAGGCTTTCGCTCTGACCTATCAGGATAAAGGGGTCGAATATGTAAAATACGGCGAGGAATATATCAACGCCCTGTTGAATTTTAACCACTTCGCCAATACGATGAGCATCGTCGTATTGATTGTCCTGTCGGTCATCTCATTATTTTTGATTTATAATACCATCAAGCTTACGGTGTTTGCGCGCCGGAAGGAGATTGGTATCATGAAATACGTCGGCGCGACCGACGCTTATATCCGAACGCCATTTGTCCTGGAGGGGACTTTTCTGGGGCTGATTGCGGCTGTTGTGGCTGTCATGATTGTGCGTTTGGCTTATTACTATATATTGGGCATGCTCGGCGGCAGTGTACTGCTTCCCATGACCTCAGCACTGGCGACACCGGATCAGGTCATGGGTCAGCTGATCTTTTTCTTTACCGTTTATGGTGTGGTCATCGGTGCGGTGGGCAGTGTGTTCGCTATTCGAAAATTTTTAGACGTATAAAAAACAGGAGGGGACTTCAGAAAATGAAGAAGAAAATTTCTTTAATTGTAACGGCATTATTTTGTTTATCCATATTTATTTCTCCGGTTTATGCAGCCACAAAAGACGAATTGCAGCAGCAAAAAGACGACGCGGCTGCAAAAAAAGAGGCGGCCCAGTACCAGGTGGATATGACCCAGAACACCATTGAGGGGATTCAGACCGAGATCAGCAAGGCCAACGCGGAGATCGACAGGATCAACGGCCAGATTAATACCTTGGATGGCCAGATCAGCGATTTGACCGCTAACCTGGAGAGAACCACAGCAGAACTGGAAGCGGCCGAAGAAAAACAGGCCAAACAGGAAGAGGAATTAAAAGAACGTGTCCGTGTCATGTATATGTACGGGAACGAAGGCTATATGCAGGTTCTTTTCTCAGCCACAGACTTCGCAGATTTTATCGCGAAGGCTGATATGATGAAATCTATCGTACAGGCCGATAAGGACTGCGCAACCGCACTGGAAAAAACCCGTGCGGAGGTACAGGAGAAAAAAGAAACCATTGAGACAAACAAAACGCAGGTAGAACAGGCGAAAGCAGATCAGGAAACTGCTCTGAAAAGCCAGCAGAGTGTCAAGTCTCAGAAGGATGAGCTGTTGGCCAAGAATCAACAGGTAGTCCAGCAATATCAGGCAGAGGTTGATAAACAGGATGAGATTCTGAAACAGGCCGATGCGGAACTGGCAGTCATCGCTCAGCAGGAAGCCGAGGCACTGGCGGCAAAACGGGCACAGGAAGAAGCTGAAAGACAGCAGCGTGAAGCAGAAGAAGCGGCTAACAGCGGCTCCTCTGACAGTAGCTCCTCCGACAGCGGCTCCTCCGGCGGCGGTAACGTCGTGGTTTCCAGCGGCTTTATGTGGCCGTTGCCAGGCAACTACACCATTACCAGCTGGTTTGGCTATCGTCCGGCTTCTGATACCAACGGTATTGGCTCCACCAACCACGGCGGTATGGACATCGCGGCCTCTACAGGGACACCGATTCATGCACCGGCTGGCGGTTATGTAACCAAGGCATCCTGGTATGGAGGCTATGGCAACTGTATCATGGTGGCCATGGACAACGGAGATACCCTGTTATTCGGGCATCTAAGCGGCTATAACGTGTCCTACGGACAACGTGTTAACCAGGGTGATGTCATCGGCTATGTGGGCAGCACAGGCAATTCTACCGGACCCCATCTGCATCTGAGCTACTTTGCGAACAATGTCACACCAGTAGATCCTTGGGATTACATCTATTATTAAAATAAAGACAGAATTTGGAAAGAATCGTCTGATTCTTTCCTTTTTTATTGTTTATTTAAGGCTTTTAGTGTATTCTTTTCAGGTGAGTATTGAATATAATTGATTTGAAAGGATTGACAATGGACAGAGGGCAGAGAAAAAAGCTCATCGTTATTGCGGTAATAGCGCTTATTGTCACAAATATTTTAACCTTTTGCCTGACAACGGGCGCCAACGTGGCACTGGGCAATAAGGTGATTTTAAATGTTGACAGCACAGAAATGGCCGATGGACTTAAAAAACTGGTAAGCTTAAAGGGGCATATCGATAAGGAGTATTATAAGGATATTGATGATACGACCCTGATGGAAGGGGCCATGAAGGGCATGTTTGAGTCCACAGGCGACCCCTACAGCGGCTACTATACGGAAGAAGAATTTCAGAAGCTGATGGAAAGCTCAACAGGCACCTACAGTGGTATTGGCGTGGTGGTGACAGAGGATGAAAGCGGGACAACCACAGTGGTTACCCCTTACAAAAACACTCCGGCGGGCGATGCGGGCATGCAGATCGGCGACAAGATTGTCAAGGTAAATGGCGAGGATGTCAGCGGAAAAGGCTCCGAATACACCGTAAGCCTGATGCGCGGCGATCCGGGCACAGCGGTGGAGGTAACCGTGTCACGGGACGGACAGGAACAGACCTTTAACCTGACCAGAAAGAGCATCGACACCCCAACGGTTGAGTCCCGGGTCATCGACGGTATTGGTTATCTCTCTATTTCTGAATTTACCAATAAGACCTCAGAGGATTTTAACGCAGAGCTTGAAAACCTGCTGAGCCAGAATATCACCGGGCTGATCATCGATCTTCGCTATAATGGGGGCGGTGTTGTCACCTCTGCGGTGGCAGTGGCGGACCGCCTGCTGGGGGACACAACAGTGGTCTACACCGTTGACAAAAACGGCAACCGGAAGGACTATACCTCGACCGGCGAAGTAAAGCTGGACCTGCCAATAACCGTGTTGGTCAACGAGGGGACCGCCAGTTCCTCCGAGATTCTGTCTGGAGCCATTCAAGATACCGGAGCCGGACAGCTCATAGGAACACAAACATTCGGTAAGGGCATTGTTCAGGAGGTGGTACCCCTCAAGGATAAGAGTGGCTACAAGCTCACCAATGCGGAATATTTTACGCCGAACGGCCGCAACATCAACGAAAAGGGCCTGACGCCCGACGTGGAGGTTTCCCAGAACGAGGCCTATAAGAACACGCTGAATGTCCCGGAAGATCAGGATTTACAGCTTCAGAAGGCCATTGAGATTTTAAAGGGTAAGTAAACCGGAGGGGAGGATCGGAGTTTTAAAACTTCGATCCTTTTTTCTGCTATATTAAACTGATTCCCATTGACAAAACTGACAGAAGTGGTACAATAAGAGAACACATGTTTCTTGGATTGAAGGGTTACAAAGGTGATTGAATGAAACCATTTAAAGTAGTATCCGACTATGAACCAAAGGGCGACCAGGAAAAGGCCATTCAGGAGCTGGCCGACGGCATCAATAAAGGGATGAAATATCAGACCCTCCTGGGCGTTACCGGCTCAGGCAAAACCTATACCATGGCTAAGGTGATCGAAGCCGTCCAGAAGCCGACGCTGATCATCGCCCATAATAAAACGCTGGCAGCTCAGCTTGCCAACGAGTTCCGGAGCTTTTTTCCGGAAAATGCAGTAGAGTATTTTGTGTCCTATTACGATTATTACCAGCCAGAGGCCTATGTGCCGCATTCCGACCTTTACATTGAGAAAGATTCCTCCATCAATGATGAGATTGATAAAATGCGCCACTCGGCCACAGCAGCGCTCTTTGAACGCAGAGATGTGATTGTGGTGGCCAGTGTTTCCTGTATCTACGGACTTGGGAGTCCCATCGATTACGAAAATCTGGTGCTTTCTCTGCGTCCGGGCATGGAAAAGGACCGCGACGCGGTTATCCGGAAACTGGTGGATATCCAGTATACCCGAAATGATATCGCCTTTGAACGTAATAACTTCAGGGTGAGGGGCGATATCCTGGAAATCTATCCGGCGGCATCCTCTGGAAAAGCTGTACGGCTGGAGTTTTTTGGCGATGAAATCGACCGGATTACAGAGATTGACACCATCACCGGCGAGATTACCGGTGAACTCAGCCATGTTTCTGTTTTTCCAGCTTCCCACTATACCACCACGCCCGAAAAGCTGGATGTGGCCATCAAGGGTATCCGCGACGAGCTGGCGGACCGCTACGATTATTTTACCGAGCATAACCAGCTGGTGGAGGCGCAGCGCATTCTGCAGCGGACCAACTATGACCTGGAAATGCTCAAGGAGATGGGTTACTGCAACGGTATTGAGAACTATACGCGCTACATTAACGGCTCGCCGCCGGGAGCGCCGCCCTATACCCTGATCGACTATTTCCCAAAGGATTTTTTAATCTTCGCGGATGAGTCCCACGTGTCCATTCCTCAGATTGGCGGTATGTCCTCTGGCGACAGGGCCAGAAAACAGAACTTGGTGGACTACGGCTTCAGGCTCCCGTCTGCCTATGATAACCGTCCGCTCAACTTTGAGGAGTTTGAAGGGAAGATTAATCAGATTGTCTTTACCTCGGCCACGCCGAGTAAATATGAAAAAGCGCACAGCGAACAAACCGTCGAACAGATTATAAGACCGACCGGCCTGATTGATCCTGAAATCTTTGTGCGGCCCATTAAGGGACAGATCGACGATTTGATGGGTGAAATCAATGAGACGGTGTCTAAGGGCAACCGGGTACTGGTGACCACCTTAACCAAAAAAATGGCAGAGGACCTGACCCAGTATTTCAAGGAAAACGGCATTCGGGTCAATTATCTGCACTCCGATATTGACACCATCGAGCGGACAAAAATACTCAAGGAGCTGCGTATGGGCGAGTTTGACGTTCTGGTCGGAATCAACCTTTTAAGAGAAGGGCTGGACCTGCCAGAGGTTGGACTGGTTGCGATTCTGGATGCGGACAAGGAAGGCTACCTGCGTTCTGAAACCTCACTGATCCAGACCATTGGCCGCGCGGCCAGAAACGTGGAGGGCAAGGTGCTCATGTACGCGGACAGGATTACCAGGTCCATGGATTACGCCATCACGGAAACCAACCGGCGCCGTAAGATTCAAAGTGAATTTAACGAGGCTCACGGTATTATTCCGAGGTCTGTCCATAAGGAGATCCACGATTCCCTCGAGGTGACAAAGGTCGCTGAGGACCAGGCCTCCTATGTGGTGGAAGACGAAGTGATGGATGTGGAAGCTGAAATCATGAACCTTGAAGCAGAAATGCTGGTTGCCGCGGAAAATCTCGAGTTTGAAAAGGCCGCTGCGCTGCGTGACCGGATTAAAGAATTGAAAGGAAATAAATGAAATATATAGACGTCAAGGGTGCCAAGGAGCACAACCTTAAAAATATTAATGTCAAGATACCGAGAGACCAGCTGGTGGTACTGACTGGCCTCAGCGGGTCGGGTAAATCCTCGCTGGCTTTTGATACCATCTACGCAGAAGGGCAGAGACGCTACGTCGAGTCCCTTTCTGCCTACGCGAGGCAGTTTTTGGGCCAGACACAGAAGCCAAATGTGGAAAGCATTGACGGCCTCTCACCGGCTATTTCAATTGACCAGAAAACCACCAACCGGAACCCCCGTTCGACGGTTGGGACAGTGACAGAGATCTATGATTATTTCCGTCTGCTTTACGCCCGTATTGGCATTCCCCATTGCCCAAAATGCGGAAAAGTCATCGAGTCACAGAGTGTGGATCAGATTGTGGATACGGTTCAGGCTCTTGAGCCCGGAACAAAATTCCAGATTCTGGCTCCGGTGGTGCGGGGTGAAAAGGGACAGCACAAAAAGCTGCTGGATCATCTTAAAAAAGAAGGCTATGTCCGCTTGATCGTGGACGGCGAGGCCAGGGAAACCAGTGAGGACATCGAGCTGGAAAAAAATAAAAAGCACAGCATCGAAGTTGTGGTTGACCGCCTCAAGAGCAAGGAAAACATGACCAAACGCCTGACCGACTCCATCGAGACGGCCCTGCATCTGGCGAACGGTCTGGTGATCTGTGATGTGATCGGCGGTGAACAGCAGCTTTTCAGTGAAAAGCTGTCCTGTCCAGACTGCGGTATTGCCATGGATACGCTGGAACCCCGGACCTTTTCCTTTAACAACCCCTTCGGGATGTGTCCGGAGTGCCATGGTCTCGGATTTCATAAGGAGATTGATCCGGATCTGCTGATTCCGGACAAAAGCCTGTCCATTGAACAGGGGGCCATCAAGTTTTTTGGGCTGAAGAATGACTCGAAAATTATGGTCAACCTCATACGTGCCATTGCGAAAAAATACAATTTTACTCTGGACCAGCCCCTGACAGAAGCGCCGGACGCTTTTCTTCAGGAGCTTTTATACGGCTCAGATGAAATTCTGGAAATCGAGTATGAGGGCAAGTTCTCGGGCACCTATACCACCACCTTCGAGGGCCTTGTCAACAATATGGAGCGCCGTTATCAGGAAACCCACTCCGAGGGTATGCGCAGCCTTATCGATAAATATATGTCTGAGATCCCCTGTCCAAAGTGTAAAGGGAAGCGCCTGAACCCCACAAGCCTTGCGGTAACCGTGCAGGATAAGAATATCATTGACCTTACGGATATGTCAGTCAAGGAGCTTTTGAGCTTCTTTTCAAATATGAAGCTCACGGAGACAGAACAGATGATTGGCGAGCAAATTTTTATTGAGATCAACGCGCGTCTGAAATTCCTCCAGGACGTTGGCCTGGAATACCTGACGCTTTCCCGTGCTGCAGGTACCCTTTCCGGCGGCGAATCCCAGCGTATCCGTCTGGCCACTCAGATCGGTTCCGGACTTGTGGGGGTGCTTTATGTACTGGATGAACCCAGCATTGGGCTGCACCAGCGGGATAACCAGAAGCTGCTGAAAACGCTGCGCCGTCTCACCGATCTCGGCAATACCCTGGTGGTGGTGGAGCATGATGATGAGACCATGGAGGAAGCCGACTGGATTGTAGATATTGGCCCCGGAGCGGGCGTCCACGGCGGCGAGATCATTGCCGAGGGAACCGTTGAAGATATCAAGAAGGTGCCCGAGTCCATTACCGGCCAGTATCTGAGCGGCAAAAAGCAGATTGAGGTGCCAAAGGAGCGCCGGGCCGGTAAAGGCACGGCCATCACCATTAAGGGCGCGTCTCAGAACAATCTGAAGAATATTGACGTATCCTTTCCTCTTGGCAAATTTATCTGTGTCACCGGTGTTTCCGGCTCAGGAAAGAGCACACTGGTCAATGAAATTTTGTATAAGGGCGCTTCCCAGAAGCTGTACCGCAGCTTTAAGAAGCCCGGAAAATACAAAAGCATCGAGGGATTGGATGAGATTGATAAGGTTATCGCCATTGACCAGTCCCCCATCGGGCGGACCCCGAGGTCCAATCCGGCGACCTATACGGGTGTGTTCGATATGATTCGTGACCTTTTTGCCAAGACACCAGAGGCCAAGGCGCGCGGCTACAAGAAGGGCCGTTTCAGCTTTAACGTAAAGGGCGGCCGCTGTGAAAAATGCAGCGGTGACGGGATACTTAAAATCGAGATGCATTTCCTGCCCGACGTCTATGTGCCTTGTGAGGTCTGCCACGGACAACGGTATAACCGTGAAACGCTGGAGGTTAAGTACAAAGGTAAAAACATTGCAGATGTGCTGGATATGACGGTTGAGGAATCGCTGAAGTTTTTCGAGCATCTGCCCAATATCCGCAATAAAATGCAGACCCTTTATGACGTGGGGCTTGGTTATGTGAAGCTGGGACAGCCGTCCACACAGCTTTCCGGCGGTGAAGCGCAGCGGATCAAACTCGCCACAGAGCTTTCAAAGCGCAATACGGGCCGCACCCTCTATATTCTGGACGAACCGACCACGGGGCTGCATATGGCCGATGTCGCCAGGCTGATCGACGTACTGCAGCGCCTGGCCGATACGGGCAGTACCGTGGTGGTCATTGAGCATCAGCTGGACATGGTAAAGGTTGCCGACCATATCATTGACCTGGGGCCAGAAGGCGGCGATGGCGGCGGAACCATCGTATGCACAGGGACCCCAGAGGAAGTCGCCAAGGTGAAGGAATCCTACACCGGGCAGTATCTGGCTAAGATTTTGAATAAAACCTATGACAGGTCGTGACAGCAGCATCAAGATGCTCCGCGCCTGAAATGGACAATAAAATAAGCGTATGTGGTCTGAGCAGCGGCTCAGAGGCCTCTGCGCTTTTTTGATATTATAAGCCAAAAGGAGGCGATGTGGATGGGAGAAAGCAGGAGCGCCAGACAGGATGATAGGCAGGGCCGCCAGCCGGAAGACCTGACTGCGCTGACAGAGCGGATTATGGAGGCGCATGGTGAACGGGATCTGGAATTTGTGATGCGGTATATGGATGAGCATGTACTGTGGATCGGGGCGCTGCAGAACCAATATATTCATGGGAAAAAAGCAATGCGCGAAGTCCTTGAGCTTGAACAGGATGTGCCTGTCTGCACAGAGGGGGCAGACTGTGAGATTGCCTACAGAACCGCAGATACTGTTATTGTGACCGGCCGCCTGAATGCTTATACAGACCCAAAGACCGGCTATGTTCTTAAGCAGAACCAGCGGCTTACCTTTGTCTATCAAAAGCAGCCCGAGGGCTGGCGGGTGGTACACCTGCATGTTTCCAACGAGTGGGATGTGCTTCAGGAAGGGGAGGTGTTTCCTTATGCCTGCGGCCGTGAGACTTACCGCTACATGCAGAAACAAATTGATGAAAAACAGCAGGCTTCCCAAAAGGTTGAGGTGCATATCCGTAAACGGCTGTATATTTTGGAAACCCACAGCATTCTTTTTATCGAGGCCTTTAAGCACCACAGCATGATCTGCCGGGTGGGGGACCGGGTTCAGGTTGACGAATCGATCACCGCGCTGGCAAAACGGCTGCCGGACACGTTTTTAAGAGTCCATCGCAGCTTTATCATTAACCTGAATTATGTGGACCATCTGGAATACAGCTCTGTTTTTCTGCGCGATGGAATTGATGTCCCGATTCCCAAGCAGCACTATCGAGAGACCAGGTCACACATTATGGAAAGGCTTTCCCGGATGGGTATTACGCTGAAGGAGAAATCGGCATCTCCATAAGCCCTGGCCGAGGAGCCTGAATCCTTTTAATGGCCTGTGCTACCATTGATGGCGTTTAACCGCTTATTGGTGCACAGGTCATTGATTTTTTTGGCATATTTTATATAATAATAATTAATTAAACGTTTCTAAAGAGGAGGTCATATCATGAAAAGAACACTTCGACTTAAAAGATGTATGGCTTTTCTGCTCATTTTAACCCTGATGATGGGATACAGCCCAGCCGCTCTTGCCGATGAGGCGGTTGACCTTACAAAGCCATCAGCGGCTGAAAGCCAGCAAATACAGCTGCAGGCAGCAGACACGATTGATGGCGTTGCGGACCTTGTCGTCACCGATTTAAAGGAGGCCGTAACACAGGACGGACTGGAAAACGCCAAAACCGGAAAAAGTGTCCATGCCGATGCCCGTTATATCAGTGGAACGCTGACAATTATTGGCGTGAAGGATACAGACTGGTACTACCAGACTCTGGCGGGAAGCAAAAACCAGCTCAACAATCTGGAGCTGGGCGGAGCCTTTGACACGGCGGCTGTGGTGTCGTTGAGCGTTGACCCTAAAACACCGGCGCAGGTGGATTTTGTGTTAAAGCTTCCAGAGAATGCGGTGATGTCTGAGTCGACCGGGAACCTTATTCTGGCGTCTGCCTGTAATGTGACAGCGTCTGACCTGACAGTGAGCGTGCCGGTAGAGACCGTGAGCCTTGCCCTCGCAGGCAACGGCATTACCGTTGATGATCCCCAGGCCGACAAGCCCTCCTACACAGCTGCCGTCAGTATTGACGGTGGAAAGCTTAACAGACGGCTGGCTGCGGGAGATGTGAGCTTTGACGGCGCCTTTGCAGGTGCTTCTGTTACCTCGGTAACCACCGGCGCCGACAAGACTGGATTTACAGTCAAATTCACAAAGGATGCCAACCCAGACGCGTCCAGGGCCCGGACCGGGCGTCTGATTCTCCCGGCGGACACCCTGACCTACACAGACGGGACAGCGCTGAACAGCGACATCACGCTGACAATGCCGGACGATTATGTCCCCAAAACCGTTGACCTCACAGGCGGTGCGAGCGGCGGCCCTGTCATCAACGGGGCAGATATAGGGAAACAGATCGCAAACCAGAGCGTGAATGTGGCCACACAGGTTCTCAATAAGATCAAAAATACAGGAGGCTTTGCGGGGCTTGGCTTTCTCAATATTATCACAGATCTTATCTGTAAGATCGACGCCGGCGCGCAGGACAGTGAGCTTACCAAAATACAGGACCAGATCAGCCAGGTGAGCCGCCAGCTGAATAACAGCACCGATGAAATCATCAACGGGCAGCGCCGGAGCGATATTCTCGCAAGGCTCAATGCTTTAAACAGTGTGGCGGGCGATTTGAAAAATGATTTTGACGCGTGCAACACCTCGGCTAAAACCGCGCTCCAGTACATGTCAGACCAAACAACCGATGGTCACTTAGACGAGATCCGCACAGCCATGAGCCATGTGTATTCCAGCCAGAATAATGATAACCGTTATTATGATCATATGATGAATCTGGGACGCGGCATTACCGGTGAAGGGGCGCTTTTAAAAGATACTGATATTTTTACGGCCTTTAAGAGCCTGTCCTCCTACAATTATGACTGGAGCAGCCAGACCCTTGAGGGACGTGAGTCCTTTAATGAAGCCATCAAAAATTACTATGCCCAGGGATACGGTATTCTTCTCACCGCCATGCAGTATGATTATGACAGCAATGAAGCCGAAGCAAAAGCGAAAATAAAGGCCATTGCCGATATGCAGGCCCTTTTGGACGCGGGCGGACTGAATCCTGCGGATGTCGAGAGCCTTAACAGGCTCATTGCCCAGTATGGGGGCAATGTGGCGGACGCGGACGGTACGCCCAACGGCGGCGACATTGGTATGTGCAACATGCGTATGCAGCGTACAAAGCAGAATATGGACAGTCTTACCGCCATGCAGGCAAAGATTAACAGCCTTTACGCCAGTGCGGTCCAGGGATGTAAGGACGACCGACAGATGGATACAGACGGCAAGGTTTTCAACTATCGTGTGAATAAGACCTACTATAAGACCCTTCAGGGCTTGAAGGGCAGCAGCTGTTACTACCGCAATAAAAACCACGACACCGCCAGCGACTGCACACAGACCCAGAAAAATGACCATGCCAGCCGTGGCGACTACGAAACCATGATGCAGGCAGCCCGTATCAGAAAGTACAGTTCCTTTAAAGAAGAGCTGACAGCCGCCGGGCTGACGCAGGTCAATATGACCGCAGAAAAGACCACAAAGGCGCTGAGCGGTCTGGATGCTGCGGGCTTCTATATCGGTAACGGTTCTGTTAAACAGAGCGGTACCTTGCTCTTTTCACGGCTTACTTTTAAATATTGCTTGGCTATTATCGATATGAATGGCAGCTATGACGGCGCACATGAATGCTACCGTTACGGCAACCTGTGGGGAAAACTCAGCTGGCAGTCCAAGGAAGACCGTCCGCTGCTGTTTTTGCTGGAAGCTAAATAGGCGCAGCCCATCGAAAGATAAGGCTTTACATAAAAAATACTAAATATTACCAATCTTTTCACAAAATGCGTTGACAGGTACTGTCTAATTAAGTATAATAAAGCTAACAAAAGAGTTTAATAGACAGTGGGTGATAAAGATGAAAACAACATTGAAGGATTTAAGACCTGGGGAATCAGGTGTGGTTGATACAATTTCAGTGGAAGGCCTCATGCGCCGCAAGCTCATGGATATGGGCGTAACCCCTGGTGTGGAGGTAATGGTCGATAAGGTAGCGCCCTTTGGAGATCCAATCGAAATTCACCTTAGAGGCTATGCGTTAAGCCTGCGTAAAAACGATGCTGAAAATATATTAATCGCCTAATTGTTTTAAGATGCAAAATAAATATTAAATCACAAAAACCGCCTTTTTCAAGGTGGTTTTTCTCTTGTAAGAGTAAGTTAGTTTCATGTGACATCCTAAAAACCGAGGAGTATTTTATGAATTATCGCGTTGCACTGGTGGGAAATCCGAATTCCGGAAAGACCACCCTATTTAACAGCCTGACTGGAAGCAATCTGTACGTGGGGAACTGGCCGGGGGTCACCATTGAAAAAAAGGAAGGGGATCTGCGGGATACCGTGAGCAAAATTACGCTGGTGGACCTTCCCGGCATTTATTCGCTGGCTCCCTATTCCATGGACGAGATCGTATCAAGGGATTTTCTGCTGAGTGAGCCGCCGGATCTGATCATCAATATTTTAGATGCCTCAAACATTGAGCGGAACCTGTACCTGACCACTCAGCTGATGGAATTGAAGATTCCCATCATCGGTGTGCTGAATATGATGGACATTGTTGAGAAAAAAGGACTGAAGCTTGATCTTCACTCCTTAAAAAAAGGGTTCGGCTTTCCATTTATGGAGATATCCGCCCAAAAGGGGATCGGTATTGAGGCGCTGATTAAGGCAGTCGAGGAAAAGCTGGAGAGTGACCGGAAAGCCGGAAAAACACCGGAATTCAATCCGATTTTTCCAGATAATATCGAAAAGGTCATCATTGATTTCGACAATCTGGTACAGCGGTCCTACCCGGATATTCTGCCCGGTTATCCAATGATTTTCAGAAGCATCAAGCTCATTGAAAAGGATGATGAGATTCTGAAAAAGGTGGCGAACTGCTTTGGGCTGGATCAGGACATCTATGACGCCCGGGAAAAGATCAGGGAAATCAGCGGACAGGATGTGGACAGCACCATCGCGGATTACCGCTACCGCTTTATCACTGATCAGGTGGCAAGGGCTACGAAAAAGATTGGCAAGAGTCATCTGGCCTTTGAGGACAGGCTGGATAAGGTGCTCATGAACCGCTACGCGGCTCTGCCCATTTTCTTTATTTTTATGTTTATCATTTATTTTGTGTCCATCAACGTGGTGGGGGATGGCACAACAGGCCTGATCGAGGGTTTTATCAGCGAGGTGCTGATCCCCGGCGTGACGGGCTTCATGGAGGGGCTGAACGTGGCTCCGTGGCTCATCGCTCTGGTCACCGAGGGGGCCATCACCGGCGTGGGGGCGGTTCTGACCTTTATCCCCCAGATTACCGTGCTGTTTATCTTCATCTCTGTGCTGGAGGACAGTGGCTATATGGCGCGGGTGGCCTTCATGATGGACCGTGTGTTTCGGAAGTTCGGCCTTTCGGGAAAATCCTTTATCCCAATGGTCGTGGGGCTTGGGTGCTCGGTGCCTGGGATTATGGCGACACGGACTCTGGAGAATGAGCGGGAGCGGAAGCTCACCATTATCCTGACCCCGTTTATCTCCTGTGGGGCCAAGATGCCGATCTATGTGCTCATGGCGTCGGCCTTTTTCTCAAAAGCCCAGTCTGTCATGGTTTTTTCCTTGTATATCGTGAGTCTGCTGGTGGTCTTTGTGTCAGGCGTAATCCTGTCCAAAACGGTATTTAAGGGGCAGGATTCCGGTTATCTGCTGGAGCTGCCGCCCTACCGCCTGCCGGTGCTTAAAAACACGGTTAGCCAGGTATGGCAGCGCGTGAAGGAATTTATTGTGCGCGCCGGCACCATTATTTTTGCGGCATCGGTTTTGCTGTGGTTTCTCCAGAACTTTGGCACCAATTTCCAGATGACCGCCAATGCCGATGAAAGCATTCTGGCGGCCTTCGGAAAATTGATCGCCCCGATTTTTGCCCCATTGGGCTTCGGCAACTGGGTGGCCAGCGTTTCGGTATTATCGGGCATTGCGGCCAAGGAAATGATCATCAGCACCATGAGTGTTCTGACCAGTACCTTTGACGGCGGCTTTACCATGGCGCTCGGACAGATATTCACCCCGCTCTCGGCTTACAGCTTTATCCTGTTTGTGCTTTTGGCATCGCCCTGCATGGCGGCTCTGGCGACCATGAAAAAGGAGCTGGGAAACTGGAAAACCTTTGGTTTTGCCATTTTGTACCAGACGGGTACCGCCTATCTGATCTCCATGCTGGTCTATCAGATTGGAAGCCTGTTTATTTGATTTATCTGCGGCCCTGGGCCGCTTTTTTGTTACCACTTTAGCATCTTTGGGTAGATATAATCATATCAATATAAAAGCAAAATGGAGGAAACCATGAAAAAGACACAGGCATCTGCCCAAAACGACTCAGGCAGCCGCTCCTTCGCGGCGGGCTTGAATTTTTATAAGCTATTCTGGATTTTTATGATCGGGTGTTTTTTAGGGACGATTCTTGAAATGATTTTTTGTTTTGTAACCCAGCACGGTCTTATTGAGAGCCGGTCTGGCCTGATTTACGGCCCCTTTAACCCGGTCTACGGCTTTGGCGCGGTGGTTCTGACCATTGTGCTGAGGCCCCTCGCCCACAAGCGGGATCTGATTATTTTTTTATTCAGTCTGGTTATCGGCTCGGGCTTTGAGTATCTCTGTTCAGCCTTTCAACAGTATTTTATGGGGACCGTATCCTGGGATTACAGCAACCTTCCCCTCAACATCGGCGGGCGCACCTGTCTGCTGTATGGGCTGTTCTGGGGCATTCTGGGGCTTTTGTGGGTAAAGGATATTTACCCGTATTTCTCCAAATGGATCGAAAAAATTCCCAACAAGGTGGGGGTAGTGCTGACCTGGGTGCTGGTGGTGTTTATGGTCTTTAACATGGCGATTTCCGCCCTGGCGGTCCAGCGCTGGGACCAGCGTGACCACGGCGTGAAGGCGGACAATTCCTTTGAGGAATTTCTGGATAAGACCTATCCCGATGATTTTATGCGCAAGATATATCCGAATATGATTCTTTAGGAAATTGAAGATTGAAAATGGAAAATTCCAGAACCCTTTTGCCGTTGGCAAAAGCGGTTTAAACAGCGACCTGTGGCCGCAGACAATAAAATGCATAGGTGAACTGGCAAATGATAGAAAAACAGCCTCTGGCAATTTGATTAAGATGCGGCGCAAGCCGCCTCTCAATCAAAAAGCCAGGGGCTTTTTGTACATGAATTTTCCATTTTAAATTTTCAATTTTCCATTTCCTCACTGGCAGCAAACTCTAAATTTAGATCAGGCGTCTCAGCCGGCTCCTTCCCTTTAAACACGGTGAGGACGGTGACACCGGTCAGAATCAGCACACAGCCCAGCACACTTTTCAGCGTAATGGGCTCGCCCAGAAAGGCGATGCCGCAGACCACGCTGGTGATGGGCTCAAACATGCTGAGGATGGCGGCTGTGGTGCCCCCGGACAGCTTGACGCCCAGCTGGAACAGGGTAATGCCCAGAAAGCCGCAGAGCATGGCCACCAGAAAGGAGAGCAGCCAGCCCATAGGGGTGATGGCAAGGGTCAGGGTGCCGGTGAACAGGCCGTAGATAAAAACAAAGCCGGCCACAAACAAATTGATGTAAAAAGACAGCTTGAGCGGGTGCAGCGTAAGAAGGCTGCTTTTATCCAGATACAGGATGTAGAAAGCGTAGGTCAGGCCGGAAACCAGCGCTAAAAGAATGCCAAGCAGTCCGCCCTCAATTTTGCCGCCCATAAAAAAGCTGATGCCGGCAGTGGCGATGACCAGGGCCAGGATCTTGGGCTTGGTGAGGTGTTCCTTAAAGATTAGAATGGCTCCCAGAGCCACGAACACCGGATAGACAAAGTGCAGGGTGGTGGCAGTGCCCACGGGAATATAATTGTAGGACTGGTACAGCATCAGCGTGGTGACGGCAGAGCCGATAAAGCTGATGATCAGAAGCTGTTTAAGCTGTGGTTTTGAAAGCTTAAAGGACACCTTCTGCTGTTTTAAAATAATCCATAAAACCGGTACACAGAAAAAGGTTCTCAGAAAGGTCAGCATAATGGAATTGCTGCCGTTAAGATAGGTGATTTTTCCCATGATCGGTGTAAAACCAAAGATACAGGCCGAGAGTATGATAAACAAATTTCCTTTTAAGCTTTTCATTTTTCCTCCAACGATATAAATGCTTCCCAACAGCACAAGCATACACCATAATCAGGGGAAAAACAAGGGGTCAAAAAAGTAAAAATGGCCCAGACGGGCAAGGAAAATTTTAACATTAGAGGAAAAGCCTGAAAAGAGGATTCACTAGTTGAAAGTTGAAAGTGGATAGTTGAAAGTTCAGGTGCAAATCTGCCACAGGCAGATTTGATTGGATGCGGCCTGCGGCCGCAATTAAAATCGCTTGAGCCTTGGCTAAAGCGTCCCAAAACCTTCCACTTTCCACCTTCAACCTTCCACTTAAAAAGCAGATTTATAGATGTATTCCGAGGTGGAGGCGTGAAGGGCGCTGACGTAATTGCAGCGGAAGGACACAATATCCCCGACCTGGTAAGCATGGCCGCACTCGGTGATATCCACAATCAGGTGGTCTGAGCTCGAGGCGATGATCTCAAGGTCTTTATCCAGCGGGGTCAGATCCTCCATGGTGGTATCCTGCTTGCCCAGGGCGCAGATGGCCCGCCTGCGGATACCGCGGTCTTCAAATACCGGGGTGCAGCCATAGGCGTCACAGCCGATTTTGCCAATGGGCATGGAGGGTTTATCCTTGATTTCGATAATCTCCACATCCAGAATAAAATTGTCGTCGTGAAGATTTTCATAGCGCATGTTGTTGGAGGTATCGTTTCCGATGAGGATCAGCTCGCCGATGCGCAGGTTATTGATACAGGAGGGAATGGTGCCATCCTCCACCATAAAATAGGTGCTGGAGGCGCCGCCGGAGGTAATGGCGCAGTCCAGATCAAAACGTTTTTTAAGAAGGGTCTGGAAATCGTTAAAGCGCTCGTAGGTTTCCACAGTGGGTACGATGGCGCCAGTGCAGGACAGGTTAGCGCCGATACCCCGGATGTCAATGTTTTTAAGCTTCAGCATCTCCGCCATATCCGCGCAGAGGGATTCCTCTGTGAAATAGCCCTCACGCAGATCGCCCAGATCCACCATGATCAGCACCTCGTGCTTTTTATGGTGCCTGGCCGCCGCCGCGTCCAGAGCCTGGACTGTTTTAAGCTCGGAGTTTAGGGAAAGGGTGGCGTACAGAACGGTTTCTTCAACCTCGGAGAGCATGGGCATGCGGATCAGCCATTTGGGGCAATGAAGGTCTGCGAGGGTGACGAGATTTTGGACGCGGGAATCGCCAAGGGCTGTAACGCCGCCCGCCAGCAGGGTTTCGGCAATCTCATAATTGCCGCCGGTGCATTTGGTAATGCCGGTAACGCTGATGTTTTTTTCGGCAGCGGCCTTTACAACGGTCTGTGTATTTTCAAGAATTTGCTGTTTGTTAAATCGCAATAATGGATACATGGTTCACCTCAAAAATTTTATACGTCTTAGTATACCATGTTTTTATGAAGAGTGTATGAAGATTTTTAAAATAATTACGCCCTTTCCGGCGGCTTTAGGTTGACAGTATTTTCTGCCTTGTTTATAATTAAGGGTGCACTTATAAAAGTATTTTGATTATTAATTTGGAGGAACCCATGAAGATATACGACCATCATAAAATTGAGAAAAAATGGCAGAAATACTGGGAAGACCACGATACCTTTAAAATCGAGCAGAACTCGGATAAAGAAAAGTTTTATGGTCTGGTAGAATTCCCGTATCCCTCAGGAGCCGGGCTGCACGTTGGACACGTAAGAGCCTACACATCCCTTGAAATCATTTCAAGAAAGCGCCGGATGGAGGGCTTTAACGTCTTATTCCCCATTGGCTGGGATGCCTTTGGCCTGCCGACCGAGAACTACGCCATCAAGACCGGCCGCCATCCGAGAGAAGTTACGGATGAAAACATCAAGGTATTTACCCAGCAGCTGAAATCTATTGGGTACTCCTTTGACTGGGACTGCGAGATTGACACCACCGATCCAAACTATTTTAAGTGGACCCAGTGGATATTCTTACAGCTTTTTAAACACGGTCTGGTTTACAGAGACCGCACCTATGTCAATTTCTGCAGCGGCTGCAAGGTCGTACTGGCCAATGAAGATTTCCGCGAGGGCAAATGCTCCATCTGCGGCAGCGAGGTCGTGCAGCTTGAAAAAGACGTTTGGTTCCTGAAAATCCGTGAGTATGCCGAAAAGCTTCTGGCAGGCCTGGACGATGTGGATTACCTGCCGCGTATCCGCCTGGAACAGGAAAACTGGATCGGTAAATCCATTGGCGCCGAGGTCGATTTTGACATCGCAGGCGCAGATCAGAAGCTCCGTGTTTTCACCACCCGTCCCGACACCCTGTTCGGCGTGACCTTTATGGTCATCGCGCCTGAGCATCCGCTGATCGAGGAAATGCAGGACCGCATCACCAACATGGACGCCATTGTGGATTACCAGGAAGCCGCCAAGCGCAAGACTGAATTCGAACGTGTCCAGCTGGCCAAGGAAAAAACCGGGGTTATGATCGAGGGTATCCGCGGCATCAACCCCTTAAGCGGGGAAGAAGTCCCCATTTTTATCGCAGACTATGTTATGATGGGCTACGGCACCGGCGCCATTATGGCGGTTCCGGGCCATGATACCCGTGACTGGGAATTCGCGAAGAAATTCGGGCTGCCCATCATCGAGGTCATCAAGGGCGGCGACGTGAGCGTGGAAGCCTATACCGATACGGCCAGTGGCGAGATGGTGAACTCCGGCTTCTTAAACGGAATGGAAGTCAGGGAAGCCATTGCCAAAACCATCGAATATCTGGAAGAAAAGGGCCTTGGCAAAAAGACCATCAACTATAAAATGAAGGACTGGGCCTTTAACCGCCAGCGCTACTGGGGTGAGCCGATTCCGATTGTCCACTGCCCGAAATGCGGCATGGTCCCTGTACCGGAAGACCAGCTGCCCTTAGAGCTGCCAAAGGTCAAGAGCTATGAACCCACCGACACCGGCGAGTCTCCGCTGGCCGGCATCCCTGAATGGGTTAACACCACCTGTCCGCACTGCGGCGGCCCGGCCAAGCGCGAAACCGACACCATGCCGCAGTGGGCCGGCTCCAGCTGGTATTTCCTGCGCTATTTTGACAACAAAAACGACCAGGCGCTGGCCGACTATGACAAAATGAAATACTGGATGCCTGTCGACTGGTATAACGGCGGTATGGAACACGTCACGCGCCATCTGCTCTACTCCCGTTTCTGGCATAAATTCCTGTATGATATCGGCGTGGTACCCACAGCTGAGCCTTACAAAAAACGAACCATGCAGGGCCTGATCCTTGGCTCAGACGGTGAAAAAATGTCCAAGTCCAAGGGCAACGTCGTCAACCCCAACGATATCATCGACGAATACGGCGCCGATACCCTGAGAACCTATGTCATGTTTATCGGGGACTATGAAAAACCCGCGCCATGGTCCGAAAATGGCACCAAGGGCGCCAAGCGTTACCTGGACCGTGTCTGGAAGCTTCAGGAAATTGTGACAGACGAAACAGGCTATAGCCCAGAGCTGGAAGGCATGATGCACAAAACCATCAAAAAAGTCAGCAGCGACTACGAAGAAATGAAATTCAACACGGCCATCGCGGCTCTGATGACCCTGCTCAACGAGTTTAACAGCGTGGGCAAGGTGACAAAGGATGAGTTTAAAACCTATCTTCAGCTGCTGTACCCGGTAGCGCCGCATATCACCGAGGAGCTCTGGGAAATCGCCGGACTGGAAGGCTGCCTGCACGACAGCCCGTGGCCTGCTTATGACGAAGCCAAAACAGTGGACGACGTCATCGAGATGGCCGTCCAGATTAACGGCAAGGTGCGCGGTAAGATCAGCCTGCCCGCCGACGCGGACAAGGAAGCCGCCAAGGCCATCGCCCTTGAGCATGAAAATATCCGCAGCTACGTAGAAGGCAAAAATATCGTGAAAGAAATCTTTGTGCCAGGCAAAATCTTTAACCTGGTTGTGAAATAAACATGAAGTATGTCGAGCTGTACACAGATGGGGGATGCCGCGGCAATGGACAGGCCGGTGACAATATCGGCGCCATTGGCGGTATCCTCATCTACCCGGAAAAAAATATCCGCAAGGAATACAAAAAAGCTTACCCCAATACGACCAACAACCAGATGGAGCTGCTGGCAGTCATTACTGGCCTCAAAATGCTCAAAGAGCCCTGTGAGGTCGTGATCCACAGCGATTCCGCCTATGTGGTCAACGCCTACAACCAGAACTGGGTTACGGGCTGGAAGGCCAAAAACTGGAGCCGCGGTAAGGCAGGCCCCCTGAAAAACAAGGAGCTCTGGATGGAGCTGGACGAGCTGGTCAACTACCATGACGCCCGCTTCGCCAAGGTCAAGGGCCACGCCAATAACGCGCTCAACAACCGCGCCGACGCTTTGGTGAATGAGGCGATGGACGCGTATGGGAAGTAAGGAAATTAATTAGTAACAAATAAAAGCACGTTAAAACCTTTATAAAAAGGAACTTTGGCGTGCTTTTTTGATGTCATTGAAGGATATTCAGAGAGTGGCGGTGAAGTAGAAAAAGTTCGCAGACTATTGGTAGTCTGCGAACTTTTTTTGATTTTTCATTTAAGAAAATGATTTGTTTTTCAACTGCGTGATTTATTATAACATTCCCTCATTAAAATTGCACCCCTTTTTTGAAAATTTTAAATAATTTTATTTAAAATCACTTTTATGTCTAAAATTTAACAATAATCAATTTCTATACCCAAATAATCTTACTTTTTAACTTTTTGGCAACCTGGTCAAAATCTGGTCAGGGCTCTTCCTTATATATTAAGGCTTTATGCGGCTTTTCCAAAAATTGTTTTTTCCATTTTGTTTTTCTAATCTGGTCAGAGCTCTGGTCAGATTCTGGATCAGCATCACTATTCACGGTATTTCAGGCGGCCTGCTCGCAGACTACCAATAGTCTGCGAATAAAAGTGAGGTCAGTTATGAGTGCCGGGTACGCCATCACGACGTATAAATTACAGCTGTGCTATAAGCATCTCGACTGGTTTAAGCAAACCCAGTCTCTTTTTGACGCAGTGCTGGCCTTCTATTATGAACAGCTCGACCAGAACCCACGGGCATTAAGTCTCACGAATCAGAATTTACTGCGCCATCTGGAGCTAAAAACCATCCCGCAGCGGAACGGCACCCAGCCGGAAAATCCACTGCCCTATAAAAAAGTGCCCCTGTATTTTCGACGCGCCGCCATCAACGCGGCCATCAGTCTGTACAGAAGCTACGACAGCCGACTGAAAGCATGGGAAGAAAATCATAAGGGTCAAACAGAAAAAGGGAAACCCAAACCGCCAGGCAAGCTGCATGCATCTATGCTCTATTACAAAGGCATGTATAAGGATTTTGACGACAAAAGCATTATGCTTAAACTCTATACCGGCAAAGCTTGGGCCTGGGTTAAACAACGTTACACCGGAAGGCCCTTCCCGGAAAATGCCGAGACCATGAGCCCAACCATTGTCATCAAAGGAAAAAAGGTTATGCTCCACATTCCTGTAAAGGAAAAAGTAGAGGACACAAGAACTGCCAAAGAACGCGTCAAGCAAAGAGAAAGCTTTGTAGTCGTTGCGTTTAGCAGCTCCGATACCCTGGCCGTTTGTACCGCCATCCAAGCTGACGGTAGTGCCGACTATCCATATTTTATAAAAGGTGGAAAAGCACTGGCACACCGTAGGAAGCAGCTTCTAGGGTATACCAAACGCGGCACTGCCGGGAAAAAGGCTCCCAGGCTTATAACGCAACCTGTAGGGAACGACGCCCTCGGGGTCTACCCCCGAGGCTTGTCGTCTTATGGACAAGCCGAAGCGGGTATCGTTCCGCAAGACCACCAACCAGGTCGCCCCAATGCAAAATATTATGACAAAATAACCCGTGTCACCAATCACTACGCCCATGAAGTTTCCAGAAAAATCGTGGACTACGCCAAAAGCCATAACGCCAAAATCATCGTCATGCCCGACTATGGCAATACCTTTGCCAAAGGCACACAGCATTATTTAAAAACCAGCGTCTATGACTTCATCGGCCGCCGGATCATCAACGATGTCAAGTACAAAGCCTGGCAGTGCGGTATCGTGGTACAGCAGAGCAACCTTCGCGATAGCGCAAAACACTGCGCCAAATGCGGAGAAACCATTGCCAAGTACAATACTGAGTATCAAAACTCCAGCCAGAAGTTTTACGGCGGACGAAACTTTGTCTGCAAAAACGGCCATCAGGGCAGTAC
Organism: Eubacterium sp. AM05-23; assembly: GCF_003477535.1. Taxonomy (NCBI): domain Bacteria; kingdom Bacillati; phylum Bacillota; class Clostridia; order Eubacteriales; family Eubacteriaceae; genus Eubacterium; species Eubacterium sp. AM05-23. The sequence continues at coordinate 185,259 of NZ_QUDF01000003.1, forward strand.
CGTATTAAACACCGCCAGAAATCTGGGGAAAAGTTTTTATCAGACCTTTTATGAAAAAGCGTCTTAATTTTTTAACTACTATATTTAGATGAGTAATAAATAAAACATAAAATTAAATCCTTTGGTGAAAGCCGGAGGTGTGCTTTTCGCCTATAAGGCCAAAAGTACAGGCTTAGCACCGCCTGTTTTTATTTCGCGTCGCATTGTGTTTGTGTTCTTTATATATAAATGAAAGCAAACACAATGCGATGAAAGTAAAGATTAAAGGATCCGATGATGATCATGAGTGCTACGAGTTTTAAATTTAATCATAAGGAAATCTTGAAATGAACATACCATTTTCACCACCCGATATCCGCCAGGAAGATATTGACGAAGTCATCGCAGTCCTTAAATCCGGCTGGATCACCACCGGCCCCCGAACAAAGGCCTTTGAAGAAAAGCTTTCAGAATACTGCCATACCCAAAAGACCGCCTGCCTCAGTGCAGCCACCACCGCCCTGGAGCTGACCCTGAGAATCCTCGGCATCGGCCCAGGCGATGAGGTTATTGTGCCCGCCTACACCTATACCGCCTCCGCCAGCGTGGTGGCGCATGTGGGGGCAAAGCTCGTGCTGGTAGACAGCGCTCCGAACGCTTTTCACGTCAACCCCAAAGCCATCGAAAAAGCCATCACCAGGCGAACCAAAGCCGTTATCCCCGTGGACATCGGCGGCGTCATGTGCGATTACGACGAAATCTTTGAAGCCGTCAAAGCCAAAAGAAGCCTGTTTAAGCCCGGAAAAAACGACCTTCAGAAAGCCATTGGCCGGGTCGCCGTCATCGCCGACGGCGCCCACTCCCTAGGAGCACAGTACAAAGGCAGAATGAGCGGCGAAGTTGCAGACTTTACCACCTTCTCCTTCCATGCCGTGAAAAACCTGACCACCGCCGAAGGCGGAGCCGTGACCTGGAACCCCATCGAAGGCATCGCCGACAAAAATATTTATCACCAGTTCATGCTCTGGTCCCTCCATGGGCAGTCCAAAGACGCCCTGGCAAAAACACAAAAAGGCGCCTGGGAATACGACATCATCTATCCCGGCTATAAATGCAATATGACCGACCTGCAGGCCGCTCTAGGCCTGAAACAGCTCGAACGCTACAACGCAATTATCAAACGCCGAAAAGAAATCATTCAAAAATATAACGACGCCTTTGCAGACCTGCCCGTCGAAGCAATGCCCCATGACACCAAAGATAAACACTCCAGCGCCCATCTCTATCTCCTGCGGTTAAAAGATAAAAACAGCGAATACCGTAACGCCCTGATCACCGAGCTGGCAGAGCGAGGCATAGCCACAAATGTCCACTATAAGCCACTGCCCATGCACACCGCCTATAAAAACCTGGGGTTTGACATGAAGCAGTATCCTTGGGCCTATACCATGTATAAAAATGAAATCACCTTACCGCTGCATACCTGTCTGAGCGATGAGGAAGTAGACTATGTGACAAAACAAATTCAAGAAATATTAGGAAAAATTGAGCATGATGGTCTTAAAAAAGTGGGATGATTTGCCAGAAAATATGAAAACCGATGCTGTTCGTCCTTATTATGACAATTTAAAAAAGAAGATATTTAGCTTATTTCTGAAAAGAGGATTTGACTTGATTATTTCATTTTTATTGTTAATCATCCTTTCACCGGTTTTCATCATTTTATCCTTTGCAATCGCTAGAGATTCAAAAGGGGGTGTTTTTTTTCGACAGAAGCGTGTAACACAGTATGGTCGAATATTTTATATTCATAAATTTCGGACAATGGTTTCAAACGCTGAAAACAAAGGCTCCCAGGTAACGATAAAAAACGATATACGCGTGACTAAAGTCGGAATAAAACTACGAAAATATCGGTTAGATGAGATACCACAGCTTATTGACATTTTGTTTGGTGATATGAGCTTTGTTGGAACAAGACCAGAGGTTGTAAAGTATGTAAAAGACTATACTCCAGAAATGATGGCCACATTGCTATTACCTGCCGGAATCACATCAGAAGCAAGTATTCAGTTTAAAGATGAAGATAGAATATTAGAAACCGCGGATAATGTAGACAATGTATATGTGACTAAAGTGCTTCCTATGAAGATGAAGTATAACTTGGAAAGTTTAGACAGATTTAGTCTTTTGGACGAGCTGTGTACGATGTTTAAGACAATATTGGCAGTACTTAAAAAAGATGATATTGAGAACATAGCTCACGAAGATAAAGGCGAGGAAATTAGCAAGAATGAATAATACAGAAAAGCAAGAATTAGTATCAATCATAACACCTACATATAATTGTGGAAAATTTATAACCGAGACAATTGAATCTGTATTGGCTCAGACATACCAAAACTGGGAAATGATTATTGTAGATGACTGTTCTACAGATAACACGGAAGAAATTGTTGCAACTTACTTAAAAAAAGATGATAGAATACAATACCATAAGTTAAAACAAAACGCTGGTGCAGCAGTAGCCAGAACAGTTTCTATGAAACTTGCAAAAGGGGAGTACATGGCGTTTCTGGACAGCGATGATTTATGGTATTCTCAAAAACTTGAAAAGCAGATTGCATATATGAAAAGGAATGGATATGCATTTACCTGTACAAAATATGAGCAAATTGATGAAAAAAGCGAATTGATAGGGAAAGTCATCAAGGTTATTCCCAAGACAAGCTATAATCGACTGCTTCTGGATTGTCCGGTGGGGAACTCTACGGTTATGTATGATATTAGAATTATGGGAAAATTTGAAGTTCCTGATATAAAGAAAAGAAATGATGATGCGTTGTGGCTTCAAATGCTAAAGAAAGAAAAGTACATCTATGGCATTGATGAAATTTTGATGAAATATCGAGTGCGACAAAATTCGATTTCAAGCAATAAATTCAACTTAATTAAATACCATTGGTGCCTTTATCGCAATGTAGAACATTTAGGAATTTTTAGGTCAATATTTCATGTTATTTATTGGTGTGTAATTAAAATGTTGAAGATAAAGTAAAAGATATTTGATTTTAATCTAAAAATAAAGTTAAATTTATCATTTGATATTTCGAATGAAAGTATAGAAAGTGTGGTGGTACTATGGATAGAGATTGTTTTTTATATAAGGCAAGAAGAAAAATTCAACAGTTAGCTTATATTCTTTTACCAAATGAGATGCTTTCAAAGTTATATTGTAGAATTGTCATACATCAAAATATAGATATAAAATCTCCAAAAACATTAAACGAAAAATTACAATGGCTTAAATTATATTACTATCCAAATAATCCGTTAGTCATTCAGTGTACAGATAAATATCAAGTGCGGAGTTATATTGAAAGTAAGGGATACGGAGCGTCGTTGACAAATTTAATTGGTGTCTGGGAGCGAGTGGAAGATATTGATTGGGATAAACTCCCTCAAAGATTTGTGCTTAAATGTACACATGGGTGTGCCTACAACATTCTTTGCAAAGATAAGAGTACATTTAATAGAAAAGATGCGGAAAACAAACTGAGTAAATGGCTAAAAGAAGATTTTGCGGCATTTAATGTAGAACTACACTATGGCAAGATTAAACCTAGACGTATTATTTGCGAGGAGTATTTAGGTGATATAATCTTTGATTACAAATTCTTTTGTTTTAATGGAGAACCGCAATTTTTTTATGTGTCTTCAGATTTGATTCATGACCGCCAGGCAGAGATGGGATTCTTTACGTTAGATGGCAAAAAAATACCTCTAATCAGGGATGATTATAAAGATATTGGAAATATTGAAATGCCAACCTGTTTGCCGGAAATGGTTGAAACTTCAAAAGTTCTTTCAAAAGATTTTCCATTTGTACGTGTTGACTTTTTTAAAATGGATAACTCGTACAAATTTGCTGAATTAACTTTTACTCCAGCTGCTGCGATGATGCCTATTGATCCGAAAGAATATGATGTTGAATGGGGAGAGTTATTACATCTTCCTAAAAATATAAAAATACATTATGAGAGAAAATAAAAACATGAAAATATTGCATTTCAACTCAAATATATCTAAAAATAGTGGTGTATTAAGTGTAATAATGAATTATTACAAAACGATCAATAAGGATGCTATTCAATTTGATTTTTTATATTTTAGAGATTCAGATATTTCATACAAAGATGAAATCAAAAAATTAGGTGGAAGGGTTTATGCTATTTGTGACCCTAAAAATGTTGTGCTTTTTAGAAAACAATTAAAAAATTTCTTGAAATTGCATCAAAATGAGTATGATATAGTGCACATTCACGATTCTATATTTGCACGATTTATGTATAATGTTTTAAAAAAAAACGGCGTTAAGTGTGTTATTATCCATAGCCATGCTACAAATTATTCAGACAGAAAGATAAGCACAATAAGGAATTCATTGTTATGTCATAACATTTATAAATATGCAGATGCTTTATTTGCCTGTTCGCAAGCTGCTGGTAAGTTCATGTTTTGTGGAAAAAAGTTTTATGTAATGAATAACGCTATTATTACAACAAATTTTCGGTTTTCAGAAGAAAAAAGAGCAGAGATTAGAAAAAAAATGAACATAAAAGATAAATTTGTTGTTGGACATGTAGGTGCATTTGTGAACCAAAAAAATCATACATTTTTATTAGAAATTTTTAAAGAGATCCTTAAAAAAAATAAAAATAGTGTTTTGCTACTTATTGGTGATGGCCCATTATTTCAAGATATAGTAGAAAAGGTAAAATTGTTGAAAATTGAGGATAAAGTTGTTTTTTTAGGAAAACGTTCGGATGTAAATGATCTTTATCAAGCAATGGATATATTTATTTTACCATCATTATTCGAAGGGTTGCCTATGGTGGGCGTTGAAGCACAATGTTCAAGTCTGCCGATTATAATGTCTACTGAGATTACTGAAGAAGCTGGAATAAGGCAATTTAAGTTTTTAAAACTGACAGACGATGCAAATATATGGGCAGAAAAAACAATTAAAATGTATAAGAATAACCAAAGAAATAAAGAAAAAGCGTTAGAAGCAATTACTTCACACGGTTTTAACATTGAAGTTGAATCTGAAAAACTTGAATCAAAATATTTTGAATTAATACTAAGGTGATGTCATGTGGCTGCATTATTGTATATTTGGTGTTTTAATTTTACTTAGTCTATTGTATAACCCTAATAATAAAATAAGCAAAAAATTCTACATAGCGTTTGTTTTTATTATTTTTTTTATTCTAGCAACTTTTAGAGCAATAGATATTGGAAATGATACACAAGAGTATTATCGAGTTTTTGAATTGATCAGATTAAAGAGTTCTTTAACGCAAGCGATAAACTTTACGAGATATGAAATAGGATATGTGGTTTTAAACTATTTAGTAGGAAAAGTAACATCGAATTTCTCTGTTGTTTTGGCTATTGTTGCGTCTTTTTATCTTATTTCTGTGTTGAGATTTATTAGGAAATATGCGGTTTCTGTTAGTAACGTTATTATACTGAGTTTTACTTTTTCAATGTTTTATGATGTGATGAATATTACACGACAGTGTATTTCGGTAGCTATTTTTCTGTTTGCTGTCGATTACTTAATAGAAAGGAAAGCGATAAAATACTTTAGTCTAGTAGTTGTAGCATCATTATTTCAAACAATGTCTATTGTATTACTATTACTATATTTTTCACCCAAAACAGATTTCCAAAAAGCAAGCGATGTTGTCAAGTGGATTGGGATTATTGGAATTGCATTGATTGCGCTTGGCTATATCACCCAAATCGTTCAGTATTTGTTTCCATACTATGCGCACTATTTTAATACAAGTTATGCAGAAGGTGGGGCACGTAGCGCTAGTTTTCTGTTTTTTATAATTAGAATAGGAATTGTAGTGTTTATATGGCTTTTAGATGGTTTCAAAGATTTCAAAAATTTTAACAATGAGAAAAATGTTTTTTTCCAGCTAATGTTGCTGGACTGTATTGTAGCAGCAATGTCTATTTCATTTAACATGTTAGATAGATTTGAAAATTTCTTTTGCTTAGGATTCATAATAACAATTTCTAATACTATAGGATCCTTTAAAAAGAATAAGCGAATATTTGCGAATTTTATGGTAATTTTTTTATCATTTATATATATTACGATTTTTTTAATATTTAGAAGTAACTGGTATGGTTTATTTCCATATCATTTCAGATGAAAAGCAAGGAGGTAAAGATGGACCCTGTTTATGCGTTTTATAAAATCGCTAGATTTATGTGGAAACATCATATTTCTTTTATGGCATTTTTTTTTAGAGGACTCATGCGAGTTATTTTTGCATGTGATATTCCTTATAAAACTCAGATTGGTACGGGAACAGTATTTCCGCACCATGCCTTAGGTATTGTAATACATCAAGATGCTGTGATTGGTAAGAATTGTATAATTGAGCAAAATGTGACAATAGGTGGAAGAAGTGGATTCGCAACTCTACCTAAAATTGGTAACAATATAATGGTAGGTGCTGGTGCGTCTATTATTGGACCAGTTATTATTGGTGATAATGTTCAAATAGGTGCTGGTGCGGTAGTGGTTCATGATATACCAGATAATTGTGTAGTCATTGGCGTACCGGCCAAAATCATAAAAAAGGATGGGGTTAAAATATGAAAAATATTATTTTATTAGACACATCTATTGGTTCGTTAAATCAAGGCGATGAAATAATCAACACATCGATTAAAAGTAATTGGAAGGAATTGTTTGATGAAAATTATATCATTAGATTAGCGTCACATACACCTATGTATACAAAAATTCAGTCTGTTATTTATAAAAAAAAATTAAGTGTTATTCAGAATGGTGATTTTAAATTTTTATGTGGAACAAATGCCTTGTACACTAATATGTTAAGACCACTTCCTACTTGGAATATTAATTTAGTAAATTATAAATTAGCAAAAGGTACTATATGTTTAGGAGTTGGGGTTGGAGTTAACAGCAAAAGTATAAATTTGTATACAAAAAAACTTTATAATAGAGTGCTTTCTCATGACTATGTGCACAGCACGCGTGATGATAAAACTGCAAATTTTTTGAAACAGCTTGGTTTTAAAGCTGTTAATACTGGTTGTCCCACTTTGTGGGGGCTTAATGAAGAACACTGTCGAAATATTCCGAAATCTAAAGCAAAAAATGTTGTGTTTACATTAACATATTATTTAAAAGATAGAGAAAATGATAAAAAAATGATTGAAATTCTTTGTGATAATTATGAAACATGTTATTTTTGGCCTCAATGTATAAAAGATATAGAATATTTTTACTCTTTAAACATAAACAAAATAGTTAAAATAATATCTCCTAATTTAGAAAGCTACAAAAATATTTTGATAGAAGAAGATATTGATTATGTGGGCAATCGACTTCACGGTGGGATTTTTGCATTGCAACATCAAAAAAGATCTATTATTATTGCGATTGATTACAGAGCTATCGAAATGAATAGGAGCTACTCTTTTGAATGTATTGAAAGAAAACTAATTCCAGAGTTATTGGAAAATAAAATAAAGGCAGATTGGACAACTAAAATTTTGGGAATAGATTTCGATTTAATTAGAGAATGGAAAAGGCAATTTATCAATGGGGAATAGTAATAAATATGTAACGTTACTATCGAATACGGTAGTATTTGCTATAGGGAATGTCCTTGTAAAGGTAATATCTTTTTTCTTGATGCCTTTATATACAGCTGTACTAACTACAGAACAATATGGTGTTTCAGAACTGCTAAATAGCGCAATAGAAATTATACTTCCGATAGGTACATTATGTGTCATTGAAGCCTTGTATAGATTTTCTATAGAAAAAAATGCTAATTATAAAGCTATCTTTGCAAATTCCATTCGCATTGTATTATATGGTGATATAGTAGTACTTTTAGTCTGTGTACTATTAAAACATATCTTTAATTATGGATATGCATTCTCTTTCTTTTTTTTATATCTGGCCACGACCTTTTATAAACTAGTAACGCAATTTTCAAGAGGACTTGGACATGTAAAAAGATATGCGTTGTATGGAGTAATTAATTCGTTGGTATTAGTTCTTTCTAATATTCTCCTTCTAGTATGGATGAACGGTGGTGTTAGAGCCTATTTAGCATCATTCACTATTGGATATGGAGTTTCTGGAATTGTTGCATTTTTTGCTTCAAAAGAATATCGGTATATATCATTGACGTATAAGGATAAGAAACTACGTAATGAGATGATTAGATATAGTGCGCCTAATATACCAAATATGTTATCGTGGTGGATAAACAATATCTCGGACAGGTATATTATTATGTTTTTTTGGGGGGCAGGGCTAACAGGTTTATACACGGCTGCTAGTAAATTGCCTGCTATGATTAACCTTTTTTCAGCTATTTTTCAACAAGCATGGCAGTACTCTACTGCAAAAGAGATAGAGAATATTGATAGGCAAGTTTTTTTCAATAAAGTGTTCAAGATATATTCATTTGGATGTTTAATGGCGTGTTCTGCATTATTATTTCTAAATAGAGTTGTTTGTAAAATCCTTTTAAAAGACAATTTTTATAATGCGTGGAGATTTGTTCCAATTTTGATATTGGCAGCTACGTTAGGATGCTATTCAACTTTTTTTGGCACCTTTTACAATGCATTAAAAAAAAATTTTGTTTTAATGCTTTCAACTTTGATTGGTGCAGGAATTAACATAATTCTTAATTTTGTACTGATTCCTGTGTATGGAGGAATTGGAGCCGCCGTTGCTACCGTAATCAGTTATGTGATAATAACGACATTAAGAATAGTTGACGTTACAAAAAGAATTGGGCCAATTGCAGACTATAAAAGATTACTTGTTCAGTTTTCGTTATTGTTTGTAATTACATATATAACTACAGCGACAGAATCGATTATATCTTATTTACTTGGAGTTTTATGCTTGTTTATTATCATTGCTTTGGATTATGACACATTAAAGTATAGTGTAAAGATAATGCGTCAGAAATTTAAGAGATAATAAAAAATATTATTAAAAATAAGTAAGATTAATAATAGAGATGATATTTTCGTTAAAAATATCGTTATATCAATATATTTGAGGAGTATGAAATGTTATGAAAGTTTTTCAGGATGTTAAAATTACAGTAGCTGGCATGGGCTATGTTGGCTTATCAATCTCTATCTTATTATCACAAAACCACAAGGTAACAGCAGTGGATATTATCAAAGAAAAAGTAGATTTAATCAATAGCCGAAAGTCTCCGATTCAAGATAGAGAAATTCAGGAGTATTTAGCAACAGAAAAATTAAATTTAACAGCTACATTAGATGCTAAAGGGGCATATAAGGAAGCTAACTTTGTAATAATCGCAGTACCCACAAACTATGATTCAGAAAAAAACTTTTTTGACACATCAGCTGTTGAAGCAGTGATTGAGCAGATAATAGCAGTAAATTCAAATGCAATTATAGTTATTAAATCAACTGTTCCTGTTGGATATACGTCAAGAATTCGTGAAAAGATGAATTGTAAAAACATTTTGTTTAGTCCAGAATTTTTGCGTGAATCAAAAGCCTTATACGATAACTTATTTCCTTCACGCATCATTGTTGGTACGGATTTAAGTGATAAACGTCTGGTTAAGGCGGCGAAGGATTTTGCAATATTGCTTAAGGAAGGGGCAATTAAAGAAAAGATCAATACATTATTTACGGACTTTACTGAGGCAGAAGCAGTAAAGCTTTTTGCTAATACTTATCTAGCTTTACGTGTTTCTTACTTTAATGAATTAGATACTTATGCGGATATAAAAGGTTTAGATACAAAGGCAATCATTAATGGTGTGTGCCTTGATCCGAGAATAGGCAATCATTATAATAACCCATCTTTTGGTTATGGTGGTTACTGTTTACCAAAAGATACAAAACAATTGTTGGCGAATTATCAAGATATCCCACAAAATATGATGACAGCGATTGTGGAGAGCAATCGAACAAGAAAAGACTTTATTGCAGAACAGGTATTAAGAATGGCTGGATATTATGGACATAGTTCGAAAAATGAATGGAGACAAGGTATGGAAATCCCAATTGTCATTGGCGTCTACCGTCTCACCATGAAATCCAACTCTGACAATTTCCGTCAAAGCTCGATTCAGGGTGTTATGAAGCGTATAAAGGCAAAAGGTGCCACAGTAATTATCTACGAACCAACATTAGATGATGGTGTGCGTTTTTTTGGTTCAGATGTAATAAATGATTTAGCAGCATTTAAAAAGAAGTCAAACGCAATTATTGCCAATCGCTATGACTGTGAGTTGGATGATGTAAAAGAAAAAGTATATACACGAGATATTTTTTCTAGAGATTAATAAAGATGGTTTTTAAATAAAACTTACTGATATGCAATAGCTGGGTGTATTGCATATCAGTCCACCACCACCCGCTTAAAATATGGGACCACCCATCCCATCATTTTAAAATAAATGTAAAACGATTACCATCGTAATCGCGGAAAGGAACTGCAAATGAAAGCAGACGAACAGTACCATTTCATCAACTACGATAACGCCGTCAGGGCCTATGAGGGTGAATACCCGCGGCTGACGCGGGCCAAGGTGGCGGAGTTTTTTTCGGATTTAGAGCGCGGCGCGCCCGTGGCGTTTATGAACCGGGGAACGCCGGCCCAGCCCATGACGGCCATTGTATTCGCAGATGAGACGGTGCTTTTGTGGCCGCGGTCGCCGCATTTTGTGGTGGACGCTGTGGGCCGGTATTTTGACAAGGACATGAAGCAGTGTCGTAAAAACAATCAAAAACGATTTGGTTACAGGCGGCACTTTCCAATCATTTTGGGTGAAGCGCTTCAGCTTTTACCCGTTGTGACAAAGCTTCCTGATGGCGGCAGAGGAATCAGTTTTCTCTGCCGTCATTTTTTTATCCATTTGAGCGAGGAAAAAATGTTGGTGTCACTAAGTGGACTGGCGGTTGGCTACTGCTGTCCTTCAAGCTTGATCCGGGATAAAATTCTGGAGCTGATGCGGCTTTGCCGGGCACTTTTTGTAAAAGAGCTGCTTAAAAACGGACGCAGCTTCAGTCTGGCCAACAACGCTGCCTGCTGCAGCTGCGCTTTGTTTGGACAGTGTCATGATCAGTTTTACAGGGCCTTTGGTTTTTAAGGTTTAGAAGTTTTTTCAAAAACCCTTTGGCGTAAGTTTTTAGCCTGTGACAAAGAGGATTTAGCTATTTTATCTCATTCGGGTACAAAAAAGTCTCAATTTCTGGGGCTTTTTTGTTTTTTTGAGGGGATTTTCAAGCTGGAGCGCTTTTGATTTGTACCGTCCAAATGCTTTAGAATAACCTTAACACCCCGTTAAACGGCGGTGAATCACAAATCAGGAGGACTGAAATGGATCAGACCAAAAACCTTAAGAAGCCTGCGGACATAAAGGGAATGGAGCGTGTAAGAGCGCGGAAGGATTTGAGCTATTATCCGGTGCCGGATTATTTTAAGGCGCTGGGCGTCTCGAGTATGGCGGATTTAACCGATGAGATGCCCCTGGTTTACCACTGCGACAATCCCTTTTTTCCCATGGAGGGCGGTTATCAGCCCTGCGAGACACCGGAAAATTTAAGGGCCAAAGCCCTGGCGGCAGAGCTCGGGCAGATCTGCAGGGTAAAGCTGGGCAACAGCGCCCATCCGATGCACATTTTTGACGCGATCTGTGAAGGGCGGCCGGTAAAGGAATGCATCTTTCCGGATGGCAGCACCCATCTGTGCGCCCAGGGCGAGATTGAGTCTGAGGGCGAGACGCCGCTTTCCAGACTGGATATTGAGGCCTTTAAAAATCCGGGGCTGAGGGCGGTCACCGATCAGGCCTTCCTCACCGATTCCATGGACATGAAGCGCTGGGTGTACTGCCTTCGCGGCCCCTGGTCGGACACGTATTTTGTATTGATTGAAAAAGGAGAAAGCCATGAATAAGTACACTACCGTAGAGATGAACTGTTTTGAAGATTCTCTGTTTGGCAGTATTCGCGCCCTGGTGGAAACCGTGGATGTGAAGGCGCACAACAAAGCCATTGAGCTGGAGATTCGTGAGATTCAGAAATGTATCATGTATGATGCGGACTGGGAGCTTGTGGGCAAAGCCATGGACCGGCTCATCACACTCAAAAAGCAGATGCTGAGAACCGGGGACGGACGGCAAGAGTGGTTTGTGGTAAAGGATGTCTGCAGAGCCTTGGGCTATAAGGGGCACTGCGGGGCGCTCCAAACCCACGTGCGCAGTGAGGATGTGGCAAAGCGGGAAATCCGCGACGCTAACAATCACCGTCAGAAAATGCTGGTGGTGAATGAAAGAGGACTGGATGCGCTTATCCTCGGTGGAAAACTGCACGCCGCTGTGTTTTTTAAGGGATATATCACCGGGGTGATCCTGCCCGCGCTCCGGGGGATAAAGCCGCGGTATCCCTGGCCATGTGGGCTGACAATGTGCGCGGTCTGCGCCTCAAAGGCCTTCGGAGGCGGCAATGAATTATCTGACTGAGCTTCTGGCCTTTTATAAATGGCTGGAGACCGCGCTCATCAGCCCGGTCCAGCAGGCCTACTGGCATCTGCTCATGTGGGCCAACAACAGGGCCGCTGTCCGGGACGAGCTGGGGGATTGGTACTGGCCTGTGGCCTTTAACCTGCCCAACACAGTGGTCATGCGGTTTCTGGGGCTCAAAAAGCACTATCAGGTGGTGCACCTCAGAGAACAGCTGATCCGCACCGGGCGGGTGCAGTATGAAAAGCACCCTGCCCAGAAGGCGGGGGTTTACCGCCTAAACCCTTTTAACAAGGGGCTTGAAACCATCTGGATTGTTTCGGAAAAGGGGTGCGCGCGCACCCAGGTTTGGAACTGTGCGGACACCTCGCCCGCACCTGGAGCGGGAACGTACATAAATTCTTTAAACAATAAACAAGCTTTTCTATCTGGTAGTATTCCTGAGGACGCGCCGTCACCCAACGGCTTCAATCTGCTTCCTGAGATTTCCGAGGAAGAGAAGGCAGCGATCCGTGCCAGATACCCGGATAATGACGTAGCGGCTTTTTACGCGATCTGGGAGTCACGGGAGAAGAAACAGCTGGAGATTAAAAATTTACGGAGGTGACAACATGAATCGATATGGCACAGGCCCTGGCCTTTTGCACAAGCGCCGGGCCTATCTGGTAGAAGCGGAATGCCGCGTGCAGGTGGGCTTTTATGCCCGGACTGTGGAAGAAGCGGAAGATTTATTTGGCGAGTACTGCCAGGCTGTGGAGGACAGGCACCCGGAGATTGTACTGAGCATGACGGACCTTTATGAGGATGAATAGGAGGCGTATATGAATCAATACAAAGAGATCGACGATTTGGTCGAAGCCTATAAAAAGGGGCAGGAATATCCGAAAAACAGCCCAGAACGGGAAAATGCAAAGGTGGCGGGAGAAATGCTTATCATAACCTTTAAGCCCCTGGTGTTGTCTGTGATGAGCAAGTTTCAGGTGCCGGATGAGCAGTTCGAGGATGGATTTCAGGACGGTCTTCTGGCCTTCATGAAGGGATTGGAGCGCTTTGATCCTGAGCGTGGTGCTGCTTTTAATGCTTTTATACGCACCCATCTGTGTCAGTATTACAGAAAATGGAAAAGTGGACGCTTTAATCTGTCGGTGACGGCCAAGAAGCGGCTTGACGACAAAGCACCAGGAACGCAAGGGTTTACTTTTGCGGACACGCTGGCAGATGAAGCCCCCGGCCCCGAGAACTGTTTTATCTGGAAGAAGGAAAACGAAAGCAATCAAAGGAAACTGGCAAAGGGCCTTTCACGGCTGACCATCAAGCAAAGGGAGGTGATCAACGACCATTACACATCGGGATTGAGCCTTCGGGAGATCGCGGATAAACAGGGAAAAGCACATCAGTCGGTATGTGAAACACATACGGCCGCCCTGAAAAAATTAAAAAAGTTTTTTGAATAATACCCTGCCGTTTTTCAAAAATCCGGTATGTATAGAGTGTAAGGCAAAATGCCACACAAAAATAGAAACCAAAAAGGAGAAATGAACATGGCAGTTGAAAAAACAACGGAATCGGTAGGAATGAAAATCACCGTCAACCATGGAGAGCGGGAGGGGAAAATCGTCAAGACTTCAAAAACCTACGGCGACATCAAGGAAAACGTGACCGACGATGCCTTTGTGGCCACCGCCAAAGCCATTACCGGCATGCAGGAGCCCATCCGGGAAAAGCAGGTGAAGGTGACGGCGGAGGAATTAATGGAAGTAGCATAGCGATTTCAACAATGGAGAATGAAGAATTGAGAATTGAGAATTAAAGGACCAAACCGGCCTAGCCGGTTTGATTATTATCAAAATCGCATAGCGATTTTGTTCCAAAATTCTCCATTCTGCATTCTCAATTTTCCATTAAAAAACGTAGGGCACGACGCCCTCGTCGTGCCGCAGACAGGCATCAAAATTAAAAATAAGAAGGAGACAAAAAAATGCCAACAACCAACAAAGATTTAACCATCACATTCCAGCGTACAGACGGAAAGGACCACAAAATCACCATACCAGATTACAAAGAGGGCATCACCGACGCCGAGATCAAGGCCGGGGCCCAGGCCATTGTGGATCAGGGAGCCTTTGAGCCCGACGGCTTCGCCCTGGCCAAGGTCGTGGGCGCTGTAAAAATCGACACCACCAAAACCGACGTGGCAGTGGAGTAAAAAAGGGGCGAAAGCCCCTTTTTAAAGTATCGATAAAGGAGATCAGTAAGAGATAAAGTGTTAAAAAGAGGACTGTTTAGTTGAAGGTTGAAAGTGGATAGTGGAAAGTTCCGGTGCAAATCAGCCTTTGGCTGATTTGATTGGGTGCGGCCTGCGGCCGTTTTTTTAATGGCTTTGGCGTTAGCCAAAGGGGACATAAACCTTCCACTTTCCACTTTCAACTTTACACAAGGAGAGGAGCGGGATTATATGAAAAAATTTTATAAACGTATTTTTATCACACTGGTCGCTGTGCTGGTCGTTGTGACAAGCGGTGTGTTTCTGGCAAGCTTCCCGAAAATGCCGGAGATGGGCCCAGAGCCGTCTCCGACTGGTGAGCCGGCAGCAGCGGAGCCGGAGGAGCCGCCCATGGAGGAGGCCGACCCTGAGCCGGAGGAGCCGCCCATGGCCTCAGAGCACTTTGGGCTTTGGGAATATGCCTGCGACTGCGCGGGCTACTGTGACGGCTGGCCCACAGAAATGAACCCCGAGCTTCTCGAACGCATTGAGGCCCTGCGCATGGCCTGCGGGCGGCCAGTCATCATTACCTCTGGCGTGCGGTGTGAGGCGCGCAACGAGGAGGTAGGCGGTGTAAGCTGGTCCTTCCACAAAAAGGGGCTGGCCGCGGATCTGTACTGCCCGGGTATGGGTGTGGGCGATCTGGCGGCAAGGGCACAGGAAACCGGGTTAAACATTTTACCTTATTACAGCTCAGGCTATATTCATGTAGAATTGCCCCTGAGCTGATGAATGAAATGGGTTTAAATTAGAATGAGTATAAATTAAAAAGCGGTAAAGATTATCTCATGGGTATTTTTAAAAAAACTATTGACAATAAAGTTAGGGAATGCTAATCTATTATTGTGATTAGCTTAACCTAACTTTTTTAGGTTGTGTGAAATAAGTTACCCGAAACTTGTTGTGAAACAGAACCAAGGAATTACCGGCTTAACAGCCTTTGTGGTGTTGACGGTTAAAGTAAGGCTTAGCTAAGAATATAAAATTAAGGAGGAGATATCATGTCAACAAAGATAGCGCTTGCAGGAAATCCCAATTGCGGCAAGACGACACTTTTTAACGCGCTCACAGGCTCTAACCAGTATGTCGGCAACTGGCCTGGTGTTACGGTTGAGAAAAAAGAAGGTAAGCTGAAAGGAAACAAAGACGTCATTATCATGGACTTGCCGGGTATTTACTCGCTTTCACCTTACACGCTTGAAGAGGTGGTTGCCAGAAATTACCTGATTAATGAACGGCCCGACGCCATCATTAATATTATCGACGGAACCAATATCGAGCGTAACCTTTACCTGACCACACAGATCACAGAGCTGGGCATTCCGGTAGTCATCGCTGTCAATATGATGGACCTCGTGGAAAAGAACGGGGATAAGATTGATGTCAGGCGCCTGTCAAAGGATCTTGGCTGTGAGGTTGTGGAAATTTCAGCGCTTAAGGGCAAGGGCCTGAAGGAAGCCGTTGAAAAAGCAGTTAAAATTGCAGGCAAAAATACCATCAGCGCGCCGGTACACCGGTTTGACCCGGAGGTAGAGGAAGCGCTTGACAAGATAGAAGCCAGGCTGGGAGACGATATCCCAAAAGAACAGAAGCGGTTCTTTGCCATTAAGCTCTTTGAACGGGATGATAAGATTTCCGGACTGATGAAGAGCGTGCCGGATGTGGAAGCCCTTATCACAGCGGTTGAGGATTCCATGGACGACGATTCTGAAAGCATTATCACCAATGAACGCTATAATTATATTTCTAATATTATCGGTGACTGCTATAAGAAGAAAAACAAGGGGCAGCTTTCCATCTCAGATAAAATTGATAAAGTTGTCACCAACCGTTTCCTGGCGCTTCCGATATTTGCGCTGGTCATGATCCTGGTTTACTATGTTTCCGTCACCACCGTGGGCTCCTGGGCCACAGACTGGGCCAATGACGGCGTCTTTGGCGACGGCTGGCATCTGTTCGGCATCGGCACTTCCCAGTATGAAGAAGCCGCTGGCGAGTATGACGTGCAGGCGCAGAAGATAGACGCCTTTTTAGAAGCCGCCCAGGCCGAGGGAATCAGCACTGACGCGGTGACAGAAGCCTTGGAAGCAGAGGAAGGCGAAGCGGATGAAAGCGCCGTTACCGCCTTTGAACAGGCCGCGGCTGGTGTGACCGCCGACGCTGAAATCACCGATGAGGAAGGCGGAGTGGTAGAAACCGTTCCTGTAACGGTCAATGACTTTAAGGAAGCAGCAGCTGCAGAAGAGCCGGACCCGGCAGACTACGGCGTCTGGGTACCGGGTATACCGGTGCTTATCGGAGACGGTCTGGAAGCGGTAGGCTGTGCCGGCTGGCTCCAGAGCCTGATCTTAGACGGGATTGTCGCTGGTGTTGGCGCGGTTCTTGGCTTTGTGCCTCAGATTTTAGTGTTGTTTATCTTCCTGGCGATTTTGGAAGGCTGCGGTTATATGGCGCGTGTTGCCTTTATTATGGACCGTATCTTCCGCCGCTTTGGTTTATCCGGTAAATCCTTTATCCCGATGCTTATCGGCAGCGGCTGCGGCGTGCCGGGGATCATGGCATCGCGTACCATTGAAAATGAGCGCGACCGCCGTATGACGATTATGACCACGACCTTTGTGCCCTGCAGCGCCAAGATGCCAATCATCGCCATGTTTGCCGGTGCGATTTTCGGCGGCGCGTGGTGGGTAGCGCCAAGTGCCTACTTTATCGGAATCGCGGCCATTGTCATCTCAGGCATTATGCTTAAAAAGACCAGGATGTTTGCCGGCGAGCCCGCGCCCTTTGTCATCGAGCTTCCGGCGTACCATGTGCCTACTGTCGTTAATGTGCTGCGCAGCATGTGGGAACGCGGCTGGTCCTTTATTAAAAAAGCCGGTACCATTATTCTTCTGTCCACAGTCTTTATCTGGTTTACCTCTAGCTTTGGCATGGTAGATGGCAGTTTTGGCATGGTAGACGATATGAGCGACAGTATTCTGGCCGCCATCGGCTCCGCCCTGGCCTGGATTTTTATTCCCAACGGCTTTGGGGACTGGCAGTCAACCGTTGCGACGGTTACCGGCCTTGTGGCCAAGGAAAATGTGGTGGGTACCTTTGGTATTCTGTTTAAGGTGGGCAGCGAGGTTGCAGAAACCGACGCGACTCTGTGGACTGCGGTTGCGGCACATTATACTGCGCTCTCCGCGTTCTCTTTCATGGTATTCAACCTGCTGTGCGCACCATGTTTCGCAGCCATGGGCGCCATCAAGCGTGAAATGAACAATGCGAAATGGTTCTGGTTTGCTGTTGGCTACCAGACAGGCTTTGCCTATGTCATCTCACTGATTATCTACCGTCTGGGCCTGCTCTTTACAGGCGGCGGCTTCTCCGTTTGGACCGTTATTGCCACCTTGCTCCTGGCGGGTATCATTTACCTGATGGTACGTCCCTATAAAGAATCCGATACACTGAACATCAACATGCCGGCTGCCAAGGCAAAACCATGACAGCCACCATCCTGATCTGCATCGCCATTGCCGTTATTGTAATCCTGGGCGTGCGCAGCTATATGAAACGAGTTTCATCTGGCTGCTGCGGCTCAGGCGGCGGCGGAACTGTCAAAAAGATCCGCGTGCCGGACAAGGACAAGAGCCATTACCCCTATCGTAAGGTTTTATGGATCGATGGAATGGTCTGCGGCAACTGCGCAGCCAATGTAGAGAATGCCCTGAACAGCCTGGATGGCGTCTGGGCAAAGGTAAATCTGACAGAAAAGAAGGCAGAGGTTTTGATGAAAAAGCCCTTTGACGATGAGATACTCAAGCTCAGCGTAAAGGACAGCGGATATACAGTGTTCCGGATTGATGAATCCTGACAAAAAAGCTTATCCACCATACGGTGAATAAGCTTTTTTTACGTGAGTTATTCAGCGAGCTTTTTACCGGCCTCCCGTGCATCGGCGATGAGCTCGTCGGTGTAGGCGTTGGCGCAGACAATGCGGCTTTCCACCTTGCCCTGAAGCATCATGCCAAAGGAAGCGTCGGACATGTCAAAATAGGGGACATAGTGGCCGGCCATTGGCGCACCCTGTGAGTAAACCGTCACCACACGTTTGGGCCCGATCTTAAAATGGGATTTTCCATCCTGGGTGGTATACATAAAAGCGTAGAGGCGGTTTAAGAACAGCATGGTCTGGGCGCTCATCTGTGCCATGTAGATGGGCGAGCCGATGACCACCGCGTCGGCGTCGGCAATGGCTTCATAGATGGGATGCATGTCATCCTTTTGAACACAGAAGATATCCTTATTTTTGTGGCAGGCCCCGCAGGCCTGACAGCCTTTGATATTCAGCGCGTTCAGGTTAAAGGCTTTAACCTCTGCGCCCTTTTCCCTTGCGCCTTCAAGCACCGCGTCCACCAGTACGGTGCTGTTGCCCTGCGGGCGGGGGCTTCCGTGGATTCCTACAATTTTCACAATCATCACTCCTTTGATTTTATACCTCTATTATACGCCTGTTAAAAGGCCTATGGCAAGATCAGTGTGTGAAAGCGTAGAGGCAGCTGTCAAAAATTTCAGCATTTTTAAAGACGCGGTTTTTAAGGGTTCCCTCCAGGGTGTAGCCAGCTTTTTCCAGTGCCCGGCGGGACCCCAGGTTGTGGGCAAAGGGCTCGGCGTGAACGCGGGCCAGGTCATAGTGCTTAAAGGCAGCCTCTGTGAGCTGGCGGATGGCGGCAGACATGATGCCGCGGCCCCAGAAAGGCTCTGCCAGCCAGTAGCCGATTTCGGCGTTTTTACAGTAGACGTCCTCTTCCAGAAAAATGCCGATGCTGCCCACGGCCTCGCCGCCTACGTCGATGGCCCGGGTACACTGGCGCGCTTCACCAGCCTCGATGCAGCTCATCACATAGCAGCGGGCGTCCTCATAGGTGTAGGGCCAGGGGAAGGCATTGCGCAGATTATCCGCGATTTTTTTATTGTTGGCGTATTTTGCCACACTGTCAATGTCACTTTCCCGCCAGGGGCGTAAAATAAAATCCATCGGAACCTCCTTCAGTCAATTTCAGTCGTCTCATAGCTTCTTTTCAAAACCTCGGCCGCGGTGGGGGCGTCGATATACAGCACGTCGGCCAGGCCGCCCTTCAGGGTGGCGCAGATAATGTCGGCTTTTTCGATGCCGCTGGCCACCAGCAGCTTGTTCCGGATCGCCTTGATCACTGGCAGCGAGGCGGCGATAACCCGGCGGTCTAAGGCTTCGTCGAAGATTTCACCTTTCGCGTTTATAAAATGAGAGCACATGTCGCCAATACAGCCCTTGGATTCCATTTCCCAGTACTGGGCGTCGGACAGCAGGCCCATCTCATAGATGATGGACGGCCGCGCCAGATTGCCCACAGAAAAGACCGCGGTCTGGCACCGCTCCGCCATGGAGAGGATCTGGGCTACCTGAGAATCCTGCTTGATGGCGTCGGCGATAAAGGGCGCGTCCACCACGGCGGGCGCCGGAATCTGGTAGCCCGCGCCGTCCACACAGGTCACAAAATTCTTGAGGATATTCAGGGCACTGGATTCATAGACCGCGCGGGAGTAGCCGCCGTTAAGCTGGATTACCGACACGCCGCGCCGTTTGATGGGCTGCAGCAGGTTTGACAAAACCTCCAGGGTGCTGCCCCAGGCAATGCCCAGGATGGAGTCGTCGTCTACATAGCGCGGGAGCTCCTGGGCCAGCGCCAGACAGACATCGTGAACCAGAATCCGTTTGTCGCCCACCAAATCGGGTACAATGACCGCCCTTTTCAGCGGAAAATGGGCCATGAGCTGTGTTTCCAGCTCGCCGAAGGAAAGCACCGGCTCTTTGATGCGCACCTCAATCAGACCCATTTCCTTGCCGCTTTTTAGCAGCCGGCTGACGCTGGATTTGCTGATGCCCTCCTTTTCAGCGATTTCAATTTGCCCCATATCCATTTCGTAATACATTTTTGATATACGAAGAATCTGATTTATTTTTTTGAGATCCATGATTCCTCCAATGATGTGAAATTTTTCCCATAAAAATGAAAAGTTAAAGGATTCTTATGGTTTCATTATAAAAAGAATGAAAAGGAATGTCAAGGGAAAAAGTGGGAATTATTCAAAAGTATGAAAATATAATGTAAAAAATGTTGAAATTTTTCCCAAAGAAGAAAAAATTATTTTCTTAAATTTGGAATTATACCTATTTTTCTATTGACAAATTTGCACCACAGGGTATAGAATACACCTATAAAACATTTACAAGGAGTGAAATCAATGAGCATTGTAACTTTGATTGGCTCTGGCCAGATGGCTTCAGCCCTAACCTTTCCCCTTTACGAAAACGGCCACGAGGTCCGTTTAGTCGGTTCTCCCCTCGATAACGAAATTATCGACCGTCTGAGAGAAGACAACTACCATTTTAATTTATTGCGCACTCTGCATGACGGTATTCATTATTATAAAGTAGACCAGGTCAAGGAAGCCTTAGAAGGCGCGGATGTTGTTGTCTGCGGCGTGTCCAGCTTTGGTGTGGACTGGTTCCTGGATGAAATTATTCCAGTGATTCCCGAAGGCGTGCCGATGCTCTCAGTCACCAAGGGGATGTTAAATTTTGAGGACGGCCGTCTTCAGGTTTATCCCGAATACTGGGAAGAACATCTGCCGGAAGGCTCCAAGCTTAAAATTTATGCCATCGGCGGCCCATGTACCGCCCGGGATCTGGCCGACCACGACCATTCCTTTGTAGGCTTCTGCGGACGCGACATCGAAACCCAGGAAAAGCTGCGGGATATTTTCGCAACCAGCTACTATCATATCAGCCTTACTACCGATGTGGTGGGTCTGGAAGCAGCCGTCGCCCTGAAAAACGGCTATGCACTCGGCACAGCGCTGGCCATCGGTCTTAAAAACATCTGCGGGGATGACGGCATTGCCCATGTCAACTCCAAGGCCGCCCTGTTCCAGCAGAGTGTAAAGGAAATGGATGATTTGTTGGAAATCGTCGGCGGCAGCCACCGAATGATCATGTTTGCGGCCGGAGACCTGGACGTTACCGTAGCCGGCGGCAGAAGCCGTAGTGTAGGCCAGTACCTGGGTGAAGGCCTGTCGATGGAAGAAATCAATGAAAAGCTGGCAGGTCAGACCCTGGAAGCCGTTGTCATTGCCACACGTACGGCCAAGGCAGTCAAGGCCCTGGCAAAAGCCGGTAAGGTTGATATCGCTCAGTTCCCACTGCTGATGCATGTGGACAAGCTGCTCAATGAAGGGGAAAAAGTCAATATTCCCTGGAAAGAATTTGAGACAATCGAAGCATAGCAGCATGGATTAAAAAGCGGTTCAGGACATCTGGGGGACAGACAAAATAAGCGTTTGAATAATGGAGAATTTAGGATTCTCCATTTATTATAGAGGCCTTGTAATCGTTAATCTTTTGACGATCGTATTCAAAATACCATGTATATCATTACACTGAGGGAGGTAATATTATGGAATATTTAATTGGATTGGATTTGGGGACCGGCAGTGTCAAAACCGTATTGTTTGATCAGAACGGGAAGGAAATCGCGCAGATGGCGCAGGAATACCCGGTTTACCAGCCGAATAACGGCTGGTCTGAACAGGACCCGGAAGACTGGTACACAGCGGCTATCGCCACCATGCGTTATGTCATTGATGAATCCGGTGTTCCGAGAGACGCCATCAAGGGGATCGGGATGTCTGGCCAGATGATGGGCGCGGTTATGCTGGACGCGGCAGGAAAGCCGCTGCGCCGTGCGATCCTGTGGAACGACGCCCGTACCACAGAATCCTGCGAGTCTGTCCGCAGAATTGTTACCGATGAAAAGATGATGGAAATCAACTGCAACCCTGTTCGTCCAGGCCTTACAGCCGCCAAGATCCAATGGGTCAAGGAAAACGAGCCGGAAATTTACAAAAAAACCGCCCATATCCTTTTGCCAAAGGACTACCTGCGCTACCGCCTGACCGGTGAGTACGCCACCGAGGTTTCAGACGCTTCCGCCATGCAGCTGCTGGATGTGCGCAACCGCTGCTGGTCACAGTATATTCTGGATGCCCTCGAAATTAAGGAATCTGTTCTGGGCAAGGTTTACGAATCACCGGATGTTACCGGCACCCTGACCAAAGAAGTCGCCGGCCTTCTGGGGCTTTCTGAAAAGACGGTTGTTGTCGGCGGCGCAGGAGATAACGCAGCCGGCGCTGTAGGGACAGGCGTTGTGGCCACTGGCCGCGCCATGACCACCATCGGGACCTCGGGAACGGTTTTTGCCTACGCCGATGAGCCCATGATGGATAAAAAAGCCCGTGTTTACACCTTCTGTATGGCAGTTCCGGACGCCTGGCATTTCATGGGCTCGGTCAACTCAGCTGGCAACTCCTTAAAATGGTACCGAAACCTGTTCTATTCTGACGATCTGGAATACGATAAGATCAACCGCGACGCCATGTCCTCTAAGCCAGGGGCCAACAATCTCATCTACATGCCTTACCTCACAGGCGAGCAGTCACCGCATTTTGACCTGCAGTGCCGTGCCGGCTTTGTGGGCCTGTCAGCAACCCATACCAAAGCGGACATTACCCGCGCGGTCATGGAAGGCATCACCTATGCCCTGCGTGACGTCCTTACCGCCATCCGTGAATCCGGCATCGAGCCAGACATTATGCGTATGTGCGGCGGCGGCTCCAAGAGCCCGTTCTGGCGTCAGCTCATGGCCGATATTTATGGCATGCCTGTCTGTCTGCCGGATATGAACTCCGAAAATGCGGCAGCTCTCGGCGCCGCCATTCTGGCCGCTGTGGGAACGGGTATGTACCCGACTGTCCAGGATGCCTGTGACAAAATCATCGCCATGCGCGCAGAAAACTACGCGCCAAATTCAGCTCTGCGTGATAAATACGACACCGTCTACACAGCCTTTGATAAGCTTTATCCGCAGCTGAAAGATAATTTCGCAGAGATTCTGAATTTCTAAAAGTAAAAATTTATATTTTAAAGGTGAAGGTGACGGAAAATTTCCGCCACCTTTTTTCGGTTGTCTTCAGGCAGTTTTAATGTGTATGCAGGCTGTTAATGGGTACAAAGAAAAAGAACGTTGCTATCCATACAACAGGAGGTAAAACAAAATGAACATTGTCAGTAAAATTAAGAACAAGACCTTTACCACAGCCGCCGGGGCGGCGCTTGATTATCTGGAAAAGGACCCGGAGACAAACATTCCAAAAATGATGGAGCTGGTGGACCGGTTTACGCCGGAAGGCTGGTATGAAGGCCAGCGTTCAGCCTTTCGGACCGCCATTGATGAAAAGAACAACTGGTATCAGCTGATTATGCGGTTTTACGAGCTGGACCCCGGTGTCAGAAAAGCCTTTTTCAACAATTTTGTTATAAACGCCAGCCTGAAGGGGAGCGCCCTGCAGGATGAGGCGAAGGAAAGGGAAAACTGCAATGTCCCCTGGGCCATTCTCCTTGACCCCACCTCCGCCTGCAATCTTCACTGCACAGGCTGCTGGGCTGCGGAGTACGGGCACAAACAGAGCCTGGACTTTGAAACCATCGACCGCATTGTCCGAGAGGGGAAGGCACTTGGAACCTACATGTATATTTATACCGGCGGTGAGCCCCTGGTACGTAAAAAAGACCTGATCGCCCTGTGCGAGCGCCATCCGGACTGTGAATTTTTATCCTTTACCAACGGTACGCTCATCGATGAGGATTTCTGTCAGGATATGCTGCGAGTCAGAAACTTTGTCCCGGCCATCAGCCTTGAGGGTTTTGAGAAGGCCAATGACAGCCGCAGGGGCCAAGGGGTTTATGAAAAAGTGAGGACAGCCATGAAGCTGTTAAAGGAGCATCATCTGCCCTTTGGTGTTTCCACCTGTTATACCAGCGCCAATTTTGAAGATATCAGCAGTGAGGCGTTTTACGATATGATCATTGAGGCTGGCGCGCTCTTTATCTGGTTTTTCCACTATATGCCCGTGGGCAACGACGCCGTGCCGGAGCTGCTGCCAAAGCCCGGACAACGGGAGGAAATGTACCGCCGTATCCGCCATTTCAGAGAAACAAAGCCCATCTTCGGCATGGATTTTCAAAATGACGGCGAGTTTGTCGGTGGGTGTATCGCAGGGGGAAGAAACTACCTGCACATCAACGCAGCGGGCGATGTGGAGCCCTGTGTGTTTATTCACTATTCCAATGCCAATATCCACGACACATCTCTGCTCGACGCGCTTAAGAGTCCTATTTTTATGGCCTATCATGAAGAGCAGCCCTTTAATGAAAACATGCTGAGGCCCTGTCCCATGCTCGAAAATCCTCAAATACTGCGCGCTATGGTCAAACAGACCGGCGCTAAATCAACAGATTTGCAGTCGCCTGAAACCGCAGACCATTTGTGCGATAAATGTGTCCCCTATGCCGATAGCTGGAAAGAAACTGCCCAGAATCTTTGGGAACAAAGCCAGAGAAAAAAACAAGAAAGCGTATAAAAAACCCGGCGCGGAAAACCTCCCGGCCGGGGCCAAACACCGGAGACTAATGTCCACGGTGTTTTTCTTTTTTCTTCAGCTGTTTTTGCTCAAAACGCTCAAGCCTCTGACGTTCTTTTTCTTCGCGGCTTCGGCTTTTGTGCAGCACCTTTTGCTGTTCATGCTGGGCTTTCAGGGCCTGCTGGGCCTTGGTGCCCACCCCCTGGCTCTGAAGCTGCCTTTTAATGGCCCGCTGCATTCGCTTAGGGTTCAGCTTCCGGGTTTCAGCCGTTTGCGCCACTGAAGGGCTGAACCGGAGCCGGTGGTCGTTCCTGAGTAAAAAGTCATAAATCTCATAGTCCTTTGGCTCTGCACCAAAGGTGATCTTACAGACCTCCAGCCGGTTTCCGGACTGGCGCTCATAAACCCCCACCCAAAAAGGTTCCTCAAAAAATACCGTTAAGCTGCTTGAAATAGTGACCATACAGATGTCCTCCTTTAAGTAGAATCACCAAAGAACGGACAACCAAGGAGGCAGGTTACTGACGGCGTCGCCGCGCCCGGACTACCAACCGGGCAGTGTTTTTATCTTTGTAGTTTAATGATAACGGATACCTGGAGAATGGTCAAATTGTTTTTTATTGATTTTTAAATCAGTAAAAGTTATAGGTTATTATTATGTTTGTTTGCAGAATGGTGTCAATGGATTAGCCACTCAGTGTAATATTCTAAAACAAGACGTTTTTAACCTTGACTACGCCCGAGCAATCGGTCTTGAACTGGATTATCGACCAAAGCATGTTTTAGTCAATGGAATTGATAGCCTTGAATTGACCCTTGACGGCAGAGCCCGATCAGATTGAAGCATTAAAAGCACACCGGAACAGGATTATGTGACACTGCTGACCTGTACCCCGTACCAGATCAACAGCCACCGGCTGCTGGTAAGAGGTAAACGAGTGTTTGATGCACCGATAACGCCACAGACAGAAGAAGCGGAACAAGGGATTGATTCTTTCTTTTATAACCTTGGAAGCAGTAGCTGTGTTGATCTGGTATATAAAAATACGGTATAATTCAGGTATAACAAAAAACGAAAGTTATAGATGAGGGCGAAATGGTATCGAATTATGAAAAAATGAAACGACAAATGCAGAAAGAATTTTTAAAATACAATCAAGATGATATGATAAAGCGCTTTAACATAGACGCCAATGAAAGGTATTTGACAGTCGACTTTATGGGTGGAATTTGTCGAATAGGCCGAAAAAACGGTTTTGTAGAATGTAACGATATAGATATTGAGGGGTTCAGAGAAGCAGATTATAATGAAGCGATGACGATCTATGATCTTCTGTGCTGGTCAAAGCCAGATGCCGTGCCAGCTGGACAGTTTGTGAATATGCAAAGTATTTCGAAAATACACAGCACAGCACCCAGTGCTAATTCAGGTTTTTTCAATCAGGAAATGAAACTGTTTGACCATCAGGATACTTTGCTGCGTGAAGTGCTGGAGAAACTGGGAGGAGTGATTATTGATGGTGGTGATCTTGCGGCACAAATTCCCGTGTTTTGTGGATTAGACCTTCTGTTTCGTTTCTGGAACTCAGATGATGAATTTGCTCCAGAGATCCAATTTTTCTGGGATGCAAATGTACTGTCTTTTATGCACTATGAAACCGTATGGTTTGCGAATCATGTTCTCATTCGCCGCATTCGTGAAATGATGGAAAAACAGATGTCTTAACAGTAGGTAAATAGAATTTGAAAAGGAGAACTGCAATGGATAGAGTGGCGTTAATACAGTTTATAGCAGAACAATACAGCGCACATGAAGAAAATCCCTGGAAGAGGTATCCTAATTATGCCGTGTTCAGACATAGGAGCAATCAAAAATGGTTTGCCCTTATGATGAATATTTCTAAAAGCAAGTTAGGCTTGCCCAGTGATGAGATGATCGATGTGTTGAACGTCAAGTGTGATCCGATGCTGATCAGTACACTCAGAAATGAAAAAGGAGTCTATCCCGCTTATCATATGAACAAAGAAAACTGGTTAACATTGGCTTTGGATGGCAGTATCAAAGACGATCAATTAAAATGGCTACTCGATCAGAGCTTTGAGTTAACGGCGTCAAAGAAAAAACAGAAGTAAAATTATGGCACATACATTATCAAGGGATAACTAATAAAAAGAATGTTTGCTTTACGGCGTGGTATACTGATAGCATGAAAAACTGCATAGAGAATTTTCAAGCCTTGGAGGTGTCAATCCTTTGGGGCTTTCCTTATGCCTGGAAGGAGAATACTGTATGCCAAGAAAACTAAAACGTCAATGTTCCTTCTCTAGCTGTCCAAATCTGACGGATGGAAGGTAATGGTCATCCATATGGGGAGCCATTTGACTAAAGATGGTGTCCTATAATCCATTGCAACAACCCTTCAAAAGGCAGTTCGCTGGCAGCTATTTTTAGTATAATGACGGACAGATCTTCTTGCGTGTATTTTAATCCAATTCTGTTTAAGGCAAGGAATACAAGCATGGCATGAGCGCCAATGCGTTTGTTCCCATCAATGAAAGCGTAGTTTTTTACAAGACCAAAGCTAAGGCGTGCTGCCTTTTGTTGAATGGATGGGAAACTGTCAGTACCGGCATAACTTTGAAACGGTACATGTAGAGCAGATTCCAGCAATCCTTCGTCATGGATTCCATCACTTCCGCCAGTTTCCTGAATGAGTTGGGTATGGAGTAAAATAATTTGTTCTTTGGTTAGTTTTATCATTTGGCAAGTACCTCGTATGCTTGCCTGTTTTTGTCAATCAGTTGTTTGGAGACGGAAAAAATATCTTCATTGCTTGCAAGCTGTTCTTCCTCTATTGCATTAAATTCAATGATAAGGTAGCGGGGGGTGTTGTTCTTAAGAATGATAACAGAACCATTTTCATCGACTATTCTTGCAACACGGGAAAAGTTCTGGTTGGCTTCAGTAATGGAGACAAGATTTTTTGTATTTACATTCATGTGCGTGACCTCCTTTCTTAAACTCTTTTATTATTATACCTAAATAATATGAATATATGATGCTAAAAAAGATCAATAAAAAATGAGGAGTGAACAATGCTTAAGTAAAATTGTCAATGGACAGCAGCGAAAAAGAATATTTGCGAATTAAGGCGAAGGCATGAAAAATATACAGCTATTTGAGCATCGTACAATACGCACCGCATGAGATGAAGAAAAAGAAGAATGATATTTTCGATTATTGATGTTGTCGGGGCTTTAATCGAAAGTAAAAATGCTGGAGCTTATTGGCAAAAGCTTAAACAGCGGTTAAAAGTCGAGGGAAACCAAACCGTGACAAAATATCACAGTTTGAAAATGGTAGCGGCTGGTGGCGAAAAAAGGATGATCGATGTTGTGGATGCCAAACAGCCATTGCGTATTATCCAGTCCATTTCATCACCCAAAACAAAACCTTTTAAAGCCTGGCTGGCGTGTGTGGGCAGCGAACGAATTGAAGAAACTTAACCATTGACTAAGTATTCGGGACTTAACTAGATATATCTGGAAATGGATCAATCAGACGTTATAGACCATATAAGCCACAGCTTATGAGGACATAAAGAAGTATAAGGGAAGGGGTGATAGAACAATCCCGATTTCATTTATGTCACCAACGAAACAACAGAATTTCCAGATTATGCGGATTATTTAATCATTGATTTTACAGCGATTGCCCACAGCATGTATGATCGGGCAATTCGATGGTGTAACCAGAAGTATTGTGCGAATAGATTTTAATCAAGGCGGAACGATTGTGCATTGCAAAAAAGATTCAAAAGTGGACCATCTTCCAGAGACTGATACGGTGAGCCTTAAGGATAAAGCAGCTATTGAATGAAGCAGCGCGCCAGCCATATGACAATCTCAGCCCAGAGGATCAGGCCAAAATAGATAACGTAGATCAATTGGAAGCAGACAAAGTCAGACTTGAAAAACTGATGGAGGTTCCGTTTGCGTTCTCATTAAGCGGCAATGCGCTGAACATGGTTAATACTGGTATAGAAACAGGCTACCGGGGCTATGTTTATAAAGTAGAAGTTCCAGAGGGTACTGAAACCATTCAGCTCGAACGTTATAAAGATATTTGGGTGTTGAATAAAAATTATGAAAAGTTAATTCCTTATGGACAAATCACTGTGAAAATTGCGACAGCAGGCCATTTTGGAAAAGATAATATCTTTAGGGTCAATTTTGATATGTACTATGATAACCATACTTTACAAGTTTTCTTAAAAGTTCAGATTATTTTCTTTTGTCCAAAAGCCCATATTTCTCGCTTTATTCTTGTTTTTTATTATTTTCACCATTGCCGTATATATGGGTGTGTACGGTGATGACCGCGTCACCGACAGACCTGAAAAAGCCAGATAACCTTAACGAGTATCAAATAATTCATTTTATTTTTAAAAATATCACTATAATCCAATCAGTGACATAAACCTTGATTATCAAGGAATATTCATGTATAATTTTACTTATAATATTTCGATAATTAATTGCTACTTTTTATAAATTCGATTTAACCATCTGGGTATAATGCTCTTTGAGCGCCCGCACTGGTCAGCGATAAAAAAGAGAGGAAGCCATGATCCATAAAGAGAGCCCAATAAAAAAATCCATCACGCCGGCGATCGTGTTCGCGATCCTCTCGGTCATGATTTTATCGTCCATCATTTTATTTATAGCTGCCTACCGGCAGCTCAACCAGAACATTCAGAAGGAACGCGCGGATTATGTCGGCGAAATCAGCCAGCAGCTGCATTCGAACATCACTTCGGTGCGCTCGACCTATCTGCAGCTCACGGCGCTTTTGGCCGATAACCTTTCTTATATTCAGCCCGACAGCTTTGAAAAATGCGGACAGCTGTTTCAAAACTACCTGAAGGACGGCGGCAGCAGTATCTTTTTCGTGACGGCTGACGGCACGCTGCTCACCGCCGAGGGGGCGGTGAAGGGGATTGACAACCGCGACTATATCCACCAGGTCTTGAGACGGGATACCTATTCGGCTTTTGAGCGGGTGGGGATCGATCATGAGTACTGGCTCTTTTCCTCCCTGCTCAGCAAGCCCTGTGTCGTTGACCAGCGTGAGATCAGAGCTGTGGTGCTGGGCCGCGAAAAGGAGGCTTATTCCTCCGAAATGACGCTCTCGGTCTTTAACGGGCTGGGTTACTCCTTTCTGGTGTCGCCCAACGGCGCCATCACGGTTGCGCCGCAGGCGGTGGATCAGAGCCGCGTTGGCTACAATATTTTGAGCACCCTGGAAGATGAAGGCCTCGACGCCAATGTCTACACCCAGATTGAAAACGATCTAAAAAACGGGACGGACCGTTCCCTGGTCTGCACGCTTGGCGATATCCAGTGGCTATTACAGTATAACCGGCTTTCGGAGGGGAGCTTTACCTTTATCATGGTGCCCCTTTCCCTGACCGCCGCCGGAACCTACGACGGCATGACCGCCACCATGCTGACCGGCCTGTCCGTGATTTTCTCGCTGGCCCTGCTGGTGATCTTCATGATCCTGACCAGCACACGAAAGGAAAGGCAGCGCCAGCGGGAAATGTATGAGATCAATCTCGCGAAAAAGGCCGTGGAGGCAAAGAATGATTTTCTCGCCAAGATGTCCCACGATATCCGCACCCCGCTCAACGGCATCATTGGCATGAATTACATCGCCTCTACCCAGATCGGCCCCGATAACAAGGAGGCGCAGGCCAGCCTTAATAAAATCGAAACCTCCTCAAAATATCTGCTGAGCATCATCAACGATATTCTGGACATGAGCAAAATCGAGAGCGGCAAGATGCAGCTTTCCAACAAGGCTTTTTCGCTGGAGGACCTTTTAGAAAACATCCGCAACATGCTTGAGATCACAGCGGCTCAAAAGCAGCTGCCCTTCCAGACCGTTTTCGACCTGCCCTCTGGCGGCAGCTATCTGGGCGATTCGCTGCGCATCAACCAGATTTTGATGAACCTGCTCTCCAACGCCTTTAAATTTACCGAGCGCGGCAGCGTCAGCCTCTCGGTGTCTGCCAAAAGACTGGACGACGCCCGGGATGCGGTTACCATGGTGGTGGCCGATACGGGCATTGGCATGTCGCAGGAATACCTTAAAAATGCTTTCATGCCCTTTCTTCAGGAAAACGCAGAGACGGCTGGAAATTACGGCGGCAGCGGCCTTGGCCTTGCCATTGTGCGGAGTCTGGTCGATTTAATGGGCGGTGAGCTGTCCGTAAAGAGCCAAGAGGGCGCCGGTACCACCTTTACCATCGTGCTGCCCCTTGAGCGCGCCCAAAAGGCCGAGGCGCCCGCGCCGCAGCCCGAGCCCCCGGAAACCCGGGATTTTAAGGGAAAACGGGTTCTGGTAACCGAGGATAACGCCCTGAATGCCGAAATCACCATCGAAATCCTGAAAATGCAGGGGCTTGAAGCGGACTGGGCACAGAACGGAAAAGAGGCGCTGGAAATGCTCGAGGCTTCGGAGCCCGGGCATTATTCCCTGATTCTGATGGATATCCACATGCCGATCATGGACGGCCTGGCCGCCGCCAGAGCCATCCGCGCCTCACACCACCCTGACGCCGGTATTCCCATCTGCGCCATGTCGGCCAACGCCTTTGACGAGGACGCTGCCGCCTCCCGCGAGGCGGGCATGAACGAGCACCTGAAAAAGCCCGTGGAGATCGATAAACTGGGTGAAGCACTCATGAAATATATTCAATAAATGGAAGAAACGGAGGAAACAAATGAAAAAGAAGGAACAAAAGAAAAAGGGCGCGCTGCTGACAAGTGTCCTGCTGTGCGTCGCGATGCTGACCGGCTGCGCCGGCGCGGCAAACACCAGCAAGCTGCCTGTCGGCGCGGCGGAAAATGAAATCATCGCCTACCAGCCCGTGGACGAAAATAAAACCATGATCACTATGCGCACCGAGTATAACGGCGCGCCCGACGATCTGGAAAGCATTATTGAAAAGCAGTTTCCCGAGGTGGACATCGTGCCGCGGCTGCATGCCACCGCCGGCAACCACGAGTTTGAAAGCTGCCTGGAGAACGACGATCTCGAGGATCTGCTGGTCACCTGGGGCGTCGATTCGCTGGACAACGCCCTGATTTCTGAAAAGCTGGTGGATCTTTCCTCAAAGGATTTTACCAGCAATTATTACACCACCAGCCTCAACGCCTGCCAGCGCGACGGACGCATATACTACCTGCCCGGCCCCAGCAAGATTAACGGCATTGTCTATGACAAAACCCTCTTTGCTGAGCACCAGTGGCAGGTGCCCACCAGCCTGGACAGCTTTATCCAGCTCTGCCAGACCATCAAGGCCGAAACCGGCCTGACCCCCGTTGATTTTACCTTCAAACATCCCAGCGGGCTTTCAACAGCCATGAACGCCTGGTCCTACAGCAGTGTCCTGGCTGGAAACGAGAATTACCAGTGGCTGCAGGACTACGCCGAAGGCAACGCCAGCATGACCGGGCACATGGAGCCCATGTTTGATTTGTTCAAGCAGCTGCTGGATGCCGGCGTCATCACCGAAGCCAGCTTTACCAGAGAGCCGGGCGACCGCAGCACTGCCCTTTACAAGGAATATACCGCCGCCATGACCAACGAGACCCAGATGGCGCCCGAGTACGCCAAGCAGGCCGGCTCCGACCACGAATACGGCATGATGCCCTATTGGGGCAGCAACGACCCAAATTCTGACTATGTGGCCATTGAAAGCACCTACAACTTCGCTGTCAATAAAAAGCTGGAAGCAGCGGAACACAAAGAAAAATACAATAAGGTCATGGAGATTGTGAAATGGCTGAGCTCGGTGGAAGGCCAGCAGGCCCTCATCGGGGAACAGGGACTGGCCATCAGCAACGTGAAAGATGTTCCCGTGGTCAACAATGACTTTACCCAGAACGTGGCCGCCACCATCGAAAAAGGGCATCTGGCCCCGAGAACCTACTACAGCCGCGTCAAGGACTCCAAGGCCTTTTATAAAACCATGCACCAGGGCTTCTGGAACATCGCCAAAGGCACCCAGACCGCCGAGGACGTGATGAAAGACTGCGACGCCAAGATTCAGGAGCTGCTCCACGCGCCGGAGGAAGCGCCGGAAGCGGCCTATGGCACAGCGGAAAAATCCTTCTCACGGCTGGAAACCGGCCTCTATATTGCCGATGCTTTCCGGCGCACCGCAAACACCGACATCGGCCTCGTACTGGTGGGTGAGGCCAGCTTCGGCACAATGGGCCGCATTTACGCCGGCGATGTGACCGAGCCCGTCCTCGAGGAGATCGGCCTGGACACCATTGAAAGCAAAAACCCCGACTTTAACAAGCTGGCCGTCACCACCCTGACCGGGGACCAGATCCTGCAGATTTTAAAAACCTCCTTCAACGATGACCATCAAGATCAGGATAAGTTCACCTGCTACCTTACCTCTGGCCTGAAGGTGGAATACGCCCCCTGGGCCAGCCCGGGCGAGCATCTGGTGAGCGTGAAAAATGAGGACGGCAGCGACATTGACCCGGACAAAACCTACACCGTGGCCTACTGGAATGGTTCCCTCTCCAAAGAAAAGAGCTGGAACGCCATGGACACGCCCCTCATCCTGCCCGATGTCGTCCCCGAAAAGCTTTATGAGGAATCCTTCGTGGAACTGTTAAAACCGGTTGTCCAGGAAGATGGCAAAATCACACCTTTTACCGACGGCCGGCTCACCCTTAACTGGGAGCGCGTGGCTGAGTAAAAAATCCCGGGAGGTAACTTTTGGTTACCCCCCTTTTTGAGATACAAAAAAGACGTCCTTTTCTGGTCGTCTCGCCGCTATTGACTAATGATGTGCAGCGTATGCCTTAGGATTATAAAGATAAAAAACGAAAAAATGATCCTCACTAAGGTGCTTTTTGCAGGGAATGATAAGGGGTCATTATTTCTAAGCGTTTAACTATTTTATCCTGTACAGCGTTCAATAGCTCTAAGAAGCCCTGCGTAAATTGATTCATGTTTTTGTCTCTGAGCCCCTGATCCATCTTTTTTATGAAACGAACTGATTCCTGATTATCTGCATTTTCGGGGTTTGACAAAAGAGGATAGACAAAAAACAAAAATTCCAGTAGTTTATTATAAACTTCATAGATTAGTGGAGAAGAAAATGCCTCCATGAAATATTGAACCATAAAAAGGACAATGTCCATCGAGGATGGGGTCTTTTTTTTATTGAGCATATTCCTCAGGGACGTGATTTGGTCATCTTCCAGATTTGGAAATACACGATGGATAACAGCCCCAGTCGTCAGAAAAAGAATTTCGATACTTTCGCCCGCCATTCTGATGTTTTTTTGTATGGCCGGCCGTTGCAGCTTTTCCAGATTAGGCGCGCTGTATTGTATCTGATTGCCAACGCCGTTGATCGTATGGATGATTCCCATATCCCGTAAAAGTTCAATGGTTCGCCTTACTGTGCTGATAGAGACCGAAAATTCTGATGCTGTTTTTTCATAGGATGGCAGCATGTTTTTCTCTGAATACGCACCGCTGAGGATGTTTTTAATAATCGATGCGGCTAAAGTGTGACAGTGCTGGGGCCTGTCGCGATAAGTTTGCCAGCGAAAGGAAATTTGTTCTGTGGCAGTGGTTTTGTCCCACGCCTGGTCAATAAAATTCTGCAATGTTTTTTGCGTCAGTGTTTGAAAGTAGGAAAACGCACAAAAAACATTTTCGCGGTCCAGTTTTTCGCAGCCTGCTGTCAGTAAACGGTGATATTTTTTGTATTCTTCATTGTTATCTTCATTAAACGATGGAACATAAGGAAACTGAAAAAAAGAAACCATATCAAGAAAAAGCCCCTTTGCCAGCCAGTTATTGAGGGCGTCGATCATTATATTACAGCAAAACATCGATATTGAAACAATATTCGAGTTTTCCTGTCTTGCGACTGATAGAATTTGCTGAAGATCGGCATCGCTTAATCTGCGGCAGCCCTCATGAAATAACGGCATTAAAAGAAAATGAGACAAAGAGTAGACTTCCTCGATGGCATTTTTTCGGGCAAGATAATAGTTTTCTGCAAATTGATGCTTGACTTCATCGGTTGCTTTATAGACGACCGTGGTAGGTCTTCCAGACAAGATACGGACAAGGCCGTCCATCTGCAGCTTCATTAAAGCGTTGTGTACGGTTTGTGGTGCGACATGAAAGCTGTTGCCAATTTGTTCGATGGTTGGCAGGCAGCTTCCGTATTCGAAGTGTCCAAATAAAATGTGACACGCATAGTACTCATAGATCAAATTATATTTTTCGCGTTCCAAAATTTCACCGCCTTTGATTGTTAGGGATTATCAGGAGTAAAGTCTCACAAAAATATAATCATTATACATTTTTTTATTCGAAAATACCATAATAAATAAGAAATGATATTGAACTGTTATAAATAAGTTGTTATAATTATTAAATACATACATGAACATGGAGTGAGTATTTTTTGATTTTGAAATATCAGGTATTATATTTATTTTTAAATATAGTAATATTCGATTATATTATTTAAATATGCAAAGAAAGGAATAAGATGATGGAGATAAGGAGTTTTAAATGATTCAAAAGAATAGACCGGCAACGAAACTGTCAAAAGGGGCCATAGTGATTTGTATAATCGCCTTTTTATTCGCCGCATCCAGTATTTTTATAACCTATAGTATGAATCAGAAGGCCCAAAGCATGTACGATCACCCCTATACGGTGTCGAACAGCGCCCGCGCCATGCGTTCGCGTCTGCTGGATATGAAACGTTTTTCAAATATATTAATCACCCATACGTTTAGCACAGATGAAAATGTAGAGACTTTTTTTCAGGAACGTTACACCATGCAGAACGAAGACATTGCCGTTATTTATGACCGCTATCTGGGCCCGGTAGAGGATGTGGATGTTTTGAGGGCCGCGATGGATAATCTGATTCAACAGCAGGCGACAGCAATCAGTTTTTCGGAAAATCACTCGCCAAACGAGGTTCAGGCATATATGGAAACCAATATCTATCCCTGTTATGATTCGGTCAGCGACGCGTTGACAACCATCATTGATTTCGCGGATTCTAAGATATACAGCCTTAACGAGCAGGTTCAGGAATCAGGATACGTGTCGACAGTATTGTCTTTGGTGCTGGCCTTTTCAATTATTGGTCTGACCATCCTTTCCAACAGAAAAGAACAGCGCAGCATCGCCGCCTTGACCAGCCGGGAACTGGATTTACAGGATGCCCTTTTACTCGCGCAGCAGGCCAGCAATGCCAAAAAAGATTTTCTTTCGCGAATGTCACATGAAATCCGAACGCCTATGAATGTGATTGTGGGGATGTCCACGATTGCGGGAGCGCATTTGGATAACAAAAACAGGGTAGAGGACTGTTTGTCAAAGATTGCGCTTTCTTCTCAACATTTACTGGCTCTGATTAACGATGTTCTTGACATGTCAAAAATTGAAGAAGGAAAATTATCAGTTAATTACGAGCAGTTTCACTTGCCTCAGATGTTTGAAGCCATTGTCCCCGCTATTTACGCCCAGGCTACAGCCAAAGGAATTGCCTTTCACTGTGAAACGCAGGAAGTGGCCTATGAGACGCTGATTGGCGACGCGCTTCGTGTAAACCAAATTCTGCTCAACTTACTTTCAAATGCCGTCAAATTCACACCAAAGGGTGGAAGTGTCCGCCTGAGTGCCCGACAAATACCTTTAAAAAATGGACACATAAAGTTGATTTTCAGTGTAGAGGATACAGGCATCGGAATGAGTGAAACCTTTCTCGAGCGGCTGTTCACACCGTTTGAACAGGAGGATGGCACTGTCTCACGAAAATATGGCGGAACAGGTTTAGGAATGGCTATCACAAAAAATCTGGTCACCCTGCTTGGCGGATCTATCCATGTCAAGAGCAGGCTGGGCGAAGGCTCTGTTTTTACAGTAGAGCTGCCCTTTGAAGTTTTCGATCAGGAAGAAAAGTCAAAAGAGTGTAAATTGGAAAACCTCAGGGTGTTGGTGGTAGATGACGATGAAAATACCTGCGCTCACGCAAGCCTTTTGCTGAAAAAAATGGGAATTGATGCTCAGTGGATCCAGCGTGGCTGCGATGCCGTGCAAATGGTTCTGAAAGCGCATGAGGCTTATAATGATTACGACGTCTGTCTGATCGATTGGAAAATGCCGGATATGGATGGTATCGAGGTTACGCGCAGCATTCGTGAAAAGCTTGGACCGGACACGCTGATTATTATTATTTCGGCATATGACTGGAGCGAGATTGAACATGAAGCCAGGCAAGCAGGGGCAAACGCTTTTGTCGCAAAGCCACTCTTTGAGTCTTCTCTCTATCACGCGTTGTCCACAGCGATGCAGTCCGAATCAAGGCCAGAGGAAAAGCCAGGGCTTCAAACACCGTCCTTTAAGGGAAGGCGTTTTCTTCTGGTTGAAGACAATGAACTGAATCGCGAAATCGCAATTGAGCTGTTAAAAACAACAGACGCTGAAATTGACGCTGCAGAAAATGGACAGGAAGCCATTGAGCAGTTTTCCGCTTCACCAATCGGCTACTATGATCTGATTTTAATGGACATACAGATGCCCATCATGGGTGGATATGAAGCGTCAAAACGGATACGGGCCAGCGCGCGCGAGGATGCGCAGACTGTGCCGATTTTGGCCATGACTGCCAATGCTTTTCGTGAAGATGTAGAGGAAGCTCTGTTGTCTGGAATGAACGGCCATATTGCAAAACCCATTGACATCAATCAGCTCTATACAATGATTTCCGAAGCGTTAAAATAGCTTAAAGGGTCATAATGTGTTGATTATATTACTTTTATCACAAAATAAAAAAGGGGTTTTAGATGATTACACAAAAATGTATATTAGTTGTAGAGGATAACGAAATCAATCGTATGACCCTGTATGGGCTGTTATCTCCGAAATATCAAATTTTAGAGGCAGAAAACGGGCAGAAAGCTTTAGACATTCTAAAAGAGAAAAAAGAAGATATCGCGCTGATTCTTTTGGATATCACCATGCCAGTTATGGATGGCTATACCTTTCTCACCATCATGAAAAAAGATCCCGCCTACGCTGCGATTCCAGTGATCGTGACCACT
Organism: Eubacterium sp. AM05-23; assembly: GCF_003477535.1. NCBI lineage: Bacteria > Bacillati > Bacillota > Clostridia > Eubacteriales > Eubacteriaceae > Eubacterium > Eubacterium sp. AM05-23. Next base: position 223,776 of record NZ_QUDF01000003.1, read on the forward strand.
CAGAGCGACAGCGACGCCGACGAGGTAGCTGCGCTGAAACACGGCGCGGAAGATTTTGTCGCCAAGCCCTATAAAGCTGAAATTCTCCTGAATCGAGTGGCAAGCACAATCCGGTTTCGTGAAACAGCCGCGATGATCAACCAGTTTCAATACGACCATCTGACAGGACTGTACAGCAAAGCTTTTTTTTGCCGACAGGCCAGAGAGCTTTTGACGCGTCACCCGCAGTGGGATTATGATATCGTATGCTCGGACGTGGTAAACTTTAAATTCGTCAACGATGTCCTAGGCAATAAGGCTGGCGATGACCTTCTCTGTGAGATCGCCGATTATTGCCGTGACTTCGCGGGCGCGGACGGTGTGTGCGGACGGCTGAACTCGGACCGGTTCGCCTGTCTTATAAAACGCGGAAGAACTTACAATAACGAGCTGTTCATGGAGCTGGCAAATAAGATTAATGTTCTCTATAACAATAAGAGTGTTGATATCAAATGGGGGATTTATCCTATTAAGGAAAGAAATCTTCCGGTGGAGCAGATGTGTGACCGTGCGATGCTGGCAGTGCAGAGCATTAAGGGAAAATACGGCTGGTATTTCGCGTATTATGACAAGAGCCTTCGTGACAGGCTTCTTCGCCAGCAGGCGATTATTGACAGTATGGAAACAGCGCTGCGCGACAGGCAGTTTCAAGTCTATTTTCAGCCAAAGTATCGAATTCGGGACGATCATCTGGTCGGTGCAGAAGCGCTTATCCGGTGGAAACACCCTGAGTGGGGGATGCTGTCCCCAGCGGAATTTATTCCACTGTTTGAAAAAAACGGTTTTATCACCAAACTGGATCAATTTGTCTGGGAAGAGGTATGTCGAATGCTCAAAGCCTGGGAAGAAAAGGGATATTCAGGCTTCACCGTTTCAGTCAATGTATCTAGGGCAGATATCTACAGTCTGAATATTGCCGATTTTTTAAGCGGTATGATCCGTAAATATGAGCTGGCGCCAGAACAACTTCATCTGGAAATTACAGAAAGCGCTTACACTGAGGATCCCTATCAGCTGATCGAGGTGGTCAATCAGCTGCGTGAGCAAGGGTTTATTATCGAAATGGATGACTTTGGCAGCGGCTATTCCTCCTTGAATATGCTCAATCAAATGCCTATCGATATTTTAAAGCTGGATATGAAATTCATTCAAAGTGAGACTGCTAAGCCCCTTGAGCAGGGAATCCTGCAGTTTATCATGAGCATGGCCCGCTGGATGGGCGTGAGTGTGGTCGCCGAAGGTGTTGAAACCTATGGACAACTGAACCGACTGATGGAAGTGGACTGCGACTATGTGCAGGGGTATTATTTTTCTCGGCCTATGCCGGCAGAGATGTTTGAACAGTTTTTAAAAAAAGAGAAGCGGAGTGGCAAGCTGTACGGACCGATCGCTCTGGAGGAAAGAGATGGTTTTGAACAGCATAAACGCGTACTGCTTATAGCCGATGAGGATGAAGCATACATAGAAAAGATACAGGAAAATTTTTCAAGTCAATTTAAAATTATGGCTGCTAAAACGGCGTTTAGCGCCTCGGAGATTATCGTCAATTACTGTGAAAAAATAGCAATTGTACTTCTTAGCCAAACCCTTTCTCCAGATGGTACCCTTCCGGTATTGACGAGGATCCGGGAGAACAGAGAACTGTGGAAAATTCCGGTGATCGTCACAGGGCCAGCCGATGAAGTGATTGAAAAGAAAGCCTTTATATCGGGGGCCGCAGATTACGCGGTCAAACCACATCAGCCAGAGAGCCTTGCCATGCGGATTTCCCGTGTTATCCGTTTGAACACCTCCCAGATACGGGAAGAAACGCTGCAAGAGGACGCATTTCGAGATTACATGACTGGCGCCCTGAACCGCCGTGGCTGGCAGGCTGCAATAAAGAAACTTCGCAAGGGAGACGCGCCGATGGCGGTATGTTTTTTCGATTTGGACAATCTCAAGAAAATAAACGATGCCTACGGTCATTTGCAGGGAGACCAGCTGATTGTTGAGTTCAGCAATATAATCCGTAAAAATATCCGTGAAACCGACATTTTTTCACGGTTAGGCGGTGATGAATTTATCGTGGTCATGAAACGAATGAAATCCCCGAAGCAGGCGCTGAAAAAATGTCAGGAAATTTGTCGTGTTTTCCATGATAATTCAGTTATTGAGGAAATACCGGTCACGGCCTCGGCGGGGATCGTAATATGGAATGCAGAGGGATCGGCGGAGAAAATTATTGAGCGGGTGGATACAGCGCTTTATCGCGCAAAGACCACCCATGACGGCCAATGTGTTATGCTGTGAAAATGACATTTTGTCCAACAAGCCAGATAAGGCAGTGCCTGGAAAAGGAGTGAAAGATGAAAACCTTCAAAAAAGTTTTTGAGGATTACGGCGCGGATTATGAGACAACCATGAGCCGCTTTGCAGGGAATGAGAAGTTTTATTTGCGTGTGTTGGGAATGCTGCCAAATGACAAGAGTACGGAAAATCTTGGACGCACGATTAAAAATGGCGATATGGCGGGAGCTTTTGAGGCTGCCCACACATTGAAAGGCGTGGCCGGCAATCTGGGATTGACACCGCTTTTTGAGGCGGTTTGCGCCATTGTAGAGCCACTGCGAAAAAAAACGGCGCGTGATGACTACATGCAGCTTTATACGGTGATTCAAGGGGAGTATGAAAGGGCTGGAGCCTTCTTGGAATCGCTTAAAGACGTATGATCTGTTTCGATGCGGAAAAGCCGCTGCGATTTGACCCGCCAAATGCGATGAATGCGACGCGTTAAATCGCCTGAAAATAGGCTGCGTTCAATGAAGAAAGGAAATTGACATGAAACAGACAGGTATTCTCTCTACTGAGCGACAAACCATTCCTGAAGAAAAGGAGTGGGAATGGGAGGCTGACAATAGGGAAACCCAGAATATCATCGACAGGATACCGGGCGGTGTGGCTGTAGTGCGGTGCAAAAAAGACGGAACCTATATATCAGAGTTTTTGTCCGTTGGTTTTGCGGACATGATCGGTGTGACACCGAAAAAAGCGTGGGAACTTTATGGAAAGGAAGCGTTAGCAGGTGTTCATCCAGAAGATTTGTCCCAATTGATCCGGCAGTTTGAGCAATTAGTGACACAACACAGTTTACGGGGTAAGCTTTACTATCGGATGAAAAACGGAGAAAATAATTATATCCAGGTCGAAAATACACTTTCTATATTGACCTGTAAAAATGGTGACTTACGGCTATATATGTTATTGCGGGATATTTCAGAAGAAGAAGAGAGACAATGTCAGATACGTAAGCAGTATAAAGAAATGCTGCTGCAGCATTACCGAACCCCCGGACCCAACGCTCTGGTGGTAGGGCACTGTAATATCAGCCGAAATTTAATCCTGGAAATCAACGATTATACGCCTTGCCAATGCGTTAAATCCTTCAGTGAAAAACGTGAGAATTTTTTCCACGCACTGTCCGGGCTGATCGTCGACCCGAAAGAACGACAGGCATTTTTTGAAACCTGTTGCAACAGGGCATTGCTTGACGCCTTCAATCACCAGGAATTTGAACGTGTGATTCCTTGCTTTATTCAGCTTCCAGGTGAGGCAACGGGTCGATATGTACAATGTAAAGTCAGTTTGGTGAAAGAGCCGGTCACAGGCGATATCACCGGCGTTTTAACGGTTACAGATATTACGGAAAAAACAATTTCCGATCGGGTTTTGCGCAGGCTTTCAAATAACGGATACGATCACATTGTGATTTTAAACCTGCTTTGTGATAAATATGAAATTTTTACCAGCGATTCCAGCGCTTGCTGTGTGCCATCCCCTGGAAGTGGCTCGCACTCCGCCTGGATGGACTATATGCTGGAATGCTGGATTGTTCCCAAAGACCGGGAGAGCTATAAAAAATATCTGGATGCTGCCTATATCGCTGACCGACTGGAAAAACGGGGTACCTATACCTTTGACTATTCGGTCACAAACACAGACGGGAGCATCCGGGTAAAGCGAATGACCGTCTTTTCCATTGATTCACGCCTGGGCCGGGTTTGTCTTGCCCGGACAGATGTAACGGAATCCGTCAGGGAACAGCAGAGTCTGCTCAATATGCTGGCTTATACCTTTGATTTGGCCAGTTTCGTCGATATAAGCACAGGGCGTCTGATTATGTATACGCGTCAGACTGTGCTCGAAGATCTTGCGCCGTACATTATGGAGAATTACGATGCGAAAATTGCGGCTGCAATGGAGCTCTATGGAAATACACCTCAGGAACGCCAGTATCTTCATCACAAATTTAAGTTAACGACCATCTTGGAGCAATTGACAAAAGAGCCCTTGGGGTATGATCTTGTGAGCACCTACCATGGGAAGGAAGGACTACGCTACAAAAAGCTGAATGTTTTATGGGGCGACCGCAACCATCAGACCGTGTGTATCGTGCGTGCGGATGTTACCGATATGCTGGCAGCCGAAAGGGAAACCAAAAAGGAGTTGGAGAGAGCGCTCGCCTTGGCAAAACAGGCTAATCAGGCGAAAACATCGTTTTTGTCCTCCATGAGCCACGATATCCGCACGCCCATGAACGCTATTATGGGAATGACAACGCTTGCCAGCGCTCATCTGGACGACAGGGGATATGTGGAGGATTGTCTGAAAAAAATTTCCAATTCCTCCCGGCACCTGCTGAATCTGATTAACGATATTCTGGAGATGAGTAAAATTGAGCGAGACAAAGTGGAGCTGAACCGAGAGCGGATTTCACTTCGGGATTTGGTGGGTCAGGTCTCCAATATGATTCAACCTCAGGCGATAGAAAAGTGCCTTGGGTTTCGGAGCGAAATCCGTTCTGTTGTTCACACCTGGTTTTATGGTGACACACTGCGAATCAATCAGATTCTCATCAATATTTTGGGGAATGCAGTTAAGTTTACACCGGAAGGCGGCAGCGTGGAATTTTTTGTGGAAGAATGCCAGAGCACGGCAGAGGGCTATGTGCGATACCGCTTTTCCATAAAGGACACGGGGGTTGGAATGTCTGAGGAAATGCTGTCCCATGTCTTTGAACCTTTTACCCGAGGGGCGAGAGTAAACCGTATCGAGGGAACCGGTTTGGGTCTGAGCATCACCAAGGGACTGGTCGATCAGATGGAAGGGATTATTTGGGTGGACAGCAAGGAAGGCAAGGGGTCTGTATTCCAGGTAGAGCTAGAGTTTGAAATTAGTGGCGAACCGGAGCGTGGGCCAGACGTACGGCACTCTGATGATAAAGTAAATGAAAATTTTTTGAATGGATGTTGTTTTCTGATCGCCGAGGATAATGAGATTAACGCGGAGATTCTTCTCAGTCTGTTGGAAATGTTTGGCGCCCACGGTGTAGTAAAAACCGATGGAAGTCAGGTAGTGCGGGCGTTTACGACTTCCAAGAAAGGAACCTATGACGCGATTTTGATGGATATTCAAATGCCGGTGATGAATGGGTACGAGGCCACGCAGGCCATTCGGGCACTAAAACGACTGGATGCCGACACTATTCCGATCATCGCCATGACGGCAAACGCCTTTGCCGAAGATGTGCAAATGGCTTTACAGGCAGGGATGAATGCCCATGTGGCCAAGCCCATTGATTTGGACATACTGAAATCAGTCCTTCGGGAGGTTCTTCAATGAAAATCACGGCGCATAAAACGACTAAAAAAAGAAAAAATACTATAACCGAAAAGAGGCCAGGATGGTTCAGACGTCAGCTGTCGACGGTTTTATTGCTGATGATTTTTTTGACATTTTTGATTCCTACGGCATCTGCGGCGGATCAGACGGAACAGAAGGTCATCAAGGTGGCGTTTCCAATCGTGGAGGGTTATACCATGTATGCTGAGGATGGTGAGCCCTGCGGGCTGGTGGTCGATTACCTCAATGAAATCACCAAATATACAGGCTGGAAATATGAATATATTCCGACGGATGACATTCTGGGCGACTTTCAAGCGGGAAAGTTCGATTTGATGGGCGGAACCTTTTATATTGAAGGCGAGGAACTGCCGTTTGTTTATCCAAACTACAATTGTGGATATGCTAAAGCGATGCTGATGGCCAGGAAAGACGATGCGTCCATCAACAGCTATGATTTGGACACCCTGAACGGAAAGACCATCGGTGTGTATGAAAGCTCTAAAGAGAATATCGAGCATTTGATGCAGTGGTTAGAGGCAAAAGGGCTGAAGTGTCAGATTCGATCATACAGCTATGATGACATTCGTGTGAATGGAGATTTGCATACAAAGCTGGAGAATGGCGAGGTGGATTTGCTGCTAAGCTACAGCGTAAAAATCCCAGAGGACTTTTATGCGGTTGCCTCCTTTGACTCACAGGCACATTATATTGTCACCACTTCGGGAAACCAGGAAATCCTGGATGGCCTGAACATGGCTTTGGAAAAAATTTATGCTGCCGATACAAATTTTGCCCAGAAAGCCTATGAAAATAACTTTGAGAGTAATCTCATCGGATATGCCTCCATGTCTTCAGAGGAGCGGGCGTATGTGGCCGAGAAAGGTACGGTGACTGTGGCGGTTCCAAGCTACTGGCACCCTTTGTTCTGTGTGGATGTGGATGATTTCCACGAAGGATTTGTTCCAGATGTGCTTAAAAAAGTAGAAGAATTTTCTGGTCTGAAATTCACTTATATTACCTGCGAATCCTATATTGAAGCGCTGACCATGGTACAGGAAGGCGGCGCAGATATGCTGGGCTTTTTTATGGGATCTGATAGTGCAGCTTCTAAAAATGGTCTGGCCAATACAGGAGCCTACGTCAGCGCATCGCCCATACTGGTTCGGAACAAAAACATTACCTATCCTTCCGAAGGGCGCATATGCGGCCTGTTATCCGGATGGGAAAAACCGAGAGGCATCACGGCGGATGAGTTTGTGTATTACGACTGTGTTGAAGATGGGCTTAATGATGTCAACAGTGGAAAAATCGATTTCTTTTACGGCCTATCCTCCCATATGGAAAATATTATTCGGCAAAAGAGTCTCTTTAATGTCCTTCAGGTCAGCCTGCCGAACCGCAGCACGGATATTAGCTTCGCGGTAAAAACCCCTGTGGATTCACCCTTGTTTTCTATCTTGAATAAATCGGTTACCAATATGACTGAAGCCGAAAAAGAGGCCATCAGTAGCCTTAACATGGTCTCTATCGGAGAGACTCAGTTCACGCTGTCAGGAATTGTGTCTTCCAATCCCTTATTGGCAGTCGCTGTCGTTGCGCTGTTTTTGTTAATAGTCGTAACTGCGGTTATACTCTCTTACCGTGTCCGGTTGCGTTCCGCTAAAATGCGGTTAGGGTTGGAGAAGGCAGAGGCAGAAAGCCAGGCCAAAACAGAGTTTCTTTCACGGATGAGTCATGAGATTCGTACACCAATGAACGCCATTATGGGGTTAGCAGATTTAACGGAACAAGTTCCCAGTCTGCCAAAGAAGGCAAAGATGAACCTGCATAAGATCAGGTCTTCCTCACACTATCTGCTCAGCCTTATCAGCGATATTCTGGATATGAGCCGCATTGAAAGCGGCAGGATGGAGCTGGAACAGGAGCCGTTTTCAATGGATGTGCTGCTTTGCGATATCGAGAGCATGCTGGCCACTGATGCAGAGCGCCGAAAAATCCATTTTCAGGTGGAAAGTGATCTGCGCGGGGAAGTCTATGTGGGCGACAATATTCGTCTCCGACAGGTAATTTTAAATCTGTTGTCCAATGCTTTTAAATTTACCCCGCAGGATGGAACAGTGCGCCTGTGCGCCAATGGAGAGTCGGAAACCGATACAAAACGCATTTTAACCATTAAAATCTCTGATACCGGTTCGGGCATTTTACCGGAGGATCAACAGCGCATTTTCCGAAGTTTTGAACAGGTGGGAGCCAGTAGCGCCAAAAGTCAGGGCACCGGGCTGGGCCTTCCCATCAGCCAGAGTATCGTTCGTCTGATGGGCGGTGATCTGCTTTTAAAAAGCAAACCCGGTGAAGGCAGTGTGTTTTATTTTACCATCACCCTCCCAAAGGGAAAATTGGACGACACGCCAGCAGGTGGGACGGCAGATAAACAGACACTCAACGGTATCAGTATTCTGTTGGCAGAGGACAATGATCTCAACGCGGAGATTGCCACGGAGCTGCTGCAAAGCCAGGGCGCAGCCGTGCAGCGGGTGGAAAATGGTAGGATGGCCGTGGAATTGCTGAGTGACAAACCGTCTGGCACATTTCAGGTGATTCTGATGGATGTCCAGATGCCGGAAATGAACGGTCTGGAAGCTACCGCCGCCATTCGTGCAATGGAAAGGCCAGATGCAAAGTCAATCCCTATTGTTGCAATGACCGCCAATACTTTTAAGGAGGATATGGAAGCAGCGATGGCAGCGGGGATGAATGGATTTATCTCCAAACCAGTGGATGTTGAGGTACTATATAATGAGATTTGTGTTGTCCTTCACAAACATATGAACTAATAAAGGTTAAAGATGGGTTATAGAGATCAGAATGCAAAAAGCTGAATTTGCAGCCATTTCATAAGGATATATCAGAGATAAATAGATCATCCAAGCCAAAGAATGGACAATCAATATAAGTAGCTTTTAAATAAACAGCCTATCTATATATTTTGAAAAAATAAAAAAGTAAATTACTATTGATTTGAGTATTTTTAGGTAATATAATAAATATATAAATAACCTTTTTGGGGCGGTAAATGATTTTTTAAAAGTATAAAATTGAATTAAATATGAAAAATTAATACTGCCTCTGGCAGGCAACTCATGATGTGTTGTAAAGGGGAACTCTGGTGAGAGTCCAGTGGCTGGTGCGCAGCCGTAATATCCTTTGAGATTAAGTCGGAAATTCGTTTTTTATATTCCATGGACAAAGAGCTCGCTTTTGGTTCTGCCATGATCCAATGATCTCCATAGCACTTTTGGAGCTTCTGTAATTATTTTTGACATTGTTTTTATTGTGTCAAAAGTATATCAGGAGCTCCTTTTTTGTTGGAATTATCCGGTAATGGCCGGTTGACATAGATAAATTAAAAAAGCAAAGGAAAGGAAATAAGAATGGAAAATTACAAAAGTAATGCACTCAAACGTTGGTTAGGTATATTGTTGATTGTAGCCATGGTACTTTCAACCATGACTCCGTACACCAAAGTTCGGGCTGCTGAAGAAGAAATGCAGCCGTCTGTGATTTTTTCGCTTGAAAAGGCTACGGTAGACGGCGGTGCAGATATTGGTTTGTCCGATGGTGCACTCAATGTGAACAAAGATGCTCTGATGACAAAAAATGCTGGCATCGACCCGGAAAAATTGGCGCAGAGGGAAGCGCAACCAGCCAGTCTTACGAAAGCGCAGGAGCGCTTTTAAAAAGCCTGGACGCATCATAATCCGAAGTGTGCCCTTTTTTGTGGGCTCCTAAACGAGGTCCACCTCCAATCCGTTTGTTTAAAAACAAATGGATTGGAGGAAAAAATGAAACGAAAACCAAGAGAATTTAGCCTGGAAGCGGCCTGCTATATAAAAGATCATTCAAAATATCATAAAATTACTTAAAAAGGATGGAAGAACTTGATCCAGAAGCCTTTTCCAGCAGATGGTTTATACCAATTGGGGGCGCTTTACTGGAAGTTGATTATCAGAACTATCAAGATTTTTATCGCGCTAAGGAGCGGCAAGATTATTTAGAAGCATTAGATGAAGAATATTATGCGATTTCTTATGAGACTTTAAAAGAACAAACACATCGAGAAAAAGAGGCAATCAGCGTTAAGGAAGTGGATGTGAATAAAATTGTTGAAGCAAGTATGTTGTTTGAAGAGCTCAGGAAAGCATTATCTCGCCTAAATAAGGATGAAGCAACGCTGATTAAAGCGCTTTATTTTGAAGATCAGACAGTGAAGGCGTTAGCCAACCGACAGGACGTTTCTGTCCACACAATATACAAACAGAAGAAAAGAATTTTACAAAAATTAAGAAAAATGATTGAAGGTTAATGAATTAAAAAGGACGCCCGCACTTTTGAGAGTGTCCTTTAAACAGTGCTGAAAAGTATTTTAAGCTTTATGACCACCGATTTGAAGATTTCGTTCCATCGTCGTTGCGCCTTCCTGTAGGTTCATGCCCTTAAAAATAGCATTGTTTCCGATACCAGCAGTAACGGGAATGCCTGTGGTTGCCCAAACGTCCTGAATGATCATTTTTGCCAGCTCGCGCGCGGTTATGGGGTGTCCGTTTTTATTGCGATTGGTCGAAAGGTAATGGGTTAAGTCCATAAAAACTCCGTCGATACTGTACACATGGATGTCCTCTTCAGAGATATATTGAAGATATATCGCATATATCCGGGCACTGTAGTCAATGTAAAGCTGCATTCTTGGAGGCGCAGCAATATAGGCAATCTCCCTGCCCGTTTGCAATTTGATTGCTTTTATTTTTTGTTCAACCTCGAAAAGGCGGGGCCTGCTGGGAATGCCATATCAGGGGAGACAGCCAGGCAAATTATTTTCTGAGTATGCGTCACATCAGCGACTACCAGGTTGGTCGTCAAAGGGTCAAGCCCACGTTCAACACATTCCACCGAGGCATAGAATGCTTTTAAATCAACGCAGAGATAAATGTGATCAGACATTTCCTCTGATGTACCAGGTGAGAGTTATTTTGTAGAAACGTTCATCATCGTGGATCTCACTTACCAATTAGCATAATTTCAGTGTTTACATAAGAATAAATAAAATTGGTCTTTTTTAAAAAAATCGTGGTAGATTTTTCGCGATGACACTGAAGAGAGGGCGATTCGACGGTTACGTGCTGCACTTCTTGTGATATGGAGTGAAGAAAGATGGATTCCCCTTACTTTCGTGGATTTCTCACCAAAAACCTTATCCAGATAATGCTTTGCCGGTGGTGTATGGCGAACCGGCTAAACTAAAATATTATGTTGAATTCTGGATTTATTGGAAAGAAAAAATATTGTTAGATGATTATCTACAGGATTGGCTTTTTAATGTCAAATACTACACATTAGATTCAGGCTCATTTGATCGTGTTGAAAGTACATATCTAGCGCGTATAAAAGGAAAGTTTGAAAATACTGCATTAAATGAAGTCACTTCACGACAAATACAAGATTTAATTAACAAAGATTGCGAAAACCTATCATTTTCAACGGTAAAAAAATAAAACTATTATTTAGATGAAATTTTCAAATATGCTTATACGGAAGGTGATATAAACAAAAACCCGATGACAAATGTAAGATTGCCCCAAAAAAGCCATTTCAAGCCAGAAAAAAGTAGAGATACTAGAAGATGATGAGATCTTGAGAATTGATGAACTCGCAGATAAAAGAAATAAGTCTGGAAATCCAATTTATTTATATGGATACTTAATAGTTTTTTTAATTCACACAGGATTGAGACGAGGAGAATTATTTGCGCTTAAGTGGGAAGATGTTGATTTGGAAAATCGGGTAGTGAATGTTAATAAAAGTATGGTACGTATACGGGATCGAAGTGTAAAGGAAAAAGTGTTTATAAATGGGAGATTAAAAGTACAAAAACTGAAAATGGTATGGGGTGCGTCCCATTAAATGATAAGGCTATTCATGCGATTATGGAACAAAAAAAGTATATCATAAAATTTCTATAGAATTTTAATTTGTTGCAACAACAAAATATGAACAACCAATTGGAAATAGTGGTATGAATAATTTATTAAGATCTATGCTAAAAAAGCTGAAGTAAATAAAAATATGACAGTACACCAATTAAGACATACTTTTGCTAGTAGAATACTAAAAATAGGGGTGGATATAAATGTTGTAAGCCAATGGTTAGGATACGAAAATATATCAACAGCATATGATATTTATATTCACGCAACTAAAAACCAAGAAAATGTAGCCGTCCAATTATTGTGCAGGCTATAATATCTGATATATATAACTATGTTTATTTACAAAGTGGTGTCAAGTGGAATAACAATTTTAAAAAAAAGCCCTAAAACAAAGCGTTTCAAAGCTTCTATATGTTAGTCTACCAACCGGGCAGTGCTTTTATCTTTGTAGTTTAATGATAACGGATACCTGTAGAATGGTCAAATTGTTTTTTCGTTTTTCAGGAAAGCAGGCGGGCTCTGGCATATCTGCGTAAAAGGTGGGGTTAAGGCTTTTTAATATGCAGCGTAAGCCAGTTATGCATAAATGGAGCATATTGACAGCAACCGAAAAAGATGGGATGGATTCGTCCCATATAAGCAACTGATTTTCGGAATTTTAAATCATAATGCATGAGACACCCGTTTAGCCATTTAATCACAAATGTTAAAGAAGAGACTGGCCGCTGGTTCAGAAAATTCATCTGATGGCTCCCAGATGTCTACAATATCACGAATCAAGAGTGTTTTACCGGATATTTGAAGCGTCCGTGTTTCCGGATTGATCTTTTCAACCCTGCCGGTGATTTCCATATGAGAACCGAGCGGCTCATTATTTTCCTTCGATTTTATTTCCGGCACAAAATGCCTGATGGTAACAGCGGCTTTTTGTCCCTCGTTCAGCCGCTTAGCCAGAAGATGCAGCTTCCGGTCAAGAATAGCCTTTGCGTCGTCGGTCAATTCGATTCTTTTTTCATATTTTATCTGCTTTAGCCTGAGCGCTTCCTCATAGCCCTTAAGCGCGGCAAAAGGGCTGAACTGCTTCGCCCGGTCTGCGCTTGACATATGCGGCCGCCTGTCAGAAATTGGACGGACTCGGTCCATGATATCATCGTAGTTCCCCATGAAGTAAAGCCTCCTTTCACGCTTTATGGCCGCCGATTTGGTTATTGCGCTCTAAGGTTGTCGCGCTGTCCTGCAGGTTCATGCCTTTAAAAACAGCGTTGTTTCCATATTTCTGCTTTATTTTGAGCAGCGTCTGCTGCATCCTTTCCTCTTGCTTTTCCTGTTCTGCTTCAAGAGAATCCTCTTCAAACAGGCTGAGCTGCCGGTATGCTGCGTTACGGCCCGTTACCCCTTCAACATCATTGAACGTCAGAGATACCCGTCGCAGCATAAGCGCCTTGTCGATGATCCGATCATAGAGCGCAAGTGCAGCGCGCATGATTTTCTTTGTCGAGTTGCTGTAGATGGGGCGGCCGCCCGCGTCAGTCAGTTGTTCTGTGCCATGTGCCGGCTTCGGTACTGCGCGGCCAAAATGGTCGATATGAACCCCACCGCTGTAGCGGTGATCATTCAGCCCAGCTTTGTCATAACTGATATGCAGGGTTACGCTGGATGCGGACAACCCTTTTTCAATGAGATCGTATACTAAAAGATCCACCATTTCCTGGACAATCAGTCTTCCCTGTACAGAATCATAAGCATGCGGAAGCACCTGACCCGAGGAGATGGAGTGGGTGCTTGGCCTGTAGTTTTTGATATCCGCCATGGTACAGGGCTCAATTCCCCAGGCATGGTCAATGAGTAACTCCGCGTCGATGCCAAACGCTTTATAGAGCAGATTTTCACCATACCTGTTATCATCGCCTCCCTGCAAGCTCATCCTGGCTACATCGCCCATTGTGACCATCCCGTTTTTCTCAAGCCGCCTGGCGATCCCCCGGCCCACGCGCCAGAAATCAGTGATCGGCCGGTGATCCCACAGAAGCTTCCGGTAGCGCATTTCATCCAGCTCGGCAATACGCGCGCCGTCGGCATCTGCCTTTACATGCTTGGCGACAATATCCATGGCCACTTTAGCCAGATATAGGTTTGTTCCAATCCCAGCGGCGGCTGTAATCCTAGTGTTAGCCAGAACATCGTGAATGATCATTTTTGCCAGCTCGCGCGCCGTACAGTGGCTGACCGAAAGATAATGGGTCACATCGATGAAAACTTCATCGATACTGTAAACATGGATATCCTCTTCCGAAACATATTTAAGGTATATCGCATATATTCGGGCGCTGTAATCAATATAAAGCTGCATTCTGGGAGTCGCAGCAATGTAGCGAACATCCTTTCCGGTTCTCAGACGGACGTCCTTCAGTTTTTCCTCAACTTCAAAAAGTCTGGGCCTGCCGGGAATACCATAGGCTTTTAGGGCAGGGGAAACCGCCAGGCAGATGGTTTTCTGAGTGCGAGTGACATCAGCGACCACAAGATTGCTTGTGATGGGGTCAAGACCGCGTTCTACACATTCTACCGAGGCATAAAATGACTTTAGATCAATGCAGAGATAGATGGGGCCAGTCTTTTCTGAGCCGTGAAGGGGCATATTTTTTGAAAGAGCATTCATCATTACAGACCTTTCTTACAACATCGTTTCAAAAATTCCGGCGTTTATTACGATATCGGAATAGAACTTTTGTTTATTAAATAACGAACGTAAGTTTTATTAATGTTATATTATAACGATATTGCAAAATTGTCAAGGCATAAATTTGCCTTAATGCACAGGCCTGTTTGAAAACAAGAAATATGCTGTCCGCCTTGCATGTTTCATTCAAAAGAAATACAATAGGGCTACAGACAAATGGTGTATAATAAAATAAGCTTATGATAAAAGAAGCAGCAAAGGAGAATGAAAATAGATGAAACGCATATTTTTAGTTGAGGACGATCAGGCGATCGCGAGAAACCTGATGCTTTTACTCCAGTCGGAAGGGTTTGCCGTCACCCATGCCGCCACCCGGCGGGAAGCCTCGGAAGTGCTCGCCAGCAGTAAGTTTGATCTGGCACTCATTGATGTGTCTCTGCCTGACGGAAACGGTTTTACAGTTTGTACAGAGGTCAAGGAAGCACAGGATATTCCCGTGATTTTTCTGACAGCCTCCGGCGATGAGGCCAGTGTTGTCACTGGACTGAATATGGGTGCGGATGACTATATTACAAAGCCCTTCCGTCCCCGTGAACTGATTGCGCGAATCGGAACCGCCCTGCGGAAAAGTGGACGCGCTGTATCTGCCTTTGAGGTATGCGGACTCCAGGTCGATACAGCGAGCGGTGTGGTAAAGAAAAATGGCGGCGAGGTTTTTCTTTCAGCCTTGGAATACCGGCTGCTATTGATGTTTGTGAACAACCCTAAAAGCATTATCACAAGAGACCGGCTGCTGGACGAGCTGTGGGACGCGGCGGGTGAGTTTGTCAACGACAATACCTTGACAGTGTATATCAAACGCCTGCGGGAAAAGATAGAGGATGATCCCGCGAAACCCAAAATTATCCGGACCGTCCGCGGGACAGGCTATCGTCTGGGTGACGGCTATGCTCAGGAATAGAGAATTTAAGCGGTTCGCGGTTTTGTTTTTGCTGATGGCCGTCTTTTTTACAGCGCTGGGATTTTTCATCAGCCGGGCGGCGGGGATACTGGCTCTTTTGTCTGCCGCCGCGTTTGGATTTGCTTTTTATGTGTATACCAGAGCCCGGTATAGAAGTATTGCAAAAATTTCCGATCAAATCGATCTGGTGCTTCACAATTACGACCGTCTGGATATTGACGAATTGGATGAGGGCGAGCTTTCCATTCTGTACAGCGAGGTGAAAAAAATGACACTGCGCATCCGTGAGCAAAACGATGCGTTAAAAAAAGAAAAGACACATCTTGCCGATTCGCTGGCAGACATCGCTCATCAGCTCCGTACACCGCTCACATCCATGAACCTTCTTTTGTCATTGCTGGCCAACTGCTCTGATGAAATTGAGCGGAAAGCTTTTGTGCGGGAAACCGAGGAACTGCTCATGCGCATGGACTGGCTGCTCACCTCCCTTTTAAAGTTATCCCGTCTGGATGCGGGCGTCGTGGTATTTCAGAGGGAACCGATTGATGCGCAAAGTTTAATATACGCTGCGCTTCGTCCACTTCAGATACCGATGGAGCTGCGCGCTGTCAATGTACAGATAAAGGCGCCAGAGGGAGCGAGGCTTCAGGGAGACGCCGGCTGGCTTTCAGAGGCCATCCAAAACATTCTCAAAAATTGTATGGAAAGCGTGGGCGAGAGTGGGAGCATTGAGATTATCTGCACAGATAATCCACTCTTTACCGAGATCGCCGTCCACGACAGCGGCCCGGGCTTTAAAAAAGAAGATATGCCATACCTGTTTGACCGGTTTTATCGGGGGAAAAGCACAGATGCATCGGGCTATGGTATTGGACTGGCGCTCTGTAAAATGATTGTAACAGGGCAGGGAGGGTCCATCACTGCAAGCAACCGCCCTCAGGGAGGCGCGGCCTTTACCCTTCGTTTTCCAAAGTGACAGATCTCTCACCTGAAAGTCACCGGAATGTTAGAGAAAAGCTTTATTATATGGGTATACCAAGAGAAAGGAGGCTCACATAATGGAGCTGTTAAGAATTGAAAATTTATGCAAGGTCTATGGTACAGAAGAAAACCAGGTAACCGCCCTCGACCATGTTTCACTCACAATTGAAAAGGGAGATTTCACGGCGATTATCGGTTCATCCGGTTCAGGAAAGTCTACCCTGCTTCATATGATTGGCGGTGTGGATGTGCCCACCAGTGGAAAGGTATTTTTGGATGGACAGGATGTCTATGCCCAGAGCAATGATAAGCTGGCCATTTTCCGCAGGCGGCAGGTCGGTCTGATTTATCAGTTTCACAACCTTATTCCCACACTCAATGTAGTGGAAAATATCACCTTGCCGGTTTTGATGGACAAGCGGAAGGTTAATCAGAAAAGATTGAATAACCTGTTGTCGCTGCTTGGCCTTAAAGACCGCCAGACCCATTTGCCAAATCAGCTTTCAGGCGGTCAGCAGCAGCGTGTTTCCATAGGACGCGCCCTGATGAACGCCCCGGCGGTCATGCTGGCCGACGAGCCCACAGGCAGTCTGGACAGCCGGAACGGCCATGAAATTGTCAATCTGTTAAAGTTAAGCAATAAAAAATATGGTCAGACCCTTATCCTTGTCACCCATGATGAAAATATCGCGCTTCAGGCGGATCGCATTATCGGTATATCTGATGGTAAGGTTGTGCGGGATGAGAGGGTGCGGCCATGAACATCTTCAACAAGGTCACTCTGCAAAGTCTGAAAAAGAGCCGTACACGGACGATTGTAACCATTATTGGAGTTGTTTTATCCGCTGCCATGATCACGGCAGTTGCCACCTTTGCCGTTTCTCTGCAAAATTATCTGATAAACAGCTCGGCAGTGAAATACGGGAGCTGGCATGTGGAGTTTCTGGATGTGGACTCCGCGTTTTTGCAGGAGCGAAGCCATGACAAGGGGGTCAGAGACACCGCGACAATTGAAAATATTGGCTATGCGGCTCTCAATGATGGAAAAAATCCAGACAAGCCCTATCTCTTTGTGACAGGCTTTAACGAAAAAGCTTTTAAAGACCTGCCCATCAAAATGATTTCAGGCAGGCTGCCACAGAACAGCGGCGAGGTTCTTATCCCCGTGCACCTATCGGCAAATGGCGGTGTCAATTATGCTGTGGGGGATACGCTTTCGTTGGCTGTTGGAGACCGTGTGAACGGTAGCGGCAGACTCACACAGCATACCCCGTATAATCCAGAGGGCGGGTCAGAAGCTGTTGTGCCAAAAGCCGAGAAAATCTATACGGTTGTCGGAATCTGTGAGAGGCCAAGCTTTGAGGAAGCCGCAGCGCCAGGATATACTTTGATTACAGCGTCCGACCCTGCCGACCAGGCAGACAGCTTTAACGTCTTTGTCACCCTTGATAATCCGCGGGAGGTTCAGAGCTACGTAAAGGACAAAGCTGGCGGCTACAACACAATTCTTAATGATTATGTGCTGCGTTTTATGGGACTTTCGGATGACACGCTGTTTAACACGCTGTTATATTCTGTTGGCAGTATCCTGGTTCTTCTGATTATGCTGGGTTCAGTTTTTCTGATCTACAACGCCTTTAACATCTCGCTTAATGAGCGTACGCGCCAGTTTGGGATACTCGCATCCGTGGGCGCCACATCAAAGCAGCTTCGGAATTCTGTGTTATTCGAGGGACTCTGTATCGGTGTGGTCGGCATCCCCATTGGCCTGGCTGTCGGCATTGGCAGTATTACCCTTGTGATTTCTGTCATCGCTGGCAATTTCAGGAATATTCTCTTAACCGATGTGCCTCTGACCTTAACAATATCTGTGCCGGCCCTTATCGCCTCTGCAGTTATCAGCATGATCACGATTTTAATTTCGGCCTATATTCCGGCGCGGAAGGCCGCGAAAAGACCGGTGCTGGAGAGTATACGCCAGACAAATGAAGTCAAAATCGATTCCAAAGCTGTGAAAACATCGGATTTCGCACAGCGTGTTTATGGCCTGGAAGGAATGCTTGCCCTAAAAAACTTCAAGAGAAATAAAAAACGTTACCGCAGTATTGTGCTGTCTCTTACCCTGAGCGTAGTACTGTTTGTATCGGCCAATGCCTTTGGGGAAAGCCTTAAGCAGGCAGCCAAGCAGTCTGTTGTCGATTCAGATTATGACATCTGCTTTACTACTCAGAATATGGATGAAAGCCAGCTGTTCCGGCTTTATGATAAATTGAAAGCGGTGGAAGGGGTCTATGAGAGCTCATATCAGGCGGTGTCAACCTATTCATGCACAGCCAGAGCCAGTGATTTTTCAGAACGCTACCGCGAAGCCCTTGGTCTGGCTTCCCCGGATGAAACAGTAGCCCTGCCAATGGATATCCAGTTTGTTGAGGACAGCGTTTATCTGGATTTTATCAAGGATCTGGGGCTGCCCGCAGAGGAGTATACCGGACAGAACGCGAAAATGACAGCTGTTGCTAAGGCGAAAGGGGACAGCGAACAATCGGGAAAGCGTTCGCTGTACAATATGTTTGACAATACCTCCATGGATTTCACCGTTGTGCCTGGAGCAGACGACGGGACTGCGCAGGATCAGGGTAAGACTGTAAGCCTGACCTTTGTCGATACCATACCGGTAGACGGAATCCCAAGACAATCCGCCCAGGTGAAAAGCGCTACCTTTATGATCGTCGCCCCTTATCAGCTGAAAAGTAATTTTGAGCCAGGGAGTGACGCTGTAACAGGCCTGACTTTCCGGTCAGATAACGCTGCACAGTCGGTGGCTGAGATGAAAACAGTCATCCAGAGCGAGGGGATTACCGCGAATTACAGCCTGTATAATGCGAATGAAATATTTGAGCAAAACCGCAATATCGTGTTCGTTGTGGATGTGTTTACCTATGTTTTTGTCTTCATGATCTCGCTGATCGCCACAGCCAATGTGTTTAACACAATCTCCACAAATATCAAGCTTCGCAGACGGGAGTTTGCCATGCTGCGCTCTGTGGGAATGTCGGACCGCGATTTTAGTAAAATGATGAATTTTGAGTGTGCCTTTTTCGGTATGAAGACATTGCTGTTTGGCGTACCCATAGCGGTACTGCTTTCATGGCTGATTTACAGGGGCATGGATGCCGGCGGCGCAAAGATCGGCTTTATCTTCCCCTGGGCCAGTCTTATTATCAGCGTAATCGGTGTGTTTTTTCTGGTGTTCATCACAATGCTGTATGCGACCCGGAGCATCAAAAAAGAAAACATTATCGACGCGCTTCGGGACGATATGACCTGATTTCAAATAAGATTTTTAAAATCTGTTTGCTGCGCAGCTGATATTGTTTTATACTTAAACAAGAAAGATTAAGGACTGAAAGGTTCTTAAAAACAAGGAGGCTAGTTAGATGAACGTGTTATTACTTAACGGCAGCCCTCATACAGGCGGCGCAGGTTATAAGGCTCTGGCGGAAATGACTGGAGTATTTGAGAAGAACGGAATTGAAACAGAGCTGGTTCAGGTGGGGAACAAAGCGGTCAGAGGCTGTATTGCCTGTAATTACTGCAGAGAGCATGGAAATTGTACCTTTGATGACCTGGTAAATGAAATTGCTCCCAAATTTGAAAAAGCAGATGGACTGGTCGTTTCCAGCCCAGTCTATTACGCGTCGGCCAATGCGACGATGGTGGCTCTTTTGGACCGGCTTTTTTACAGCACGCCCTTTGATAAAACCATGAAGGTGGGGGCGAGCGTTGTCACAGCCAGGCGCGGCGGCCTGTCGGCGACCTTTGACGAGCTAAATAAATATTTTATGATCAGCGGAATGCCAGTGGCGTCTGGACAGTATTGGAACAGCCTGCACGGCAGAAACGCGGATGAAGCGGCTGAAGATCTTGAGGGCCTGCAAATCATGAGAACCCTGGCTGAAAATATGGCATTTCTCATAAAATCCATTGCCCTTGGCAAGGAGCAGTATGGAATACCTCAAAAAGAGGAAACAGTATACACCAATTTTATCCGTTAAAAAGAAAAAATAGAAAAGTGATATAATGAACAGCTTTGAGAGCCGGAAGTTCCTGTTTGGACTTTCGGCTCTTTTGGTGCTGCCATTATTGCTGTTGAGGTTTTGTCTTTAAAAAACGTTAGCTTTTGTATTTTTCAATGGCAAAAGATATGAGTAAAACCCAAGTGGTCATGCTTTCGGATAAATCCAGACCAGTAAGGGCAGTAATTCGGTTCAACCGGTATTGGAGCGTGTTACGATGAATAAAGAGCTGTTCAGCTGATTGTTTCTGATTACACCTTGTGATCATAAAAGTACGTAACGTTTCATAATATTCCGTATGATGGCTTTGATCATGAAGTCTTAGCTGTGTTAGGGCAGGGTGGCAGTACCAGTCCAGCGGATATTTACCCGTATAATTTTCAAGCAGAGCATAAAAGGCATAGTTTGTAAAATTTACAACGCGATTTTTATCCTGATGCTTTTCAGCGAGTTTAATAACGCTGACCGATTGGTTAAAGTAGTGATGAAAATCCATAATATCTGAAAAACGCCAGCTGATTCCTATACGTGCATTGTCTTGCAACGCTAATTTTTCAAGAGCCTCATGTTGGACAGGAGCGACGCCTGAGGTGAGCGCGCAAATATATCCCTTTTTCTGGACAAGATGCCCTTCAGGAAAAATACCTTGCATTTCCTGCGAAAAGGCCCGCTTAATATATCGATTGTCATACCGGTCGACCAGGCGCGCGGTTACAGCCTGCATTTCTGCGGGAAAATCAAGGCTGTCCAGATTGGTGGGACCATTGTCTGAAGCGTTGTCAAGCAGTGCAAAAAGCGCGGCGGCGTAGGGCATGTCCTGTAGAGATACGGGTGCCTGCGGATGGTTTCGGGTGTAAGCGCTGTAAATCAGCTTTGCCAGTATGGGAAGTGTCTGTTGGTGCATGCTGCAAATGGGGGTATGATGGGCAACCATCACCAGGGCAGCCATTACGTGCCGGTCTTCTTCGATTCGTGCGACGAGCTTAGGCTGCATATCGCCTTCCAGAGTAATCTCCTGCACAGGCTGGCCGGTGCGGCTCCAGTCCTGCATGGAATTATTGGCACGGACCTTACGTGAAAAATCGCCAGTGTATGAACCTTGACGGATGTTTTCGGCCCACAAAGGATCCAGAATTTCAAAATCGCTGGAATAGCACAGCACAGCGCCGAAGAGATCAATGAGGATCAGCGCGTTTCCAATATAACGTGCAGCAGTATTTAAAATGCGTTCCATATCCGAAGCGTTGCTGGCCAGATCGATAAATTTAAGTAAATCCTCCTGTATAAAAGGCTTGACAGCCGGATAAAGTTCATTTGTCTGCAAAGTGGATTCCTCCTTATCAGAAAAACGCATATTGAAGTCTGAGCATAAGATTTAGGCAATATGCACAAATTTCTAACGTTTTTTCAGTCTTGTAACCGATATACATTATTCAAAGATGATGATATCATAAAAGCATCGGAAAAACAATCGGATAAAAATAAAAAGGAGTGAAAAAGATGATTACATCGTATGAGATTTTTGTACCCGTTATTATGGGAAGCGGTTCATCAATGCGTACCGGCATGAAAGTGCGGGAAATGGGATGCTCAAAAACGTTGGTCATTTATGACAAAGGAATGAAGGATACTGGCATCGCGGATCGTATTCTGGACAGTTTACACGAAGCGGGGCTGGAAACCGTGATTTTTGACGGCGTGGTGCCGGATCCGCCGGATACGATGGTAGAGGCTGCGGCAGAAGAAGCAAGGAAAGCAGGCATCGACAGTATTGTAGCTGTTGGTGGAGGAAGCGCGATCGATACAGCCAAAGGTGTCAATGTGCTGATCAATAATCCACCTCCGATCAGCAATTATTGTGGCGGCGTTCAGAATGGACTGAAGCCAGGAGTGAAAATGGTATTTATTCCTACAACAAGCGGCACGGGCAGTGAGGTGACAAATATGTGTGTTATTTCCCTTGTGGCGCAGAAAAAAAAGGACAGCGTTGTTTCGCCGGTATGCCTGGCTAATTTAGCGATTGTGGATCCGGACCTTACACTGGGGCTTCCACCTAAAATGACTGCGGCTACAGGCGTCGATGCCTTTGCTCACGCGGTAGAGTCGCTGACTGGCGGACAGGCTAACCCAATGGCAGACGCGCTTGCGCGGGAAGCTATTCGAATGATCGTTAAATGGCTTCCGGTTGCAATTGAGGACGGAAAAAATTTGGACGCTCGTGAGCATATGATTTTAGCTTCAACCTTTGCTGGAATGGCCTTTACCAACGCACTGGTACATATGGGACATTCCATCGGTCATACCTTTGGTGCGTTATTTCACCTCCCGCATGGCATTGCCTGTTCTCTGGCGCTTCCGGAGGTCATTTGCTATACGGCAAAAACAGAAGCACATAAGGTTCGTGAAATTTGTGACTGTATGGGTGTAGAGGTGCCCCAGGATGCGGATAATATAACAGTGGGAGAAATAGCCCGTGAAGCCATCCGATGTTTTTTGAAAAAAGCTGGAATGCCAAATATGAAAGAACTGGATATTCCCAAAGAGCCTCTTGGGGATATCGCAAAAGCGGTAACCCAAGATATCGGGTATGCGATTATACCTTATCGTATCAGCGCTTCAAAAGTACATGAGCTGCTTCTGCATGCTTATGACGCATAATGAGAGAGGAGAATGAACCATGTGGAATAAAATAACATTGGAGATGGATACACTTTCAGTCAACAAATTGCCTTTGGATGAGGAATACCATTTTCTGGGCGCCCGGTCCCTGGTAGCGGAGTATTTAATCCGAAATGTCCAGCCAACCTGTGATGCTTTAGGGCCAGAAAACAGGATTATCTTTTGTACGACGCTATTTGCGGGCACACCAATGACGACTGCCGGGCGACTTTCGGTAGGTACAAAAAGCCCGTTGACTGGAGGCATTAAAGAAAGCAGCGTTGGAGGCTGGGCAGCAACGCTGATGGCAGGTCAGGGGGTAAAGCTGATTGAGGTTCTAGGTCAGTCAGACGGTTTGTATTATTTATATATTGACCCAGAAGGGCAGGTTTCATTGGAGGATGCCTCCCATTACCAGTTGATGGGTAATTATGCTTTTAGCGCAGCGATGCGTCAAAAATATGGTGAAAAAATTGCGATTATGTCTATCGGTCAGGCTGGAGAGCGCCAATATAAAGCGGCCTCCATTCAGGTGACAGAGTTTGGAGAAGGTTACCCATCCCGGGCTGCGGGGCGCGGAGGTGTTGGCGCAGTCATGGGAAGTAAGGGACTGAAAGGAATTGTTATTGCAAAAGCCATAAAGCCTTACAAACCAGAATATGTTGATGAGGCACTTTTTAAAAAAGCCTGTGGAAAAATTAATAAAATGATCGCTTCTGGCGCATCGAAGGATCCTTTTCATAATATTGGAACCATATCAACCATTGAGTCGACCAGTAAAACAGGAATACTACCGGTTCAAAATTTTTCGGGCCGTCTGATGGCGGACTGCAGGGGCGTTAGCGCTCAGACCTTTTTGACCAATCTGGCCAAGCGGGGCGGCTGTAATAAAAAGCCCTGCCAGCCAGGCTGCGTGGTGCAGTGCTCCAATGTTTATAATGATGAAAAAGGCGATTACCTGACATCAGGATTTGAGTACGAGACGGTAGCGCTCTTTGGACCCAACTGCATGATTACCGACTTAGATATGATTGCGTGCATGGATCATCTTTGTGATGACATGGGAATTGATACCATCGAAATGGGGACAGGGATCGCAGTTTGTATGGAAGCAGGCAAGCTGAAATGGGGAGACAAGGCAGCGGCCTACGCGTTGCTTGAGGAAGTGCGTGATGGTACGGAATTTGGTATGGTGCTGGGAAACGGTTGTGAAAGCGCTGGAAAATACCTTGGCTGTGAGCGCATCCCTGTTGTTAAACATCAGGCTCTGGCAGGGTATGATCCCAGGAATACAAAGGGAACAGGGGTTACCTACTCCACCAGTCCCCAGGGGGCCGACCATACCGCAGGGCTGACTATGGGCCGGGCCTTTGATGACGCTGGACGCGCAGGGCAGGCCTATGCCTCAAATAAGCTGCAGTCTGTACTGTGCTTTGCAGACAGTATGATGTGTCTTTTTGCTTTTTCCAACTGTATTCCAGGGGTGCCCCATCTTGCTGAAATGATGGAAGGACTTTATGGCGGAAGCTGGAAGCCCGCCGATCTTCTGGGACTGGGCGTCAGATGTCTGTTGACGGAAAAGAAATTCAATACGCTGGCAGGAATGACCGTTGCAGATGACAGGCTGCCTTCCTTTTTCTATGAAGAGCGATCCAGAGCGACCGGTTCTCAGTTCGACTTAATTGATGAAGAGCTGGATGCCATCTTCGAATTCTAATGATAACCATTATTGATCCCTTCGGAAATCAGATTCAACTCGATTTTTACCAGGGCATGACTACCAACCAAGCATTAGAGAAAGCCCAGGTGATTTTCGACAGACTGGATATTGTTCTAATGAACCAGGAAAGAATTATCCCTCCACCTTTTGAAACAGAGGTAGAGGATAAAAGTACAATTCGCGTCCTCAGGATCGTCAGCGGGGGTTAATGGCTTACAGACAAAGGTTCGATAAATCTCTATTTCCATATCATCGCGTAAACGCCCAAAACTAGAAGAGTTATACTGAAAATTCGTGAATAGGGCACGTTAAAGCTTAAGAAAAACCCAAATAAGTCAAAGACCACTCTTTTGTGATAAAGAGTGGTCTTGTTTTTTACAGTCCAATGCCGAATTTATTTAAGTAGCCCATGATAAAGATAAAGAGAATCACGAAAGGTAAAATCCATGTTACGTAAAAGCGGATGCTCTTTGGAAATTTTAAGCCGTTGCCGGTATTGGCTTCAGTGATAAAAGCGTCCCAGCCCCAGCCTTTCTTAGAGACACAGAACAGCAGGTAAACAAGAGAGCCCAGCGGCAGCAGATTATTGCTGACGATAAAGTCCTCAAGATCAAGAATACCGGTGCCCTGGCCCAGCGGCTGAAAACCTGAAAGCACATTAAAGCCAAGAATACAAGGCATGGACAAAAGGATAATGGCGGCCAGGTTAATTAAAACGGATTTTTTTCGGCTAAAGCCCCAGCGGTCAATGGCGAATGAAATAATGTTCTCAAATACCGCGATAACGGTTGACAGTGCGGCAAAGCTCATGAACACAAAGAACAGAGCGCCCCAGACCTGGCCCATGGGCATTTCGTTAAAAATGTTGGGGAGTGTCACAAAAATAAGGGCAGGGCCTTCGTTGGGCGCGACATTAAAAGCAAAGCAGGCTGGAAAAATAATCAATCCAGACATAATGGCCACAGCAGTATCAAGCAATGTGACACGGAGGGCTTCGCCGCCCAGTGTGTGGTCTTTTCCGATATAACTGCCGAATATTGCCAGTGCGCCAATCCCAAGCGACAAGGTAAAAAAGGCCTGTCCCATGGCCGCGAAAATAGCCTCGCCTAAAATCATATTTCCCTGAGCGTCATACATCAGATTATTGAAGTCAGGCATCAGATAAAATTTCAGGCCTTCCGCCGCCCCTTCCAGCGTGACCGCGCGTCCAACCAGAATAATCATGACTGCCAAAAGGCAGATCATCATAACCTTTGTGATCTTTTCAACCCCATTTTGAAGTCCCCGGGAGCAAACCCCCATACAGATCAATACCACGATGACCATAAAAACCGTCATCAGGACAGGCTGTCCCATCAGATTTCCAAACTCTGCGGAAACACCGTCAGCGTTTAAACCGACAAAATCCCCCTTGGCCATTTTAAAGAAATAAAGCAGCAGCCAGCCAGCTATAGTGGTGTAGAACATCATCAGCAGATAATTTCCCGCGATACCGAAAAAGCTGTAGAGATGCCATTTTGTTCCCTTAGGCTCTAATTCATCAAAGGAACGGGCAATACTTTTCTGACTGGCACGGCCGACAGAAAATTCCATGACCATGATCGGCAGGCCCATGATGATTAAGAATAATAAATACAGTAAAACAAAAGCAGCGCCGCCGTATTTTCCAACAATATATGGAAAGCGCCAGACATTTCCCAAACCGATGGCACAGCCAGCCGAAATCAGGAGAAAGCCCAATCGGGATGAGAAAGTTTCTCTTTTTTGCACAATACATACCTCCCTTGCAAAAGTTTTCTTTTTAAATAAGTACAACTTGCAAATTATATCAGAAAACCTTAAGAGGGTCAATGGACGGTAAAGAAGTGCATAAAAAAGGACAGGGCAGCCCTGTCCTAAAAAGTAAAGTATATTTATTTTTTTGCGGGATGTCTGTCTTCGCTTTCTTCTGTTTCAGAATCATAGAGATTTTTGAAAATTTCCGCAGTTTTTATTCCAGCCTTCGCGTAGCTTTTACCAACAGCGACCCCGGTATCTTTGTAGGCCTTTCCAATATTTTTTCCAGATTGAATAATATTCTCAATTTCTTTTTTTACACTTGACATATTTTCAGCCACCTTTCGCATTGTTTTGGTCATATTTTTCTTGAATTTTTATGACAACAATATTATACTTTTATTTGAATCTATACACAATGTATAAATTCTATATGCTTTGTATGAATTTAAATAAAATTTAGAAAAAATGTATAAATTTGAATTGACTGTCCGATAATTATTTAGATTATAGAAGGGAAAAGTATGGTAAAAGAAAGACGGGATGTGCGAAAATCTAAAAATGCAATTAAGAATGCCTTTATTCAGCTCATTATCAATCAGGATATTCGAAAGATAACCGTTAATGACATTTTGACGCTTGCTGATGTCAGCCGCGGGACTTTTTATGCGCATTTTCTGGATATTTACGACGTCCAGGAACAGGTCGAAAATGATTTGATGGACCGCTGCATGCAGGTTATTGGAGAAAACAGCATCGACGATGTTATCGATGATCCCTATCCACCAATTTTGAAGTGTATACAGTTTTTGATGGAGCATGCTGAAACCATCAGAAGTTTGTCTCAGGGTAACCAAAATGGAGCGTTTATTACCAAATATAAGGTGATTTTAAAAGAAAGCCTGTTCAAAAGCTCCCATTCGATTACAAATGAAGTCACCTTATCCGTTATAGATGCCTGTATTGTTGGCGCAGTTGTGGAGGGCGGGTTGGAAAAAATTATACGGGATATTCCTTTAAATGCCGAGGAGACGGCCCAGATCATCAGCCGGTTTATTTCGCGCGGTGTAAAAGGAATGATTGAATAAAAAAGCCCCTTCGGAAAGCCCGAAGGGGTGTATGTTAACTCAGTATTAAATAAAATCTGTTTAAGCAATAAGCGGGATTCCGGAAGCGACAGCTTTAGCCAGGTAAGCATGTTTATTGAGACGGCGCCAGGTGATGCCGTTAAAGCCAGCTCCTCCAAGCATTTGCCAGATTTCTTTTTCAGAATACATGCGGATTTCTGTAACCTCATTGATGGGTTTGCAGAAGGTGTTGAGATAGCGCAGTGTAGCGCCCAGATAGGTATCGCAGATGACCAGGATGCCCTTTGGCTTTAATACCCGGTGTACTTCCTTTAAGACATTATCGGGATAAGGATAATGGTGGAAGGTTGAGGTGCTGACCACAACGTCGAATTGGTTGTCTTCATAGGGGAGGCACTGTGCGTTCCCAAATTTGAACGAGACGTTTTTGCCTTCCAGACGTTCTTTGGCGCCATTCAGACGGTCCAGAGAATAGTCAAAACCGCAGGCTTCCATGTCCGGAAAGGTTTCGAAAAGCTGCTCAAGCATTTTTCCGCCGCCGCAGTCAAGGTCGAGTAACGTTTTGAATT
This sequence comes from Eubacterium sp. AM05-23, assembly GCF_003477535.1. Taxonomy (NCBI): domain Bacteria; kingdom Bacillati; phylum Bacillota; class Clostridia; order Eubacteriales; family Eubacteriaceae; genus Eubacterium; species Eubacterium sp. AM05-23. Next base: position 251,972 of record NZ_QUDF01000003.1, read on the forward strand.
CGTGTCCTTCAAGGGATTCCACAACTTCCTGACGACAGTCATGGGAATACTGTTTAAACTCGCTGGTGTTAAACATTGCCGCTAAAACATCTCTACTGATAACAGATTTTTTTTCTGATTTTTCCTTGGTACTCATAATAATACTTCCTTTCGGCTTCCTGTGCCTACAGTGTAGCACGTTTCAAATCAAAAATAAACCTTAAAATTCACTTTAATTTAAAAATACTGTATACATCTTTTGAATGAAATCAAAACCCAAAAACTTGCAAAAATAGCGTTTTTAAAAGCGTTTTTTGTAATTGAAATGGAATTTTTGAAACAATATATTCCTGGATTGAAATTGAATTTTATTAAATTTTTTCATCCGCAATGGTGTAATGGCGTTTATCAAAAAGCTGTTGCGGGCGTGATAAGAATTCGTAAAATTTATTAGTTATCAAAAGAATATTATATGTATAAAACTAGAAACATGATGTATAATAAAATAAATAAAGCTGCGAGGTGCTGGGATGAATGTGAATGAGAAAACCTGTCTCCGTTTTGCGAAATCCATCAAGGAATTGGCAGCGGTAAAGCCCCTGGATAAAATAACGGTACGGGAAATAACAGATAACTGCGGCTTGACGCGTCAAACCTTTTATCGTCATTTTATTGATAAATACGATCTTGTAAACTGGTATTTTGAGAAGCTGGCAAAAAATACTGTCCGTCAGATGGGGGTCAGCATGACGCTCATTGATGGGCTGACTCAAAAATATACGCTGATTTTAAAGGATATTGTCTTTTTTCGGGCAGCTTTTCAATCCAGTAGCTGCAATTCTCTCTTTGAATACGATATGGATCTGATCTACAAAATGTATGAAGCTGTCATTACCCGAAAAACGGGAAAATCGCTGGAGCCAGATATTGCTTTTTTGCTGGAAATGTACTGCCGAGGCTCAATGGAGATGACTGTTGAATTTGTCTGTGGCAAGCTTAAGACTGACCCGGCAGGCATGGCCCGCCTTTTGGTCGAAGCCATGCCAGAGCGCCTGAAGGGTCTGCTTTCAGAATTGAATTAAGATAATTTCCTTGAGTAAGTGACACTTTCCCCGGAATGTCACATATGTGACATTCCGGGGAAAGTGTCACTTGCTTTAGACTTGAAAAATTATATAATGAATTTAAAGGCGGTGTTAAACGTCATCATTATTTTAATCAAGGAGGGAAGAATTATGGCAACGACAAGAAACGCAATGCTAATGGGACCTAAAAAGGTAGAAATTAAGGAATTTGCCTTACCAGAAAGCATTGGTGACGATGAAATTTTAGTTAAAGTTGAAGGTTGCGGTATCTGCGGAACGGACGTGCATGAGTACAAGGGGGATCCGTTCGGCATAACGCCAGTCACCCTCGGCCATGAAGGAACCGGTGAAGTCGTTATGATTGGGAAAAATGTCAAGATCGATACAAAAGGCGATCCGATCAAAGTAGGGGATAAAGTGGTTACCTCTGTGCTTTTATGTGGTGACTGCGGTTACTGCCGCCGTTTTCCTGAAGTGCCCAACCTCTGTGAAAACTTGGGTGTATACGGGCTGATTCCCGATGATGATGTGCATTTAGACGGATGGTTTGCAGAGCATATTTTGGTGCGCAAGGATTCTTCGATTTTTGTCGTCAATGAATTTAACGTTGATCAGAGAATGCTGATTGAACCGGCAGCGGTAGCCGTTCACGCATTGCAGCGGGCGAAAAAGCTTAACCTGATTGATATGGCGTCAACGGTTTTAGTTCAGGGCTGCGGTCCTATTGGGCTGATGATGATCGCGGTGTTAAGCGCAGCGGGCACAGTCAACATCATTGCGGTCGACGGCGTTGACAGACGGCTGGAACTGGCTAAGAAGATGGGCGCTACTGAGGTCATTAACTTTAGAGAATTAACCACCATCGGAGAACGTGTTGAAAAGGTCGTTGCCCTTACTGGCGGCTTTGGCGCAGATTTTGTATTCCAGTGCACCGGATCTCCGGCAGCGGCGGCTGACGCCTTTAAATATGTACGTCGTGGCGGCGGCTTCTGTGAAATGGGATTCTTTGTCGATAACGGCGACTGTACCATCAACCCACACTTCGACCTGTGTAATAAGGAAATTAACCTTGTTGGATCCTGGGTTTACGGTGCCAACGAGTACATCACGACATTGGGCTTCTTTAAGAAGGCAGCCGAAATGAACATTCCGGTAGAGCTTTTGGTAACGGATAAATTTGATCTGGATCACGCCACCGAGGCGATGGAAACCAACATTGCGATGACCGGTGTCAAGATCGCTATTATGCCCCAGGGGGTAGATTTTAAATAAGCTTTGCAGTAACTGGAAAGGGAGGCGGCCGTTCAGATGAACGGCGCCTCCCTTTTTTCTTAAATTGGATAATAGGTATTCAGAAAATCTTCACGCTGCTTCCAGTCTGGCATCAGATTGCCGAGTGCGGAGTTAAAGCCAAAGTCATGGCTGGGATATTTAAAATGAATCATCTCATGCAGGGCAATATATTCAATGCAGGGAACAGGCACCTTGATAAGCTCCAGGTTTAAGATTAGAATTTTGCTTTTAGGCGAACAGGAACCCCAGCGATCCAGCATGCGGTAAATTCTGAGCTGTGGCATCTGAAGACAATATTTTGCTGCCTTTACGATGGCTTCGGCCAGAATGGGAACAAAAACCTCGCGGGCCTGTTCGCGGTACCACATATCCAGGGCCAGCTCTTTTTGCTTGCGGTTGCCTGGGTCGTTGACCTCCATGATCATATTTTCGCCCTGTATACGGACGTTGGGCTCTGCGGTTGTCTGCATAACAGAAAGGGTGTAGAAATGCCCTAAATATTTATGTCGTTCGCCGGTTTCGTAGCGGTATACTTTATTGTGTTCCGGCGTAATCTTTTGTCCTTTAAACATGATGCTACCTCCAAATCTTTTATTATTATACACGTTTTCATCCATCTGGGGTTAATAAATAGTTGGCGGGAAAAGGGAATAATTTGTGGATATAAAAATTTATCTTAACTTATGAAATTTATATTCATATTTCGATTTGCGGGAAGTCTCATAAATGGTATAATAATAGCATTGTCTGTTCAGGACAAAATCATTACGCTCATAACAAAGGAGAGAAAACAATGGAAACCAAACTCAGTGTTACGTTAATCGAGCATACCCCCGAACCGGAAAAGCTTGTGGCTGCTGCTGCTAAACTCTGTTATTCCCACGCTGGCGCCGCGGAAATTATGGAGGATCTGACCCCGGAAAATGTAGATAAATTTTTAAACCGCCTGATGGATATGGGACACGCATCCCCCATTGAACACGCCAGTTTTACCTTTGCAATTGAAGGTGTGAGCCGCGCCCTGACTCACCAGCTGGTACGACACCGGATGGCAAGCTTTAGCCAGAAATCTCAGCGCTATGTTACAGAGGGACAGTTTAATTACATTGTGCCTTATGAGATTGCGAATATTCCAGAGGCAAAGGAAGAGTATATCCGCGCGATGGAAAATGCCCAGCATTCCTATGATGTGATTGCTGAAAAGCTCATTGAAAAGCATAAGCAGGAATTGATGGCAGAGGGAAAGTCTGAAAAACAGGCTGCGAACATGGCAGAAAAACAGGGAATCGAGGATGCCCGTTTTGTATTGCCGAATGCCTGTGAAACAAAAATTGTGGTCACTATGAATGTCCGTGAGCTGCTGCATTTCTTTAACCAGCGTTGCTGCATGCGTGCCCAGTGGGAAATCCGCGCCTGTGCCATCGCCATGCTGGTGGAATGCCGCAAGGTTGCACCGATCTTATTTAAAAATGCCGGTCCGCGTTGTGTGGAAGGCCCTTGCCCTGAAGGCGCAATGAGCTGCGGCAAGATCAATGAAGTTCGAGAAACCTTTAAAGCTTTATAAGGACAGGTGTGCATAAAAATTTAAAAAGGTTGGAAAAAGTATGAATGACATTCAAAATCCATTAAAGCTGAACATTATTTTATCTTTGGTCGCATCCGTTTTGGGCGTCCTGGTGGTCTTTGTACCTGGTATGGTGGCGGATATCGGCCCATACCAGTTTTATTGCAATTATTTTGGAATTATCCTGATCGCCGGCGGCATTATTTTCGCCTTGTTTTATTTCAAACGCTACAAGGCATTTGAAAATTTTATAAAAAGCGATGCAGAAAAAATCCGTTGGGAATACGATGACGCTTTATATGAAAGCTTTATTGGCGAGCTCAATGCAATCCAAAAAAAAGCCAGTAAAAAGAAGTTTTTTATACTGCTGGCGATTATCATTGTTTTATCGGTCATCCTGTTCTTCCTTTTGAGTGAGGAAAGCAAGATGCTGGCTGTAGCCTTTGGGGTGTTCTTTGCAGTCACTGCGGTAATATTTGTGCTTATTGCACCAAATTCTTTCCGTTTGAGAGCAACGAATAAACCTTATTGCTCCATTATCAGTGAGGATCAGGCTTATATGATGGGCCGGTATCATTCCTGGAACCGCGCCAGAGCCAAGGTGAAAGAGCATGACAATGGACATCACGTTTACCGTGTGCTGGCGATCAACTATGAGGCCATGACAGTCAATGGCAAGCTTTTTAGAGAATGGAACGCTTTGTTGCCTGATGAGAACGCTGAAACTATCCAGATTGCAAAGGGTATGGCCAATAAAATAAACCGCCGTACCAAGGAATTTGAAGGCAAAGGTAAAAAGAAAGACATCCTGGAACGTCTTTTTGATAAAATGCTCGGCCGTTCAGATGATACCAAAGATGACAAAAAAAGTAAGAAAAAAGAGTCTTGAAAAATCTTAAACATTCCGGTAAATTTTCCGGAATGTTTTTTTATGCTTGAAATGCCTATGATATGCGGATTTTGTTGAATGAAAATATTTCATACCGTTTTCTGTGGTAGACAGAAGTATAGCCATATGGTACAATAAAACATACCCCCAAAGTAGAAGGTTTTAAGGATATAAAATGAAACGTCAAATTTTACGGAAAAGCTCTCCAAAAGAGGAGAAAGATAACCTTTTTTATTTTACACTTCTGCGAATCTTAATTCTCGTATTTGTGGCGATGTTGATTGGGTCCATGATTTTAACGTATTTTTTCAACTTGGATATTTATCGAAATAACCTCCGACACCAAACAGAAACCGCAGAGGCGATGCTTGCAGATACCATTGACAACCTGGGTGATGAAACCCTTTATCTCAGCACCAGTGCCAGTATCAGTACACTGCTGGAAGGTGGGGAGGGTATCGCTGATGGAGGCGATAGAGAAAAGGAAGCGATCCATGTGGTCGAAGAGGCTGTGAAGCTGATGCCAAACTATGTCGGTATGCGTATTCTGGGAAAAGATAATCGGATTTATCTTAAAAATACAGCGCTTCAGGTTATTGACGAGCTGGATAGCAGTACAATGGATAACACGCCGGATTATTTTCAGGGAGTCTCATACCGGGTAGATTTTACCACTTATAAAGATGAAGCTGTGGTAGAGGTATGTGCTCCGGTCTGGTCTGCAGACGGCGAGTACCTTGGTTGCATCAGCTTGTATTATGATAATGATTTTATCAGTCTGCCCGACAGCGAAAATGAGCGGAGCACGATTCTGTTTGACAGTGACAGCTGGATGCCGGTAGCAACAAAAGGGGATCTCAGTCTCAGCGATGCCAACGAAGAAGTGGTCAACTGTTCTGGACTTTTGGAAGGAATAATCGAAACCGAAAATACATACGATTCCTTTACCTATGCCGACTCGGATGGGCAAAAAATGATCGGCTTTGTGGCCAGGGACGATCAGTATCCTATGGCGCTTATGACCTCTGTAAGCAGCCGTGTAATCTTCCAAACGATTTTGAAGTACTCAGCCTATCAGATTGTTTTGACTATTATTTTACTGGGTATTTTTGGTTTTGTGCTTTATTATTTTTACAGCCGGATGAAACGCCCGGTGCGGGAGATGAAAGAACGATGCCAGCGTATATTTGAAGGTGAAGAAGGACTTGATTTTGGACATTATAATGATGAAGATTTAAACGCCCTGTCCGATACTCTGTTAAGCTATTGTGAAAAACTTGAAAAAGCTGCTTTTATGGACTTTCATCTGAATTTGGCGAATTTTTCGAAGGGCTATCAGGATATTCTTCGCTTTATTCGAAAAAAGGAACCTTTTACAATCTATATGCTCGACGTGGCAAATTTTGGAAAATACAATCGGATTTTTTCGATTGAAACCGGAAATGAGATTCTTTTGAGCATTAGCAGTGGCCTCCAAAAGATTTTTGGCGATCAGATCTATCATGTCTACGGCGACCGTTTTATGGGCATAAATGCTATGCAGGATGGTGATGATGGAATTCAGCTGGAACTGCAAAAGCTGATGGATTCAGAGATAACTGTTGGCGCTGCCAGCTTTCAGCTTAAATACAAGGTTGGTATCTGCCGTTATCCTGAACATGGTGATAATGCTGAGGAACTGGTGAGGGGACTCTGGCAAGCGCTGAGCTTTGCGAAAAAATTCAGTGAAGAAAACGTCGTTGTTTATAACCAGACTGTACTCAATGATGTGGAACGTGAGAGTAAAATTCTCGAGCTGCTAAACAAACAGATCGAGCTTCAGAATTTTGACGTCTGGTATCAGCCGGTTTATGATTACAGAAAGAAATGCTATACCACAGCTGAAGCTCTGATGCGTCTTCAGGATGAAAATGGACAGTACATTCCGCCTTATGAGGCTATACGGGTGGCTGAAAAGAATAATCTGGTAACAGAGGTCGGAGAACTGGTATTGAGAAGGGCCTGCAAAACCATGAAGTTTTTGTCAAGCCAGGGAACAAGCATTGAAAATATTACGGTCAATCTGTCGGTACAGCAGCTGGTGGATCAGAATTATGGAAAGAAAACCCTGAATATTATCCATGAATCCGGTATTACGCCGGATCAGATTTGTGTGGAAATCACAGAAGCCTTGCTGCTGCAGTCTTTTCCGGCAGCCATTGATGTCCTGAACCAGATGCACGCAGCCGGAATTTGCATTGTTATGGACAATTTTGGTTCGGGCGAGGGCAATATTTCCTATTTTTCCCAGGTTCCTTTTGCCTTTGTCAAGCTAGATCATCATCTGGTGCAGCAGGTACAGCAGAATCAGGAACAATTTGAGTTTGTTCGGAAAATGGTTGAGATGATCAAAATAAAAGATGTTAAGGTCGTTGCCGAGAGGGTCGAAACAGAAGAAGACCTGAACTGTATGATTCGCTGCGGAGCGGACTACATACAGGGCTACTACTACTCCAGGCCTCTTGAAGAGAATGATTTTTTAGAACTTGTTAAAAAGAAAAGTTAAGCAGAAAACAAAGGAGACAGCGCATTTGCGTTGTCTCCTTTGTTTATACCAGGTCGATTTTATCCAGAATACCTGAAAGGTGGGCGATGGTGACGCCGTAGTTGCACATAGGCACCCCCTGGCTTCGGGCACGTTCAACTCTTGAGAGTACGTGCTTGCGGTTAAACATACAGCCGCCGCAGTGAATCACCAAGTCATAAGGCGTCAGGTCCTGGGGAAAATCATTCCCAGCTACGACGTCAACACTCAGGCCTTTACCGACACGCTTTCTGAGCATGTTTGGAATTTTTTCGCGGCCGATATCCTCTTCGAGAGGCGCGTGGGTGCAGGCCTCTGCGATGAGAATCCTGGAGCTCTCTGTCAAATGGTCAAGAGCCTTGGATCCTTCAACAAAGTAGTCCAGATCGCCCTTGTAAGCGGCAAACAGCACTGAAAAGGAAGTAAGCTTGCTTTCAGGGGGCTTTTTGTCATAAACGGTTTTAAAGACCTGAGAATCTGTGATGATAAGCTTTGGCGGGTTCGCCAGACAGGCGATGGCCTCATCAAAACGGTCAGCAGTGGCGCTGTGGACAATACACTTTTTATCTAAAAGCTCGCGGATCGTCTGTACCTGCGGCAGGATAAGCCGTCCCTTAGGCGCCTGGGTATCCTGTGGCATGATCAGCATGACCAGATCACTGTCTGAACACAAATTGCCAGTAATGCTCTCAGCCTCATAATCCTTGGGAAGTGAGCGGATCAGCGCTTCTCGTATATGATCCATGCCTTCTCTTGTTTTTGCGCTGACAATCAGAGGGGGCACTCCAAGACGGGCTTTGATTTCGAGGGCTAGCGGCTCAATATCGGTCAGAATATCTGATTTGTTGATAACGGGAATAACGGGCGTATTCCGCTTTTTAAAGGCGTCGATCCAGTCGTATTCTTCTTCGGTCTGGGTATCTCCCCAGACTACAAGGGCAATATCAGTTTTATCCATAGCCTTGCGGGTCTGCCCAACGCGCATTTCGCCGAGCTCGCCGACGTCGTCGAAGCCGGCAGTGTCGATAAACATACAGGGGCCGATACCGTGGATCTCCATATATTTGTAAACAGGGTCGGCGGTGGTGCCTGCCACGTCAGAGACCAGAGCGATTTTCTGGCCGGTCAGGGCGTTGATCAATGAAGATTTGCCGCTGTTGCGTTTTCCGTAAATTCCAATATGAAGCCGGTTTGAACGAGGGGTGGATGTTAAGCTCATAGGTACTCCTTTTTAATGTCTGGCAAAATAATCAGAAGCGGAAATCCCGCTGGCCCTGGGAGATGGCCTTGAGATTTTCAATGGCGATATTCCGCACCTTATCTTTTGGAATATCCTTTAATTCTTCGTTAATGACAAAGTCGCCCTTGGCCTTGGTATCTGGACTGGCATAATCCTCAAGGTATTCTTTCAGTGTCATCAGCGCATTGGGCTGGCAGCAGTTGGCGATCTGGCCGGATTTTACCAGGCTCATGAACCGATCTCCAGTACGCCCTTCTCGGTAGCAGGCTGTACAGAAGCTTGGAATATAGCCAAGCTGCAGCAGCCAGTTGACGACTTCATCAAGGGTACGGGTATCGCTGACGTCAAACTGGGCTGAGTTATCCTCTTCCTTTTCAGGCTCGACGTAGCCGCCGACTGAGGTGCTGGAGCCTCCGCTGATCTGGGAAATCCCCAAATCCAGAACTTTTTCACGGGTCTTCTGGGATTCGCGGGTCGAGATAATCATACCGGTGTAAGGCACAGCGATGCGCAGAACAGCGACGATTTTCTGGAAGATTTCATCAGAAATGGCATCAGAAAAGGAATCGGGATCAATATCATCTGCGGAGCGGATTCGCGGGACAGAGATGGTGTGCGGGCCAACGCCCTTTGCAGCTTCTAGATGCTCGGCGTGCATTAAAAGCCCTACAAAGTCGTAGCGGTACATGTTGAGCCCAAATAAAACGCCGATACCCACATCATCAATGCCGCCGTCCATGGCGCGGTCCATTGCCTCTGTATGGTAAGCGTAGTCATGCTTGGGTCCTGTGGGGTGCAGTTTTTCATAGTTTTCTTTATGGTAGGTTTCCTGGAATAAAATGTAAGTGCCAATGCCGGCATCTTTAAGCTTTTTATAGTTTTCTACTGTAGTGGCGGCAATATTGACATTGACGCGGCGGATCGCGCCGTTTTTATGTTTGATGCCGTAAATGGTCTGGATACTTTCCAGCACATACTCGATGGGATTGTTGGCTGGATCTTCACCGGTCTCCAGCGCCAGGCGCTTATGCCCCATATCCTGAAGGGCAATAACCTCGTCGCGTATTTCCTCCTGAGTCAGTTTTTTTCGCCGGATATGCTTATTCTGGCGGTGATAGGGGCAGTAGACACACCCGTTGATACAGTAATTTGACAGATAAAGCGGAGCGAACATAACAATGCGGTTGCCATAAAACTTCTGTTTGATTTCCTTGGCAAGGGAATACATTTTTTCATTTTCATCCTCAAGATCACATTCCAGTAAAACAGCGGCTTCACGATGGGTCAGACCTTTGCAGTCCGCCGCACGTTCGATGAGGCTGTCGATGAGCTCCCGGTTATTTTTATTGGCTTTTGCATATTCAAGGGTTTCTAAAATTTCTTCATGGTTAATGAACTCGGTTGCGGTTAATGATTCCTTATTGTACATTTTGATACTTCCTTAGCTAAAATTATTTTTTCGCCGCGTCACCGCGGTCTACAGTCAGATCATATCCGATCTGGCGCATACGGTTTTGAAGGCAGGACCGGCACTCAGCTGCCTCGTCACCGGTGCAGATTTTATTGTCATACAAGGCGTATTTTTTTCTCACAGAAAGAGGTGACAGGTTGGGCATCACTACGTTGGCGCCTGCCAGTACACCTTTTTCACGCCCACTGGGGTCAATTGTACCCAGAGCAGTGGTTGCCGGTATCAAGGCGTTTGGCAGCATGAGACGGATCAGCCCGATTAAGAATAGGGTCTGCTCCAGAGTGCCGGGCCTTTCTCTGCCAAAAGGGGTATCCTTCTGGGGAATAAAAGGCCCTATGCCGATCATAGACGGCTCCAGCGCTTTCATGAATAAAAGATCCTCGGCCAGGTGTTCAGCCGTTTGTCCGGGTGAACCAATCATCATGCCAGTGCCCACCTGATAGCCGATCGCTTTAAGATTATAAAGACAGCTCTGGCGTGTTTTGGGGGAAAGCGCTTTTGGGTGCAGGGTGTGGTAATGTGAAAAGTCTGCCGTTTCATGCCTCAGAAGATAACGATTTGCACCGGCAGCGTAGAGACGTTTATAGGATTCAGCGCTGCGTTCCCCCAGGGACAGGGTAATGGCACAGTCAGGGTAAGTCTGACGGATATATCCGACGATACGGCACATCCGGTCGTCGTTAAACCAAGGGTCCTCACCGCCCTGAAGCACAAAAGTCCTGAAGCCCAGTTTGTAGCCTGCGGCACAGCAGTCCATTATGTCATTTTCGGAAAGCCGGTAGCGTTTTACGCGGTCATTACTTCTGCGGATACCACAGTAGTAGCAGTCGTTTTTACAGTAGTTTGAGAATTCAATGAGTCCGCGGGTATAAATCCGGTTTCCATAATATTTTTGAGCCTGACAGCGGGCTTTTTTAAAGAGAAAGGCCGAAAGCTCGGGTGTCTGTCCGGCAATCAGACGGACCCATTCCGCTTTTTCCAGCGCCTCATTTTTCTCCAGCTTACAGATTAAGTCTTTCATTCTTTACTGTGATGGTAATTTTGAATAAACGGTTTTGGCATTAACATTGGGCAGCATACCCAGCTTCCCGGATAATGCGCTGATCACATCCGTAGGGGCGTCGACAATGACACTGATAACAGATATGCTGCGCTGCTTGTAGGGAATGCCCATTCTGCCAATAATAAACTCGGAGTAGTCATGCAAGATGGCGTTAAGGCTTTCCACCGATTCGGGGTTTTCAACAATGATTCCGATTAAGGCAATTCGTGTTTCCATAACATCTTCCTTTCTTAGTCAAGTAAAAGTATCAAAATGCAAAAAAAGCTCCCTGTGCCGAAAAAGGCTCAGGGAGCGATCATAACAAAATAAGGCTTGCCGATTTCATTAAAAAATGATCACACTGGCAACCCATGGTTATCTGCCCGCCTTCGCGGTTTGGGAAAATCCCTTACCTTCAGCACGATACTTTTGTAAAAACTGACAGCATAGCTTAGGATTGGCGCGAAGCCTCTCTGACAGTCGGGCTGCTAGCATGAATTTACTATAGCACAGTTTTTAACCGGTTGCAATATTTTTTAATTTGAGAGCAAAATTTTACTTCTATTTAGTTATTTGACATACTGGTGCCGGTGTGGATAAAAGGCTATAGGGTGAGGTATATATTCCTTTTGTCAAGCGCCGATTAAAAAACGGGCTGACGATACAGAGTCGGCAGCCCGCTGAAGCGGTCTTCTTAAGTTTATTCAGGATAAATAAGATTGGCTTCGGTCAGATTCATTAAAACTTCATCGAGAAATTTTTTGGATTCATATTTTGCCATGCCCAGATTCATATCCAGATAGTTACCGCAGTCTCTCGGAGCAGCTCCGGGGACGTCTCCCTCAAAATCAGCCATAAACTTGAAGAGGTCAGTTACCAGAGGAACCACATCCTTTGAGGTAAGGTCGCCCTTCATCAGCAGATAGTAACCGGTACGGCAGCCCATGGGTCCAAAATAGACGATCTTTTCGCTGAGTTCAGGGTCATTGCGCAGATAGGTAGCGCCGAGATGTTCGATGGTATGGAGCTCAGCGGTGTTGATGACCGGCTCGCGGTTCGGCTCCTTCATGCGGATATCAAAGGTGGTGATACAGTCGTCGCCGCAGTAATCCTTGCGTGAAACGTAAATTCCGCGCAGCAAATCAATATGGTTAACAGTAAAGCTTGCGATTTTTTTCATGATGTTTCTCCTTTATTATTTAAGTAGACGTTAAGCGTCTCAAGGTAGTGCACCAGAATATTGCCGCAGGGATGAATCTGATATTTTTTATCAAAGGCAGCGTAGGGAATAGACTTGCGGCCATCTTTTTTGGCAGCGTCCCAGTAGGCCTTTAAAGTCTCGTAGGGCAATAAGTAGTGTTCATCAAATAGTTTAAACCAAACGATGAGAAAAGACAAGCCCTCCTGCCGGTTAAAGGCGTCCATGAACTCGATCTGGTGCTCGTGTATATTGGCGATAGGAAGCCGCTTCTGGTTGGTCTCCTTGGCGTCAAAACAGATGGGAATCCCCTGGACATTGCCCATGTAATCGACGGTGCTTTTTTCTTCAAAGTAAGCCAGCTTAATGGTTCCCTTGCCTGGGTCCAGCTCTATGGGCTTAATGGCGGTCGGAAGCTTCTGGACAACAGCCAGCCCCTGCTCAAGGTAAATTTTGTTGGTCTGGTTAATACATTCTTCAAGATAGCTGCCGCGCAGACCGCGGCTGTGCCAGTATCCCATGCTAAAACGCCTCCCTGTCCAGTTTCAGATCCTTTAAAAGTTGCTTAAAGAGCGGCGGATAGGGAGCTGTGAAATCGTAGCCCAGGTCTTTTATGGCATAGTGCCGGCTGTGCAGTAAATGGTGATTTAAACCATACTTCTGATTAAACTGACGGTTGATGGAGGGATCGCCATACTTGTAGTCGCCGATGATGGGAAAGCCATAGTCAGTAAGCTGTGAACGAATCTGGTGAGAACGCCCGGTGTGAAGCGTTACCTCCAGAAGCGTGAATCTGCCATTATCTGTGAGGGGGCAGTAGTCCATCCGAACCTCTTTAGCGCCTTTTCCGGACTGGCTTTGGATGGCTGATTTATTTTCGGTGGTGTCTTTGGTTAAAAAGCCGGTAAGGGTGCCAGGCTTTTTCAATACGCCAGATACAATGGTGTGATATTCTTTTAAAGCCTGTCGCTCCCGAATAGCGGCGTTCACTGCCTGTAAGGTCGGATAATCCTTTGGCATGAGAATAATACCGCTGGTGTTGCGGTCCAGTCTGTTAGAAATGACGACGTCAAAAGCCTCTGTGTTGCCGGGCGTATTTTTTTTCAGGTAGGTCCGTGCTGCATCAATCAAAGAAATGTCGCCGGAGACATCTGCCTGACTTAAAAGGCCGGCGGGTTTGTTGATGACCAGCAGATGATCATCCTCATAAACCGGTGGTTCAAATATTTTTTTGATTTCTGGCGTCAGATCAAAATGTCGCTGTGGCTTTTTTTCCTGAAAGCCTGCGATGGTTTCTTCGGAAAAATAAACTTGGACGGTGTCGCCAATGTGGACTGTGTCTTTGGGCTCGGCCCGGCCGCCGTTAAGCTTGATTCTTTTTTTGCGCAGCATCTTTTGCAGAAAATTTCTGTCCGCCAGTGGCATCAGCTTGGCCAGGTACCGGTCAAGACGCTGGTTTCCTGAGTTTTCATCAATGGTATATTGTTTCATAAAACTTCCTTGCTCTTTTATTGATTGTGGAATGATTATACCATAAAAAATCCGGAATGTCGGACATTCCGGATTGGATATTCATTTTTGTTTAGAGTTTGCCTGCACAGCCCAGAACGTCTTTAAGCTTATGGGCAACCATGGCTTTAATGGCGGCACGGCCTGGTCCAAGATACTCTCTTGGGTCAAAGACCTGCGGCTGTTCTACAAAGACCTTGCGGATGGAGGCTGTCATGGCCAGTCTCAAATCTGTATCAATGTTGATCTTACAGACGCCCCATTTGGCGGCTTCACGCAGCATATCCTCCGGTACGCCCTGTGCGCCCGGGATGGCGCCGCCGTACTGGTTGCATAAATCGACAAATTCTTTGGGAACACTGGAAGATCCGTGAAGCACCAGCGGATAGCCAGGCAGCAAGCCGGAAATTTTTTCCAGTCTCGGGAAATCCAGCTTTGGAGTACCCTTGAATTTAAAGGCGCCGTGGCTGGTACCGATGGTAATGGCCAGAGAATCACAGCCTGTTCTTTCGACAAATTCAACAGCTTCATCTGGATCGGTAAAAGAAGCTTCGTGGTCGCCTACGTTTACAGCATCTTCAATGCCTGCCAGTTTTCCAAGCTCAGCTTCCACGACGACACCGTGATCGTGCGCGTAATCAGCTACTTTTTTAGTCAACGCGATATTTTCTTCAAAAGGGTATTTGGAGCCGTCGATCATGACAGAGGTAAAACCTCCGTCAACACAGGATTTACAGATTTCAAAATCTGCGCCGTGGTCCAGATGCAGGCATATATCCAGATCAGTGGTTTCAACCGCTGCTTCAACCAGCTTTTTAAGATAAACCGGATTGGCGTATTTTCTGGCGCCGGCGGACACCTGCAAAATCAAAGGAGCCTGTTCTTCCTGTGCGGCTTCAACGATGCCCTGGATAATCTCCATATCGTTTACATTAAAAGCGCCCACAGCGTATTTGCCTTCATATGCTTTCTTAAACATTTCAGTAGATGTTACTAATCCCATTTCAAACCTCCTGAGTCGTCGCTCGTTTAAATTTGTTTGATTTATTTCACTTACCAGTATACTCTTATTGGGTCATTTTAACAATACAAAACTTTTGAATTAATGAAATTTTAATAAAAATCCCGGTAAAATCAGGGAAAAAGCCCTGTTTTTACCGGGAACGTTTTTGTCCGTTGTGGGATTAAAAAAGCGCATAAGATTCTCATGCCTCAGACTTTTTTAATTGCTCCATAAGCTCAGTCATGCTTTTGCCAAGCACGGGATGGATGTACCAGGGAGCGATTTCTGCCATGGGTTCCAGTACAAAAAGCCGATCCTGAATTCTGGGGTGTGGAAGGGTAATATGCGGATGGTCGCAGATAAGTCTGTCATAAAATAAAATGTCAAGATCCAGTGTGCGTGGTCCCCAGTGGATAACACGTTGGCGTTTCAGGCGTTTTTCCGTCTCCAGCAGCAGCGTCATGAGATCTGCGGGGGACAGGGTTGTTTTTATTTCTATAACGCCGTTTAAAAAAGCATCTTGATCGGCATATCCCCACGGTTCAGTTTCGATGATGCTGGACTGACAAACCAGGCGGATATCGTTTCGGTTCGTTAGTGAAGTAATGGCGGTCTGAATATTTTTTTCTCGGTCACCGAGGTTTGAGCCAAAGGCAATGAAAGCGCGGTGCCAGCTTCGGCTGATTTCGATGGCGGCGTAATCAAGAGGCTTATGGATGGGCGCCCAAGGCTTTTTCACCAGGACGGTTACGCCCTGTACCAGATCATAGCGGCTTAAAATATAATCTGCCAGCTTTTCTCCGGCAGTTTCGATGAGATCATAGCTTTCTCGTTGGAATTCCGTCTCGATTTCTGCGCTGAGCTCACCGTAGTTTACAGATTTGGACAGGTCGCCGGTAACAGCTGCGGCATGCATATCCAATTCAAGGGTAACGGAAATGACAAATTTTTGTCCCAGTCTTTTTTCTTCCTCGAACACACCGTGGTTGGCAAAGACCTCGAGGTCTTTAATATAAAGCTTATCCATAACTAGCCTCTCATGATAGCCGCGGTCATCAGTGCAGCGCGTCGGTTTTCGAGGACATCATGCACTCGGATAATGGAGCATCCCTTCATCACCCCTACAACAGTGGTGGCCATAGTTCCCTCCAGGCGTTGGTCTACCGGCAGGTCAAGGGTATTGCCGATAAAGCTCTTCCGTGAAGTGCCGAGAAGCACAGGATATCCCAGCTTTTGAAGGTCCTCCAGATGGTGCATGACGGTCAGGTTGTCATCACTTGTTTTAGCAAAACCAATGCCGGGATCAAGTATAATGGCGTCTTTTGAAACGCCAGCCTTCAGGGCGATATCAATGGATTCTTGAAGATCAATAAGCATATCCGCCATTAAATCGGTGTAGTCTGTATTTGTGCGGTTGTGCATCAGGCAGCAGGGAACTTGGTATTTTGCTGTTACCTCAGCCAGATGTGGTTCCCGTTTAAAGCCCCAGACATCATTGATAAGGTCTGCGCCGGCTTCGATGGCGGCTTCGCCGACCTTTGCCTTGTAAGTGTCGACAGATATGGGAATATCAAAGCGTTTTCTGATAGCTTTGATCATAGGGATAACGCGGTTCAGTTCATCTTCTTCGCCAAGAGGGGTATGGGAAGGTCTTGTGGATTCACCGCCGATGTCGATAATGTCGGCACCGGCTTCAATCATTTCCTCTGCGTGACGCAGCGCCTGATCCTGAGAATCAAAACGCCCGCCGTCTGAAAAAGAATCAGGCGTAACATTTAAAATTCCCATTATATACACATGGTTTTTTAAATCAAAATCTTTATTGCCAATTTTCATTTTGTCTCCTTGAGGTTAATAGGTGATTTCTAAATTTTTCTTTTCATTGTTCCAGTTACACTCTTCCTGAGCAGCACAGCCATAGCAGGCCCGGGATTTTTTATCGGCCTGATAAAAAACCGCATTAAAGCCCTGGGTACCAGCAGTGCGGTGAGACAGGATCGCTTCTAAAATAACCGACTGATCTTCTGAGGAAAAGTCCAGATGTCTGAGAAGGCCAACGGCAAGATCGTGAGAAGCCCGTTCGTGGGGGGTCCCGTTTTCGTACTGGACAAAACGTCCGATATCATGCAGCAGAGCAGTCGTATAAATAAGATCTCGATTCAGGCTCAGGCCCTCTTCATTCGCAATGACAGCCGCGATTCTGGCAACATCCAGAAAGTGAGCCAGATTATGACGGCAGAGACGGCGGTCTTTTTCATGAGCTTCGATTCGTTGCAGATAATCCTGGTATTCTGGAAGATTCAGTAGTCGGTTGGTCTGGGTGAGTTTTGAGCTCATGCTCGTATTCCTAGAAGATTGTAGACGTCGTTTTTCAGGCTGGCGTCTGTTTTTAAGATACCATCGCTCATGGCGGTTACGGTCTTTGTGCCGGGACGCTTGACACCGCGCATGTTCATGCAGAGATGTTCGGCTTCAATAATGACCATTACGCCCTGGGCGTTTAGATACTCCATGATGGCGCTGCCGATTTCTGAGGTCAGTTTTTCTTGAAGCTGGGGTTTCTTCGCGTAAACATCTACAGTCCTCACCAGCTTTGAGAGGCCGGCAACTTTACCATTTGGTACATAGGCGATGTGCACCTTTCCGTAGAAAGGCAGAAAATGGTGTTCACACATGGAATAGAAAGGAATGTCCCGTTCAATGACAAGATCATTGGACTCGATGGTAAAAGATTTTGACAGGTGTTCTTCGGCTGTTTGCCCGATACCAGCAAAGATTTCTTCATACATTCTCGCAATACGGTCGGGTGTGTCTACAAGGCCCTCACGCTGGGGATCTTCGCCGATGGCTTCAATCAGCATAGTAACAGCTTCCATAATTTTTTCTTTGTTCATTTGTGTTCCTCCAATATTGAACGCTATAAATTATTAAAAATAAACACAAAAAGCACTGCTCGGTAAAAAGAGCAGTGCTTCCGCAACCTACAATCCCCATCGTAGGGCACAGCGGAAGCGATAAGACACCGCAATGACCTATTTTCGTTTAAAGGCAACTTCCCATCCTTTAACACTTCACGCGTCTTATCTACTCTGTTTATCATTAATTGTGTCTATCTTACCACTATTGCAATAGGTTTTCAATGATAAGATTTAGAAATATAAAAAGAGCTGTTTTTACACAGCTCCTGAAACCTATTTTTTTACAAATTTTGGCAATACCTTCAGTAATCCCACTAAGGCGATTGTGTAAAGTGGTATCAAGAAAATATTGGTGATAATCCGCGCGGGTAAAAGCACGGTTACTGCCTGACCATACAAAATGGTTAAAAACCAGGTGTTCAAAATAATGGAAGTTATCAGTTGGGTCACACTGACGATGAACAGAATATAGTCGCTTCGGTATTCTCCGAGCACCTCGGAACGCCTGACCGTGATGATGGGAAAGATCACAAAGCCGACCATTAAAGCAATAAACAACACTAAAACAAATGGATTCAGTGGTTCACCGGCATAGTAGATTGTGCTGTTTTCAAAGCTGAACAATCCGGTTAATACTAGAACACCAACAGACAACACGATAAAACCAAGGTTAAACCATTCCAGATGCTTGATCTCCTTTTTCCTTAACAGCATCCACAGCAGGCCGGGAATCAACCCTGTCAGGCCGCTGGCAACCGTGAAACCGAGAAAGAATGGACCGCCGGGCTTGATAAAAAAGCACAGCAGATCGGAAATAAAGCCGACGATAAAACCAGCGAGTGGCCCCAATAAAATGCCGGAAAGCATAATTGGGAGAGATGTCAGATTGATTCTGAGGGATGGAAAACCACCCAGAGGAATATACATCTCGAATAAAATTTTCAGCACAATGCTGATGGCAATAAGCAAACCACAATTGACGACCAGTTTCGTACGGGTGGTGCCACGGGATAAAGCATTACTTTTCATGAGAACCTCCTTCAATTTCTGAAAGTAATGCTTCCGCACGCCTACAACTATTGTATCCCGGAGGATAAGACTTGCCTGCATCTGTAGGACAGCCAGGCTCCCTGCGGACAGGGTTGTTGATTTGTACAAGCGGAAGCGACAAGGTACCGCAATGACCTATTTTCGTTTAAAGGCAACTTCCCATCCTTTAACACTTTACGCACCTTGTCTACTCTTTGTATTGATTAGCCCCATCATAGCACAGGTTTATATATTGTGCAATGATTTTTAAGGGTATTATTTAAACACTTACGATGGGGAAAAACGGCTGGTTATGCAGTTTTCAGGCAGGTAGAGAAAAGATTGTTTTTTATGTAAAGGTCTGTTGGGTAAATAAAGAGTATCACAATAAAAAAAGCGGGTCTACCAATTTGGTAAATCCGCCCTGCTTTTTAATGGAGCTGAAGAGGGGAATCGAACCCCTGACCTATTGATTACGAATCAATTGCGCTACCATCTGTGCCACTTCAGCTTAAGATTTCAGCTCTCATATGATAACACAATGGAGCTGTTTTGGCAATCCTTTATTTTCAATATCTGAGCTGCTTTTAAAAAAAAATGAATCCAGCGGCAATGCCTGGGTATATGCTTAAGATATAAAGTGAAAAAATGGAAAAGGGGTTTAAAAAATGAATTACTTACAGTTGCTTGAACACTCAGAAAAGGAAAGAAACGACGCGCTTCTGTCTTTGGATTTGAACCGAATTAAGGTTTATTGTATAAAATTTGGGCTATTTATTCCAGATAATGATAATGTCTTTTGAGAAAGTGTACATAAAGCGGTCTTGCAGATAAGAGACGCAGACGTTGAGCAAAGAGAAAAGTCCAGAAGATGTCTCAGAGAAAACGGCGCTTCACTTGAATGTAGTTTTATGCCTTGAACAAAAGCTGTATCAAGTGAAGGTCGGCTAGACCTCTCAGTTATTGAACAGCGAGATCCATTGAACTAGAATCGAAACATAGTATAGCGAAATGAGTGGAGCAAGTCAAGTGAATAAATCAAAAAATCATTGTTTATAAAACCAGTAAAGTCATAAAAGGATTGAAGTCAATAATTTTAATTCCCTGCAACGTATTTGAGGTGGTTCAGGATAAATATTTCCGGAGAGATTCCCGTCTTTTTATTGATAAAGAGCGGCTAAAGTGGTAAAATAAGTCTATAAATGTATTGAATGATATAGAATGAGGTGGAAAAAGGATGGATGCTTACGCAGCAGAGAAAATTGCGACAAGAAAGTTTATAGAGCATATAGGACAGGAGTTCCTTCGTCAGAATACGAAGAATATGACTTCCAGCTCTGAAACGATAGGAAATATTTTTAAAATCACTTGGAAAATGGATGATGTAAACGCCGATGAGGTTTTGACAACAGGCGACGAAAAGAATGAAACGCAGTTTGTCAGTATAACTGTTGATATGGAAAACGGCGAGGTCCAGGTAGTAGAGGATACAACAACCGAATAAAAAGGTCCCGGTTCGCCGGGATTTTTTCAGGTATAAACAGACAGGAGAAAACGATGCTGAAAAATGACTATTTGATGGAAATGATTGGAGCTATGTGCCGGGCGGTCAGTGAAATAATTTTCAAGCGGTCAAAAAAAGAATATGCAGAGTGCCACTCATTGGCCAATGACCAGTATCAAAGCCTTCTGGGCATGTCGCTTGATATGATTCTCAGTCTGCCATCGGAAACCGTTTTTGATCTGCTTGGAAACTTTGGAGAGGTCGAGCCTAAAAAGGTACTGACTCTTGTGGATCTTCTAAAAGAGGACAGCGAGGTTTTCAGGGCAGAAGCGAACGACGCCACCGCAGACGCCATCCGTGAAAAATGCGAGGATCTTTTAAATCTGCTGGATCGTTACGACCTGGACGATGAGGCTCTGGCTGAGTTGGACAAACGTATGGTGGATTTTGGGATTGACTGATAAAGAAAAGGCTTGTTATTTTAAAGATTTTGGGGTAATATTATTTTAAAGTATTTCAATGGCGAAAGCTTGAGGAAATACTTTTTTTATATTTTGTTTGGAGGAAAACAGAATGGAAAAAAAACCTAAAATAGGGGTACTACCCCTTTATGATACAAAACAGGCAAGCAAATGGAACAGCATCTGGATTTTTCCGGGATATTTAAATGGTATTCTGGAGGCCTCAGGGATGCCCTTTGTGTTGCCGCTTTTAGAGGACGAAGCGGATATCCGCGCGCTTGTAAATGAGTTTGACGGTTTTTTGTTTACTGGCGGACAGGATGTGGATCCAACGCTTTACAATCAGGAAATGACCGAATACTGCAATGAGGTTTCGCCAGAACGGGATTATATGGAGGCGATTTTGTTTGATGAGGTTCGAAAACAGGACAAAGCCCTCTTTGGTGTTTGCCGCGGCCTTCAGTTTTTTAATGTGGCTCTGGGCGGCACACTCTATCAGGATTTAGTAGCACAGAAAAAGGACATGGAACCTATACAGCATGCCCAGAAAACAGAATTTGTTTTTCCAGTGCACGATATTGAGATTAAAGAAGGCAGTAAGCTGTTTGAAATTATTGGTGAAAAAACAATTCGCGTCAACAGCATGCACCATCAGGGAATCGCAGAGCTTTCTCCGCAGCTGGAGGCGACAGCGCGTGCAAAAGATGGGCTGGTGGAAGCCGTTGAGATACCAGATATGACTTATGGTCTGGCAATTCAGTGGCATCCCGAGTTCCTGTGGCCTAAGCGCGCATACGAGCGTGATTTATTTAAAGCCTTTGTGAAGGCGGCGAGAAAGCAGGCATAATAAAAAGACGTATCCGATACCGGATGCGTCTTTTTAAGTTACCGGTTGTGTCTTTTGTAGAGAATACCAATGATGACGACGGCGATGATGACAATGGCTGCAACCACTGCAACCGAAGTCCCGGTAATGGAAGCGGCAGATTTTACCGTGGTAAAATGAATTTCCACAGGCGTTTGCAAGTGCTCTCCAGTTGTTGAGGTCAGAGAGGTACCGACCTTTATGATATATTCCTGATTGTTTTTTAAATTATCCTTTGGATTGATTCGAATCGTTCCCCAATCCTCGGGATCAATCAGATCATCGGATAAGACAATGTCTGCATCTACCTGTTTGCCTTCACTCCAAAGGGTTACGGCGTTCTCATTTGTTTCTCTTACGGCTGTGTTGACCACATTCTGATTGAAGGATACAGAAATTTCTGTGAAAGGTTGTACATCTGTGGCGCCATCCTGTGGGACGCTGGAGGTCAGCGTTAGGGGACTGCCAACCGCCCCCTCATTAAGAGCAGGGTCTCCGGCCGGCGTTTCGGCCAGAATCGGATTGAAACTGCTCATTAGCAGGATGGAGAGAATTGCAGTAAGGCTTGTTTTTAAATATTTATTTTTCATTATTACGGCTCCTTGATTTTACATAAGATACAATAACAATTACCCAAAATTCTTAAATAAAAAACGATTTTCCCATGTCTGTGTTATAATGGTTCAGAAAAGCGATAAAAATTTTAGAAGGGAGCCAGTTTTTGAAAAAAGAAAAGAGAGAAAAAAATGCAAGTGAGCCAACCAAAAAAAGCCGTGGCAAGTTTTTTTTGTATATACTGCTTCGTGTTTTAGTCGTTGCGGTTATGATTGCCCAAATCTGGAATCAAAATTGGAACAATGTTTTTCTATGCGTGCTGACATTAATTTTATTTATGATTCCCAGCTTTGTGGATAAGCAGCTTCACATTGAAATGCCGACAACTCTTGAAATTATTATTATATTATTTATTTTTTCAGCGGAAATTTTAGGTGAGATTCAGGAATATTATCTGATTTTTGACCATTGGGATGCGATGCTGCACACTATAAACGGTTTTTTAATGGCAGCTATTGGCTTTTCATTGATTGATATTTTAAATCAGAATGAAAATTTCAGCATGAGTCTTTCACCGGTTTTTGTAGCCGTTTTTGCATTCTGCTTTTCAATGACCATTGGCGTGCTCTGGGAGTTTTTTGAATTTGGAGCCGATTGGTTTTTCCAAACCGATATGCAAAAAGATACGATTATTCACAGTATCAGCTCCGTGATCTTTAATCCTGAAGGAAAAAATGTTGCGGTAACCATCCCAATCGAAAGCATTGTTGTCAATGGACAGACCTGGAATTATGGTGGCTACATCGATATTGGGCTGGTGGACACGATGTCCGATTTATTCGTTAATTTTATCGGCGCTGTTGTCTTCTCGATCTTTGGTTTGTTTTATATCAAGGGCCGTGGAAAGGGGACCTTCGTAAAGCGTTTTATGCCAAAGCTCAAGAAGAAACAGTTGGAAGAAAATGCGGAAACAGAAGCGTCTGAGAATTTGAGTGACTCTGAGAATAACGCTAAAGAGTAGAACAGAGAGGCGTTGCGAAAGGCGGCGTCTCCCTCTGTTTAATTGAATTTGGACGTTTCTTAGAACTAATTTGTTAATAAAATAACTTGACAATTATTGATGAAAATGGTATTATTGTTTACAGTTAATGAAAACGTTTTTGAAACGCAGGATATAAGGTGGAATCAAGGGGGATACCATCTTCGGAAATGATATCTGGATGAACGTTTTCTTAATGGGGAAAATGAAGGGGAGTTAGATGCCTGGTACAAGGGGGTGCCAGGTATCTTTGTTTTTTGATAAAATTTACCGGAGGATAGCGATAATTCACACGAATAGAAAGGGTATAATATAGAAAGAACATATAAAATAAACAAGGAGCATGATAAAATGCTTGTTTTAGTTGTATCTGCTTTATTATTCAGCCTTTCGTCCAATCTTGACAACATTGTAGTTGGTCTGGCCTTTGGGATTAAAAAAATTCATCTTGACGCAGTCTCGAATCTGACTGTCGCTGTTATTACGACAACAGGAACGGTCATCGCTATGCTCTTTGGCAAATGGCTGTCCGGATATTTGCCAGATCGTATAGGAAATGAGTTGGGTGCCGGGATTATTATACTGTTGGGGATTTATTTTGTCATACAGGGAATCATCAAGCTTTTAAAGGAGAAAAAGTCAGGCAGCTATGCTATGAAAAGCACGGATGAAATGGCAGAGAAGATGGACGCATCGGTTCGTGATAAGTCCCATATTCGATACCGTGAAATTGTGACCGTGGCACTTGGACTGACCTTTAACAATTTAGGAACAGGGATAGCGGCCAGTATTACCGGTGTCAATATCGTCTTGACAGCAGTGTGTACTTTTATGATAAGCCTTATCGCTTTATGGTTGGGTTCACGACTTGGAGGACGCGTAGTTGGTCCGCTTTTAGGGGATTACGCGCCGGCTGTCTCCGGTGTGTTATTGGTTATCTTAGGTTTAATTGAAATGTTCTGGTAAATATGAATAAACTTCTTGTTATTTTGGTGCACTTAGGATAGAATAAGAAAGACAAATGAGTTGATGCCCGGGGAGCTTTTGCTGAGATTGGATTGAATCCTAAACCCGTTTTACCTGATGCGGTGTAACGCCGTCGTAGGGAGGACAAGTTGAGCCAAGCAGCGTACCCGTGGGTGCGCTTTTTTTGTTGAAAAACTGAAAAAGTTAAGGAGAAAATATGGAGCTGTACACAACTCAAATGGATGCCGCACGCCGTGGCATTGAAACGGAAGCAATGAAGCGTGTCGCGGAATATGAAAACATGCCCTTAGACACTTTAATGGGCTTGGTGGCAAAGGGACAGGTAGCTATACCGGCCAACAAGAACCACCGCTGTCTGACGCCCTATGGGGTCGGCAGTGCATTAAAGACAAAAATTAACGTCAATCTTGGGACATCCAGAGACTGTCTGAATTTGGATGTGGAAATGGAAAAGGTAAGAAGTGCTGTCGACATGGGAGCAGAAGCCATTATGGACCTGAGTTCCTTTGGGGATACACGTAAGTTTAGACGCAAGCTGACAGAGAGCTGTCCGGCCATGCTCGGCACTGTGCCGATCTATGACGCCGTCGTGTATTACAACAAGCCGCTTCAGGAAATTACCCCTCAGGAATGGATTGATGTTGTGCGGATGCATGCAGAGGACGGCGTTGATTTTTTGACGCTGCATTGCGGAATCAACCGTTCAACCGCGGACCGCTTCAAGAATAACGGCCGCCTGATGAACATCGTATCCCGCGGAGGTTCACTGATTTTTGCCTGGATGGAAATGACCGGCAATGAAAATCCGTTCTTTGAGTTTTATGATGAGATTTTGGAAATCTGCCAGGAACATGATGTTACCATCAGTCTTGGCGATGCCTGTAGACCTGGCTGTATTGCAGACGCCGGTGATATTTCGCAGATTTCTGAGCTGGTAACCCTTGGAGAGCTGACACAGCGCGCATGGGATAAGAATGTCCAGATTATTGTTGAAGGACCTGGACATATGCCGCTTAACCAGATTCAGGCCAATATGGAAATTCAGCAGACAATCTGTAAAGGCGCACCTTTTTATGTGCTGGGACCACTGGTAACAGACATCGCGCCAGGCTATGACCACATTACTTCGGCCATTGGCGGCGCCATCGCAGCTACCTATGGGGCATCCTTTCTGTGTTATGTCACGCCGGCTGAGCATTTGAGACTGCCAGACGTCGATGACGTTAAAGAAGGTATCATCGCGTCAAAAATTGCGGCTCATGCAGCGGATATTGCTAAGGGACTGCCGGGAGCAGCCGACTGGGATTATCAGATGGGCGTTGCAAGACGCGAGCTTGACTGGGATAAAATGTTTGACCTGGCCATTGATCCTGAAAAGGCAAAACGTTACCGCGCAGAATCAACACCAGAGAACCAGGATACCTGTACCATGTGCGGGAAGATGTGTTCAGTGAGAAATATGAACAAGGTCTTAAACGGCGAGCATGTGGATATTATGGAAGACACAGTGAAGTGCCCTTCCGATAAATAAACAGCGCGCGCAGGTGACTGGTTCGGCTTAAAAGGTCGGCTTTCACCTGCGCTTTATTTTTAGAGGAGAAAAGATGATTCGATTAAACGAAAATTTTGTCAATATTTTTGAAAATACTCAGAGAAAACCACAACTGGTTCATAACATCACCAACTATGTCACCGTCAACGACTGCGCGAATATTCTTTTGGCGATGGGGTCTTCCCCGATCATGGCGGATGATATTAAAGAGGTAGAGGAGATTACCACGATTTGCAGCGCGCTGGTACTCAATATCGGAACACTGAACAGCCGGACTGTCGAATCGATGATCGCGGCTGGAAAAAAAGCCAATGAACTGGGGCATCCTGTGGTACTGGACCCTGTGGGGGCAGGCGCTTCAAAGCTCAGAACAGAAACAACCCACCGGCTGTTGAAGGAAGTGAAGTTTTCTGTTATCCGGGGCAATATTTCTGAGATTAAGACAGTCTATGCCGGAGCGGGTACAACAAAAGGCGTTGACGCCGACGTTAAAGATGCCGTGACGGCTGAGACACTGGACGCGACCATCGCTCTGGCTAAAGAGCTGGCCGAAAGAACAGGCGCGGTCATTGCGATTACAGGAGCCATGGATATCATCGCAGATGCCCAAAAGGCCTATGTGGTAAAAAATGGCCATCGAGATATGTCTAAGATTACCGGTACTGGCTGTATGCTCAGCGCCATGACAGCAGCCTATGTGGCGGCCAATCCGGAAAAGGTCTTGGAAGCGGCTGTCTGCGCGGTAGCCAGCATGGGAATTGCCGGTGAGCTGGCTTCACGCCAGGTCACAAATAATCAGCTGGGTACAGGAAGCCTGAGAACCTTAATCATTGATAATATCAGCACTATGACAGGAAATACCATTGAAACCTACGCAAAAATTACCTTGATTCCATGAGGTGAAAAAGCTAAAATAATGTTATAAAATATTTCAATCGGGTATAAAATAAACAGGAAAAGTGAAAGCTGAAATTTGACTGTCAAATTAGGAGAATTATGAAAAACAATGTGAAAAAAGAAGACATGCTGCTCTATATCGTTACAGACCGTTCCTGGCTTGGAGAAAGTACTCTTGAGGAAGAGGTTTGTGCTGCGATAGAAGGCGGCGCGACCTTTCTTCAGATCAGGGAAAAGGATATGGCACGCCAAGATTTTGTTGGCGAAGCCCGGAGCCTGAAGGGACTGGCGGAGGCGGCAGGTATCCCCTATGTGATCAACGATGACGTGGACATCGCTTTGGAAGTGGATGCGGACGGTGTGCACATTGGTCAAAGCGATGGTGCTGTAGCGGAGGCCCGCAGAAAGATTGGTCCGGATAAAATTCTGGGTGTGTCTGCGCAAACCCTTGAACAGGCTTTGGCCGCAGAGAAGGACGGCGCAGATTATCTTGGTGTAGGGGCTGTTTTCTCAACTTCTACGAAAACAGATGCGAAGGAGGTTTCTTTCGAGACGCTTAAGAGCATTTGCGGCAGTGTGAAAATCCCTGTGGTTGCTATTGGTGGCATCAATGAAGAAAATCTGTTGGAGCTTTCTGGCTCAAAGGTTGATGGCGTTGCGGTTATTTCAGCTGTGTTTGCCCAGCCGGATACGCGGGCGGCGGCACAGAAAATTCGAAAATTATCTGAAAAGATGGTGAAATCAAATGATTAAGGCATTGACAATTGCAGGCTCCGATTGCAGCGGAGGCGCGGGTATACAGGCAGATATCAAAACTTTTACGGCTTATGGTGTTTATGGTATGAGTGTTATTACAGCCATAACAGCACAAAATACGACAGGCGTATTCGGTGTGGAAGATATCTCTGAAAAAATGGTAGAAGCCCAGATGGATGCAGTCTTTACGGATATTGTGCCAGATGCGGTAAAAATAGGGATGGTCTCGTCTGAAGCGATTATCCATGCTATTTCCAAAAAGCTGAAGGAATATACGCCCTCAAATATTGTATTGGACCCGGTTATGGTTTCTACGAGCGGTGACGCACTTTTTGACAGGGCCGCCCAGTCGGTTTTAATTAATGAACTGATGCCGCTGGCGGATTTGATCACTCCGAATATTTCGGAAGCTGAAATTTTGTCAGGTATTCCCATTCAAACCAAAAACGATATGATCCGCGCTGCCCGTGATATTGCAGGTTATTATAAAGGGGCAATATTGATAAAAGGCGGACATTTGGAGGATCGGGCAGATGATTTGTTTTATTATGAAGGCTTTGGTTACTGGCTTCCAGAAGAAAAGGTCGATAATCCCAATACTCATGGCACAGGCTGTACGCTGTCCTCTGCGATTGCCGCAAGTCTGGCACAGGGTGCCACGATGATGGATGCTGTTAAGAATGCAAAAGCCTATGTGCATGGCGCAATCGTAGATGGCCTTGACCTTGGAAAAGGAAACGGACCCCTGAATCATTTGTATCAATTGAAGAATTAATTTTGTCTAACCCCCTCTGGGGGTTTTCTTAATT
The DNA here is from genome assembly GCF_003477535.1 of Eubacterium sp. AM05-23. Lineage (NCBI taxonomy): Bacteria > Bacillati > Bacillota > Clostridia > Eubacteriales > Eubacteriaceae > Eubacterium > Eubacterium sp. AM05-23. The sequence continues at coordinate 280,180 of NZ_QUDF01000003.1, forward strand.
TGCTTGTAAAAACTTGAAAAAGGTGTTACACTGGAAATAACCCCTGGAGGGGGTTATGGAGGTGCATCATGTTTCATTTGAAAATGAACAGAAATGACCTGAAGGTCATTGGTGTATTAGCGTTGCCGGTAATGGCGGAGACAATATTACAGACTTTTTTGGGAACAGTTGATACCCTTTTTGCAGGGCAGATTTCAGACGAAGCCATTGCGGCAGTTGGCGTAACGAACCTGATTGTCAACATCTTTATTGCGTTTTTTACAGCAGTCAGTGTTGGCACACTGGCTGTTATCGGCAGATATGTTGGCCGTAGTGATACGGAAAAGGGTAACAGGGCGCTTCAGCAATCTGTTTTGCTCAGTCTTTTTATCGGTCTCAGTGTCGGAGTGCTGAATTTACTGCTTTACAGGCCGATTCTTGAGATTTCCGGTGCCGGTGAAGGCATTTTGGTTTATGCCATACCCTATTACATGGTCGTGGTCGTTCCCATTGTGTTCTTATGTCTTTCATTGGTTTTATCCAGCTGTTTGAGGGCTACAAAGGATAATATTACGCCAATGGCCGCTACAGGGATAGCCAATGTACTGAACATTCTTTTAAATGTTTTTTTTATAAAGCTTGGGTTTGGTATCATGGGACTGGCGCTTGCAACCACACTGTCGCGTGTTTTTGGCGTCGGCCTGCTGCTTGCTCGGCTGGCAAGAGGAAACGGTTTTTTAAGGCTGCCGATTAAGGGGTGGGATATTGATATGGAGATGATCCGGTCGATTTTGCGCATTGGCGTCCCCGCTGGTGGAGAAAAGCTTATCATGCGTGCCGGCCAGTTGGTGTATGGCGCCATGATTTTGTCTATCGGCGGAGAAGCCTATGTGGCCCACAATATTGCAGGGACCATTGAAAACTATACCTATATCCCTTCCATGGGGTTTGGTGTGGCGGCGGCAACGCTGGTCGGCATTGGCTTAGGAGAAAACAATCCAGAGAAGGCACGCCGGATGGCGTTGATGTCCAATACACTCTCAACCATCTTTATGGTGTCGGTGGGGATCGTGATTTTTATTTTTGCACCGTTTTTTGCGGCAGCTTTCAGTTCAACGCCAGAGGTTCAGGCGCTTACGGTAACAGTTCTGCGGATGATCGCGCTTTTTCAGCCCTGCAGTGCCCTCACCCAAGTCATTGAGAGTGCGCTTCAGGGAGCTGGCGATACGCGGTATCCCATGTTTTTGACGCTGTTTGGCATCTGGGGAATAAGGGTCTGTGTCGGTTATTTTCTTGGCATTATCTGCGGCTTTGGCCTGGTAGGTGTGTGGACTGCTTATATTATTGATATCTCCGTGCGTGGTTTTTTACTGCTTCGGCGTTTTAATGGTGGTAAATGGCAGATGGTTGCTATATAATACAAGTAAAAGAACAAGGTGAACAGGAGAAAAATAAAATGGCAGCTAAGCATGAACATGAGCATGAAAACCGTAGGGCGGTGCTTAACCGGATGTCCCGCGCCATTGGCCATATGGAATCCGTAAAAAGGATGGTGGAGGAAGGAAGAGACTGCAGTGAAATTCTGATACAGGTCTCTGCGGTGAAATCCGCTATAAACAATATAGGTAAGTTAATTTTAAAGGATCATATCAGCCACTGTGTCGTCGATGCTGTTGAGGAAAACAATCTGGAAGTTCTGGAAGAATTAAATGACGCGATTGATAAGTTTATAAAATAATAATATTTAAAGAATTTTATGATATTCTAAAAAATGAAGACCTTCTATAGTGTTCTTTTGGTTTACGGACACAGGCATTCTGCCGGGGAGTGGGTCTTCGTTTTTCATGTCAGAGTTAAAAAACAGGGGATAAAGAGGTGGAAGCAGTATGCGAGAGTCTATAAAAGCCCTGAAAATTAAAGAGCATTTCATCAAAGCATTTCCGCCGGCGCTGATCCTTTTGTCCATTTTCTTTTCAAATCAGTTTTTTTTCGGTGCGGCCAACGCTATGCTGGCGTCACCGGTAACAGTTCTTTTTCTCAGAACACGCAACGAGGACGGGGTGGAATGGCATATTCTGAAAGCCTTGAGTGTTAACGTTCTTCTGGCCTTTTGTGCTTTTGCGGCAGGGCTTAACCTTGCAATGACGCTCATTGTCAATTTAGCGGTTCCGTTTTTACTTGTTTATTTTATGACGGATGAGTATACGCCAGGCAGCTATTTTCCATTTGGGATGAGCTTTGTTTTTATGCAGCTGATCCCGATTCAGTTTACCGATATTCCCATGCGTCTTCTGGCGCTGGTTTATTCTTTTATTCTGATTTATATTGGTTTGAAGATATGGAAGCATTTCAAACCAGTACCAGCTGTTCATGATATTTCCAAAAATGCTTTTGTTAAAATCACTGAGTCCTTTTCAGCTTTGGTTCAAAACAATCCTGAAGAAGCGAGGGAAGCCCAACGCGCGCTTTTAAAGATTAATCAGAATCTGTGCAACCGGATTTATAAATCGAGACGGCTTCGTTATTTTACCACCATAGAAGGTGCGTGCTATTTTCGGCTTGTAATGATTTTTCAGCGCATGGAAAACCTGATACTGACATTCTTCAGGAACCCGAAACTGATGACTGCTGCCAATAAGGTTTATCTTGAAAATTTCATAAAGGTTCTGAAACATTTGAACAGGGTTTTTGACAGCCGCGAATACAGTGAAGTCATTCAGGAGCTGATTAGTTTTTCGGACAACTGTTTTATGGACCAGACGGATATTAATGACAGCATGCTGCTGGATGTTAATCTTTTAATCAACGCTTTGGAGGGAATTTCGAAAACAGCTGGAAAGGGTGTTTACAGGGAATGGGTGGTGCCAAGAAAATCGAGAATGCTATGGCGTATTTATGCTCATCTTTCAAGGGATTCCTTTAAATTTCGCTTTGGGGTCAGGCTGTCACTGGTTTTGACTTTTACGTTTTTGGTGTCCAGTCTCTTGCCAGTAACACATGGCTACTGGCTGCCGCTGGCCGCCTATTTGCTCACGCGTCCTTTTTATGATGAGAGTGTAAGCAAAAGTCTGGACCGGATAAAGGGAACAGTCATTGGACTGATAGCGGCCTTTTTCCTCTTTTCAATCTTTACCACGTACCCTGAGCATATGGTTTTGGCAGTCATTGCCGCCTTTTGCATTTACGCGGCCGATGATTATTCAACACTTGTTGTCTTTGCGACCTGCTTTGCTCTTTCGCTGACAACGCTGTCCATGCAGTCTACCTACGCTTTGGAATTGCGTCTGCTTTTTACCACAGGCGCAGTTATTGTGTCCATACTGGCCAGTAAATTTATACTGCCCATGCGGTACTACGATCAGTTTAAAATAGATATGGAGCGTCTTGTGCTGCTGGACCGGGCGGTGGTTAAATACACAGAGGAGCTTTTGGGAGGAGCGCCGCACCAAGACATCGTTCGAGAGCTTATCCTTAAATCCTATCTTATCAGTGATCAGATTGAAATGAATTATCACGCGTCGGCCTTTGGCTCGTGCGGGCAATTTGTGGAGGGCTTTTTAGCGGAAAACCGTCAGCTGATGACTACCTTGATCGATGTGTACTATCTGATTACGCTGCAAGGGGTTGAAGCGGAGGAAGAACGGTTTGTCAAAAAAGCAGTTGAGCGGTTGGGAATCTGGTTTGAAAAAATACAGCAGTGTTTGAAAAAGAAGGATGCCGCTGACCAGGAACCGGAAAAGATCATTGTAAAGACAAACGCAAGCTACATCATGCGTCTGCTGAGTGCTGGACAGGCAGAAGCCAAGGCTTTTCTGGCTTTTGTCGAAAGAAATATCAGTAGTTTTTAATAAAACCGGATGCTTCACAGCATCCGGTTTTATTAGTTTTGACAGACCATCGGATGGCGGAATTTGAGGCAGAGCATGGTAATGTCATCATGCTGCTCAGCGTCCTGTGTGAAATCGGACAGAAAATCGCGAATCTGACGGAGAATATATTCTGAAGAGTGATCATCATAATGAGGAAGCCCATTCAGTGCTTTTTTTAAACGGTATTCCTGAAAAAAGGCACCGTTTTTATCCACCGCTTCGGTGACGCCGTCCGTGTATAAAAAGAGGGTGTCGCCGGGATTGAGCTTAAGTGTCTGGCGCTTGTAGTGCACATCTGGAAGAATAGACATGACAAAACCCGAATCCATAGCAAGAGGTTCGAACTTTTCATTCCGCCGCCTTAAAAGCGGAGGATTATGGCCTGCGTTGACAAAGGACAGAATACCTGTCTTCAGGTTTAATATACCGAGGAAGGTGGTCAGAAAAACCCCTTCGGCGGTATTTTTATATAAATGATGGTTGGCTCTGGTGAAGATTTCATCAACATCTAATCCTGTTAATACCTGGTCGATAATATGCTCTTTTGAGCTCATCATGAAAAGAGCCGCAGGGACGCCCTTGCCGGACACATCCGCGATGATAAAAACCAGCTTGTCGTCATCCATTAAAAAGAAATCATAAAAATCGCCGCCGATTTCCTTGGCCGGAGTCATGCGGCCGCTGATGCTGAATTCTGTCCGGTCTGGGAAGGTTGGAAACGGGTCGGGCAGCATGGCTGTTTGAATCTGCTGAGCGATGTTTAATTCGGTAGATGTTCTCTCCTTCTCAGCTGCCAGCCGCTCTTTTTCCGCGACATTATCCCAAAGCTTGCGCATGGTATCATTGATCTTATCAATCATTTCGTTGAACGCAGTGGCAAGAAATTCCAGTTCATCACCTGTGTGAATATCCAGCTTTTTATCCCAGCTTTTCCCATCCATTTGTTTTATATCCTCTGTCATGATCAGCAAAGGGTTTAAAAGTTTCTGACTGATGGCGTTGGAAATGCCAAAACCGATCAGGTTAATGGCGACCAGCGGAATAATGGACAAATCATAAATAATCAGGGCAAAGGTCTGGTTGTCGGTATTGAGCAGGTTCATGCTGTACAGGATACCAATGGTCGCTGCAAAAACTGCCATGACAGAGATCAGGGAGAAATAATAGACTAAGAGGGTGATTTTGATCTCAAAGTTCAGCTCAATCTTTTTTAAAAACATCAGAACTATTGGGAAAAGCAGCGTACAGACAAGGGTATTTGAGACGACGATGGGCAGTCCAAGTCCAACGAATTTTTGCAGGGCGTCGACTCCAGGCTCCACGACGCGCGTTAACAGCGCATAGGCAGCGGGGACAATGTTGACCAGCAGAATATATAAAAAAAGATAGTAAAGGATCGGTTGGTCCGGATTTTGTCCTCGTTTTTAGGGAAAAAACCCATGATTAAACCGTACAGGCCATTGGCGACGCTCCAGTTTAGCAAAAATTCGATGCCGTAGCCAGTGACCATATCGCTCATGGCGTTGCCGAGAAAGCCAACAGTAAAACCATAAAAAGGCCCCAGAAGATACCCTGAAAGTAGTGGAAGGATAAGCTGGGGCCGGATGGATACATAAGGCACCTCGACCAGGCTGAAATCTGCCAGAAGAATGTTCAGTGCCGCGTAGACAAAGGCCATAATCAGGGCAATCATTATTTTAAAAGGGATGGATAGATCCCTGTTTGTGTTGTCCATATAGAATCTCCTTGATGAAGGTTGCACCCATTATAACATAGATTATCTAAAACGCAACAAGCCGAGGAACAATAGGATTAACTGTCCCTCGGGCTTGTTTAATCAGTCGGCTTAGAAACATTTTTGATGGTTTTCCCGTCGATGGCAATCCCCTTTTTCTTCACACTGGTAACAGATTTCGTTGGGAGTGTACACATCATCTTTATAAGCTTTTATGTTTTCAAGCGTAGTAGCCGCAATCTGATGCAAGGCCTCTGTCGTTAAAAAGGCCTGATGGCTGGTCAGTAAGACATTGGGGAAGGTAATGATCCTTGCGAGATCACGGTCGTCCATGATTTTATTAGACCAGTCTTCAAAAAAGTAACTGTCCTCTTCTTCGTAGACGTCCATGCCAACTCCGCCGATTTTATGAGAGTTGATTCCCTTAATCAGGGCTTGAGTATCAATCAGTGCCCCGCGTGAGGTGTTGATTAAGATGACGCCGTCCTTCATCATGCCAATGGTCTGGTCGTTGATGATATGGCGTGTCTCCTCCGTCAGCGGACAGTGGAGTGAGATAATATCTGATTTTTCCATCAGCTTTTTCAGCGGTACATACTGGATGTCCAGTTTTGGATTAGGAAAGACATCGTAGGCAATGACGTTCATGTGAAAACCCTTTAAAATATCAATCATCATCTGCCCGATGCGCCCGGTACCAATGACACCGGCTGTCTTGCCATAAAGATCCATGCCCGTTAAGCCGTCAATATTAAAGTTAAAGTCACGTGTTCGGGTGTAAGCCTTATGGGTTTTACGGTTAACGGCAAGGAGCAGTGAGGCCGCGTATTCTGCAACGGCAGCCGGAGAATAGGCCGGTACCCTGAGAATACGGATACGTTTTTCATAGGCCTCTTTCATGTCGACGTTATTATAGCCGGCGCTGCGCAGAAGAATGAGGTGTATGTTCATTTCTGACAGCCGGTCCATAATTTCCTTTGTGACCTTGTCATTGACAAAGACACAGATCGCGTCAGCGCCTTGGGCATATTCCAGCGTGTGAATATCCAGCCGGTTTTCAATATAGCGTGGTTCGTGGCCCGCTTCCTTCAAAAGGGGATCGAACCAGAGTTTGTCATAGGGTCTTGTATCATAAAAAGCAATTTTCATTTAAGTGCCTTCTTTCTTTAGGTTTTATGTTTTTTCCGCTCAATATGATAGAGCAGAAAGGGGAGTGTTAGTACGACTAAAAAGCTGATAATCAGGATCATATCATATCGGATATAATTGTCAGGCGCCAGCTGGTCAGGCGGAAAAAAGGTCACCACAAAAGTGAAGATGGACATTAACAGCCCAACGCCGGCAATAATCGTCTTGACAAGGCGTCCACCAGGTATCTGATAAGCGCGCTTATAGTCGGGATGCTTGTAAAGTAAAATAAAGTAAGCTCCGAAGAATAAAAAGTAAGTGATCAGATAAATTACAACGGATAAAGAGATGGCGGTTAAAAACGAGAGGTTATTTCCGCCACCGCCAAAGGTCAGGACAGCCGCCCAGATTGTTACGATGATCCCCTGACCCAAAATCAGGTTTGTGGGAATGCCGCGGCCATTGGTTTTTTTAAAAATCTTTGGCAGCAGGTTATCCTTGGCCGCCACATAAAGGCCACGTGACGGGCCGACCACCCACGAGCTGACCTCAGCCATAACGCCAATGGCAATCATGGCACCGAGAATACGAACCATCCAGAGCAAATCTGGATTAAAGTAACGGAACAGATTTTCAAAAGTCTGTACGACTCCGGAGCTGTAGCTCAGATTCTGGGCAGGAACCACCATCGCGACAGAAATGCCGCCTACGGTGTTTAAGATAATCGCCAGCACGACCAGGATAATCATAGTCAGAGGGTAATTCCGACTGGGGTTTTTTAACTGGTTGACATGGGTGGCTGAAACCTCAATTCCCATAAAGGAAAGAATAAACGAGGCGAAGATTACCAAATCATCCACATTTTTAAAATCAGGGATCAGGGTATGTACATTCATTTCCAGATGGATCGGTCCGCCAGAAGAAACGTAAGCGCCGGTCAACCCAAAAAGCAGCAGTACTGGAAATAGAATACCGGCGATAAAGCCAACTTTTGAGATCATGGCAGTGTATTTTGTACCGCCAAGCTGTGATAGGCTCAGGGCCCAGAAAACCACCAGAACACCAATGAATTTAATGAAAGGATTTTGTTCCAAAGCAGGTATGTTAAAGACATAGGAGAATGAGCCAAGGATAAAGTAAATCATTGATATGAATCCGATGGTAATCTGGAACCACTGAAAAAATATGGCTGCAAAGCCAAAGCGTTCACCAATGGTCTTACCGACCCAGGTAAACACGCCACCTTCCTCCCAGCCTTCAACCGTGGCCATCTCTGCAGCACAGAGCGAGACTGGTATAAACCATAAAAAACCTCCTGCAACCAGAAAAAATGCTAGTGAGAAGCCTGAGGAGGCAAAAGTCGCGTATTTATCCGCTGTCATAACCATTGAAGCTGTCATTGCGAAAAAGCTGAAAAGCGTCAGCTTTGAAGTTTTTGATGTATCGTTAAGTAGTTGATTTTTCATTTTAAACAGATACCATTCCTTATCTTTTGGAGTGCTATTAGTTAAATACCCAGATGGTGGGGGTCTTAACGCAAAACGAAGCTTAGAAAACGCATTGAAATCACAAATATTCGGCTTCACCGGACTTTTTTCTTATTTTTTTATTAAATATTGAGATTTCCTCTTGAATTTTTTTATGAAAACCGCTATAATTATCTTCGATGTCTGGGTGTAGCACAGTTTGGTAGCGCGCGTGAATGGGGTTCACGAGGCCGGAGGTTCGAATCCTCTCACTCAGACCATTTTTTTTATTCAAAATCAGGGATTTTTATAAAATAAGTAAACTAACAGGTGAATAAAATGAGTCAAGCTACACGGGAATGGAAGAGACGGGTCAATAAACGGAGAAAATTGATTATTGGCGTCGTTTTTTTTTAATTGCCGTCATAATCGTTGCAGGTATTTACCGGAATAATCAGCGGATGCTGTTGGAAACCTCTGAGTATACCAATGCCTATAAAACCAATTTTTTCTTTTTTAAAGACATTGATTATATTGAGCTGGATGATTTTTCCGCGGCAGATTTAACCCTGCCCGAGGGGGAAAAGACCAATGGCTATAAAACGCTGACACAGTCTCCAAAGGCAGTGAATCAGAATTTTCTGAAATATCAGACGGATACCATCGATCAGATTATGGCGGACAAGTATTATAACGACTGGCCTTCAGTCATTAATGAAATTACGGCAAATTATGTGGGAATGGCAAAAATCACCACGCAGTTTGGCCAGGCCGACCGGCAGCGAAAGGAATTTCTGGTGGATTCTGTCCAGTTTATGGGTGAAAACCAGGATGAGCTCAACCAGCAAAAAGCTATTTATGAGAGCCTGAACGACGGTCAGCCAAGAGACATTACATTAAGTGGTTTACAGATGATGGGCTCAGGGTATGTTTATACTACCCTCAATGCTATGGAAAAAGTTGTCAGTGAAAGTGCGCTGCCCTATATCAACACGAATTTTCTGAAAACTGCCAGTAAAATTGACAAAGAAAACCAGACCGCGCTCAAAATCATTAATAACGATCATATCTTTACGGCCTTTTCGATTCCTAAAAGCGAGGCGGTGGAAGGTGAAGAGGAAGCGCTTGCCAACAAGGAAGAATATATGGGAACCCGCGGCGCAGAAAAGAACACAGAATATTATAAATTTCTGGTCAAACGGGTTGATCAGCTCCGTTATTATCCAACCCTTTCCTTTGAAAGCGGACAGAATACTTACAAGGGCTATCTGGTTGATGTTATTGATGACGGCGATAACAAAATAATCGTCATGCTCGTCAAGGATTATGTCAATGTTTTTGCCAATGAAATCATGATTAATACCGACGTTAATATTGAGCGGTTCAGTTGTTTTCAGGTGCCCCAGAGCGCTATTATCAAAAAAGACGGCGCTACCTATGTAAAAACCCTTGAAAAAGGCTATTTTGAGGAACTGACTCCTGTAACAGTATATAAGTATGATAAAGGTATGGCTGTTTTAAAGCTGGATGACGAAAATAATAGGGCGTTGTCCTCTGGCACGACCATTAAGGTTTATCCATAAATTATCAGAGAAAGAAGTGAAATAAAATGGCAGATAGTGTCATTGCAGAAAATATTGCGGCAATTAAAAAAGATATTCCGGAAAATGTAACGCTGGTGGGGGTGACTAAACACCGCAGTGTGGAAGAAACCCAGGCAGTTGTTGACGCCGGCGTTTATGATCTTGGAGAAAATAAAGTTCAGGAATTTCTGGCTAAGGTCGATGAGATCAAAGGGCCGGTGCGCTGGCATTTCATTGGGCATCTGCAGCGCAATAAGGTTAAGTACCTGATGGGAAAGGTCAGCCTGATTCACTCGGTTCATTCTATTGAACTTTTAAAAACCATTGAAAAGGAAAGCGCCAAGCACGATGTTAAAACAAATGTCTTAATCCAGTTTAACCTTGCGGAAGAGGACAGTAAATCTGGTTTTATGGCTGAGGAATACAAGCTGGTTATGGAAAAAGCCGGAAATTGCCCGCATCTCGAGATACAGGGACTTATGTGTATTGGACCGATGACAAAAAAATCTGATGAAATTCATAAAGTTTTTAAGCATTTAAAAGAATTATATGATACAATAGAAAAAGAATACCATGGAGAAAATATTAAAATGCAATATCTATCTATGGGAATGACGGATGATTACCCCATCGCCATAGAAGAAGGGGCTACGATTGTAAGGATCGGAAGAAAAATATTTAATCGTTAGGAGAAACAGCATGGCAAACGAAAAATTCAAAGATAAAATCATAAAGGTTTTCGGTATGGAAATGGATGACGATGATCAATACTACGATGATGAATACTATGATGACGAAGTAGAAGAAGTCGTTGAAGAGCCGAGAAACACTTATGCGCCGCAGCCAAAGAAAACAGCGTCTGCCCCGAAACGTACAGGTCTTGTGGGTATTGGCGATGGTCCCGAAGTTTTGGTTTTAGATCCTGAACGTTTTGAAGACGCGCCTGGGATCGTCAATAAAATCAAAGCAGATAAGACGGTTGTTGTCAATCTTAAAAATACAGAATACGAAGATGGCCAGAAAATTTTTGATTTCCTTAACGGAGCAGTTTTCGCTCTGGAGGGCTCCATCAACCGTATAGCCGATAATGTTTTTATCCTTGCGCCAAAACAGGTTTCTGTTTCTACAAGCATGGAAAAAGACGAGAGTGACACAATTACCCCTATTTTAAATTGGGATGATGATAAATAGGAATGATCGAAAGTATTTTAATTGTCGCCGGTCATTATCTTGTCGAATTGATCACGCTCCTGATTGTAGCGAATATTCTGATGAGCTGGTTTAATCCCAGCCCAGATAATCCGATCGTAAAACTGATTTATGGCTTGACCGAGCCGATGTTATCACCACTGCGTCGTTTTGCAGTTATTGGCCCCATTGATTTTTCTGGAATTGCGGCCGTGGTGCTGCTTCAGTTTATCATTTATCCTTTGTATCAAATGCTGATTAAAGCGATTTTTTAGCTTGTGACCGTCTGCCGCCATGGACAGACGGTTTCATTTAAAGTTCGATGGAAAACGAATACATAAAAATCTTCTATTATACATGAAAGGAGGTGAACAAAATATGCGCTCAGGGCAATATGCTTTGTATCATGGAGAAACCTTTAAGTGTCAGGAGATCATGCCGGATACATTTAAATTAATCGTGGAAGGTAATAAGGCACCGCCGGGTTTCAGGCAGAGCAGCTATGGTAATTTTACCAAAATGGTCCGTTATGAAGATTTAGAAAAAGTAATGCAGATTAAAACAATGGTCGTTTACCGGAACGAAAATCTGACACTGCTGGACGAAGATGAGGGAAAGCTTACCGTCATGACAGCAGATAAACGTGTTGGCTTTCGTTTAGGAATGGCAGAGAATGAAAGGGGAGAATTCATTCTTGAGTTGTCAAAATCAGAACCCTATGAGATCCTCGAGTATATGGAGTGAGCTAAAGGAAGAAGGTTTAATATGAAAAGCCGGTGATAGAACGCCGGTTTTTTTGTTGTGCGTTTTAGCTTGTGAACATTTGCGTTTTTAGCTATAATAAAAAAGATTGTTTATAAATTCTTTGGGGGCAGACATTTGGAACAGCGGGTACAAAACCTGACAAAAGGAAATATTTATAAGACGCTGGCAGTTTTTGCGCTGCCTTATCTCATGGCCAATTTTATCCAGGCGCTTTATGGCGCGGTGGACATAATGGTTGTCGGCTGGTTTAACGACGCAGCCGTGGTTGCGTCTGAAAATGGGCGCGGCGGGAGCTGCCCTGGCGACAGCTGGTTCACAGGGGGTCAGTATGATTCTGGCAATTGTTTATCTGAACCGGAGAAGCTTTATTTTTGAGTTTAAAAGAGACAACTTCAGGATCTACAGAGATAAGGCAGTACTGCTTTTAAAGGTTGGAATACCGGTATCGCTGCAGGAGACTTTGCTGCAGATTTCCTTTTTATTTATTACAGCCATCATCAATACGATGGGTGTTGTTGCAGCTGCCGCAGTTGGTATTGCGGGAAAATTTGATGCTTTTGCCATGCTTCCAGCCAGCGCATTTTCGGGTGCCATTGCTGCCATTGCAGCTCAAAATATTGGAGCGGGACAGCCTGATCGCGCGAAGAAATCTCTTTTTGCCAGTATTATTTTGTCACTGGACTGTTCAATCCCGTTTTTTATCTGGGCTCAGGTTTCTCCAACGTCAATTTTGCAGATTTTTAGGGCAGAGCCGGCCGTTATTGCAGCTGGAACAGCGTATCTGAGAACCTTTAGTATTGATTTTATGCTTGTGGCGTTTGGTTTCTGTTTTCTGGGATTTTTTAACGGCTGTGGACGAACGGCTTTTTCAATGGTGAACGGTGTGGCCGCGTCTTTGTTTGTTCGTTTGCCGCTGGCATGGATTTTGAGTGTGACGCTGTCCGGCAGTCTGACGGCAATTGGCCTGGCGGCACCGGCGGCCACATTGGTTTCAGTTGTGGCAGAGATCGTTTATTTAAAGCTGGGGCATTGGAAAACCCCGGTGGTGTGAGGTGTAGAAATGGACAAAAAAGATGAGTTTTTGCTGGCCAGGGTGGAGGATGCCTGTCAGAATAATTACGCTCCCCAGTTTTTCGATTTTCAGGATGAAGCCATGCAGTTGAAGATGGAAAACATCCTAAAGCATTCTGGAGAGCCCTATCTTTTCTGGGGTGGAATGGAGAACGCTGGAAGAAAAATGCTGTGCATCTACCCGGATTACTTAGATGCCGGCGCCCTCGAATGGCCCATGCTGGCGGTTCTTTTTCCGAAGGAATTTCCAATGGATCACCGTAATGTGCTTGGAGAGCTGATGCATCTGGGTATTACGCGTGAATGTGTGGGGGATATTAATATGAACGATAAGGAGGTTCAGGTGATCTTTGCAGAGCGCCTGAGAGACTTCATTACCTTGAATTTTACAAAGGTGAAGGGCAGAAGCATCAAGCCTGAGATACTGGAGCCGGATCAGATCAAAACCTTTGAGCTGCGGTTTAAACGGCTGGAGCTGGTGGCGGCCTCAGACCGTCTGGACGGTGTTATCAACAAAATATGGGGCTTCTCGCGGCAGGATAGTATTACCTACATTAAGCAGCGCCGTGTCCGGGTCAATTATGAGGAGATCACCAAAAACGATTATCGGATCAGAACTGGGGATATTATTTCCCTCAGAGGTAAGGGAAAAGCAGTGGTTACGGAGCTCGGTGGTGTCACCAAAAAAGGAAACCTGCGCCTGATCGTTGATAAATATATTTAGAAGAAATTGAGGAATGATTAAATGGAAATTAAAGAGTACCATGTCCCAGAAAAAAGCGCGGGTGTGCGTCTGGATGCTTATTGTGCTGAACAGGAGCCGGATTTTTCCAGGGGATATATCAAAAATTTACTGGCCGAAGGCGCTGTAAAGGTGGATGGAAGCCAGAAAAAAGCCAGCTATAAGCTGAAAGGCAAAGAGATCATTACCATGGAGGTTCCTGAGCCGGTGGAGAGTGCCATTGAGCCGGAGAATATTCCTTTAGAGATTATTTATGAGGATGATGATGTGATTGTGGTTAACAAGCCAAAGGGGATGGTGGTGCATCCTGCCCCGGGCAGCCCATCCGGCACGCTGGTCAATGCACTGATGTATCATACCGGTGCCTTGTCAAATATCAACGGTGTTTTCCGTCCGGGGATCATCCACCGAATTGATAAGGATACCTCCGGTCTTTTAATGGTGGCAAAAAATAATGCAGCGCATCAGAATCTGACAGAGCAGCTGAAGGCGCACGCCATTACCCGTCAGTATAAGGCGCTGGTAAAAGGGATTATGGAAAATAATCGCGGCACCATTGATATGCCCATTGGCAGGCATCCAAAGGATCGAATTCGTATGGCGGTGGTTAAGGAAAATTCCAAGGAGGCGGTTACGCATTTCGAGACCCTTAAGCGCTATGCTGAAGGCTATACACTGATGCAGTTTCGGCTGGAAACCGGCAGAACGCACCAGATTCGCGTGCATATGCAGGCCATTGGCTATCCCATTGCCGGTGATCCCCTGTATAAAGGTGATAAAAAAAATCCCTTCAAAACAGAGGGGCAGTGCCTTCATGCCGAGCTGTTAGGCTTCAAACACCCACGCACCGGCGAATATATGGAGTTTTCAGCGCCCTTACCCGAAGCCTTTCAGGCGATTCTGGACGGGTTGAAGGAAATTGAGTAAAAGCTTTGGTTCTTAAAAAATATAAAATCTGAAAAATAAAGCCGTGCATTTTCATGTGACACATATGACAATGCGCGGGCAGTGTTAGCGGTCTGTTTCATTTTTAAGCAGACCGCTTTTGTTTTCTATAATACAACATGATAGTAAAATAAATAAACTATATTGAAAAATGCTTACTAGCCCCCCTTATTTTTTATGTCACATGACGCTGCGCTTTGACGTATGTGTCGTATGAAAGCTAGAGATGGTAAGATGCTTTTAACGCGCCTTATAAACTATATTTGCTCATTGCTGTTCAAAACCTGCTGGATTGCGGCGATTTTATCCTGATTGGGTGTAACATACATTGTGTTTTGGTTGGTGAAAATAACCATGCCCGGTTTTGATTTTTTGGGCTTTTTTAAATATTTGAACTCAACGTAGTCCACCGGGACATTCTCGGAGTTTTTGGCCTTGCTGTGCCAGGCTGCCAGCATTCCTGCCTCAAGAAGGGTATCCTCTGTGATGAAGCGTCCATTGGCTACGACCAGAACATGTGAGCCAGGAATATCTTTGACATGAAGCCAGCAGTCTTCGTCTACGCCCAGGCGTGTAGAAATATAATCATTCTGATAATTGTTTTTTCCAACATAGATGTCGAAGCCCTCAGAGGATATAAAGTGCAGTGGCTTGGAAGCTGCGATCTTTTTCTTTGCCTCCTTGGAGGTCAGGCCCTTCTTGTTAAATTCAGAATGCATGAATTCGTGGCGGATTTCGTCTAGCTCATTGAGCTCTGTAGACTGATCCAGGCCGCCTGTCAGGCTTTCGAGATAATAAACTTGTTCCTCGGTTGTTTTTATCTGTTCCGCCAGCTGGATTTGGGCCCGTTTGCCCTTATTGTATTTTTTATAGAAGCGCTGGGCATTTTGGGAAGGTGTTTCATTGACCTTGAGATGAACCCTGACAGTTTTCATTTCCGGGTCGGTATAATCTACCAGCGAAACCTCCTCCATGCCTTTTTCAATCATATAAATATTGGCGGTAATCAGGTCGCCGTAGAGCTTGTTCTTCTCATTTTTTTTGGAATTGTCCATATCCTGATGCAGGTTCTGGAGTTTTTTGTAATTTTTTTTCAGCAGTGTGTCCAGCTGATGCCTCAGATTGGCGCTTTTGGCCTTAAAACGGATTTTTTTATCCTTGATATAGTAGAAGGCCTCCAGCATTTTTGAGACGTTTGTATAGGCAGTGCATTCGTTATCCGTCATATGGTGGAGGTTGACCGTTGAAAAATCGATGATTTCACGCCGGAAGTAGTAAATACCGCAGTCGGGCCCCTTCTCAATTTCATCCATGACTTCGCTGAAAGCCTGATATAAATAGCCGAGCTGCTTTTTTGAAAATTCTTTGAGCTTGAGCTCGGGGTTAAGGCCTGCTCTGAAACAGAATTCCCGGGCGATAATGGGGCTCAGGCCCAGAAAACACTGTACCCAGAAGCGCTCGGTAACCGTTTCGGAGTTTTCTGCCACCATTTTATAATAACGATCCTCTGTCAGGGATAAAAAATTCTGGCGTCCGCTTTCGGGCGGATAAATATAGACCTTGCCAGGCAGAATCTGGCGGTAGCGGTTGGAACCGGAGCCCACCTTTTTCATGGAGTCGAGAATGATATCCTCACCCTCCTGCCTTTCGCCGGAGACGTCTGTTTTATCATCAATTAAAATAACGTTGCTGTTTCGGCCCATGATCTCGACTACCAGCTTTTTGATGACCACATCGTTGAATTCATTTTTGCCAGAAATACTGAACTCGATCACCCGGTCGGTTTCGTGCTGCACAATGTCTACAATGATGCCATTGAGAAGATGCTTTCTGAGCACCATGCAGAAGCTGGGGGGCGTGCCTGGGTTTTCCTTAAGCTTTTCGGCCAGATAGACGCGCGGATTATTCGCGTTGGCTGAGATCAAAAGGTTATAGTTTTCCTTTTCCCTGTTAATGGTCATACGGATTTCATCGCTCTCGGGCTGGTATATTTTGCGGATACGGCCGCCAACGATCGTCTCCTGTAATTCCTTTATTAAATGTTTGGTAGTAATGCCGTCAAATGCCATTGGTTTAATTCCCTTCATCTATTTTGGAGATTTTGAATTCTTTATTTAATCTTTTCAAATTATTCTAGCATTTCCTGTTGTTTTTTGGAAGTTTTTTGGATATGATAGAAGATAAATAATTCAAAATGGAAAGATAGGCTTAAGAATGAATTTTACAAAAATGCAGGGTGCCGGAAATGACTTTATCGTCATTAACAATATGGACAATTCCATCCAGCTTCCGGCACAGTTAATAGAGGCGATGTGCAGGCCGCACTTTGGAATCGGCGCAGATGGTTTGATTTTGGTTGAGCCTTCAGAGTCCTGTGATGTGCGAATGAATTATTACAACCAGGACGGCTCCATCGCGGAAATGTGTGGCAACGGCGTCCGCTGCCTCGCCAAATACGCCGCCGATGCGGGGATTGTGGATGCTTCGAAGCCTTTTGAGGTTGAAACCAGAGCCGGGAAAATCGGTGTCCAGGTTTTAGAATCCTATCGGGGGGTATCAACCATCAAAGTAAGCATGGGCAGTGTCAGCTTTGAGACAAAGGATATCCCGGTCATTTCAGATAAAGCGACACTCCTTGGCGAGAAGATCACCTATAAGAATCAGGAGCTTACCTATGGCTGCGCGTCTATGGGAAATCCGCATATGGCTGTTTTAGTTGAAAATGTGGACAGCTTCCCCATCGAGGAGGTTGGTCCTTACTTTGAGAAGCACGCCATGTTTCCCAACAAATGTAATATCAGCTTCGCGGAGGTGATCAGCCGCGACAGTATTGCCATGGATACATGGGAACGCGGCGTTGGCCGTACACTGGCCTGCGGTACTGGTACCTGTGCGACCGTTGCGGTGCTGCACCGCATGGGCCTGGTTGGCAGTAAGGTTCACGCCTGCTTATCTGGCGGGGACCTGGTGATTGAGCTTGACGGAAACGCTGTTTTTATGACAGGGCCGGCAAAGGTTGTTTTTACGGGTGCTTATGAAATGCAGGTTCCCAATGAAGAAGAAGCGTTATTTGCAGCTTTAAGAGAATTGTAAGCCTGAAAAGAACGGAGGCAACAAAAATGAAAAGTATGACAGGTTTTGGCCGCAAGGATTACAGAGACGAGGCATTGGAGATATCGATTGAAATAAAAACCATTAACCATCGTTTCAGAGATTTTTTTCTGAAGCTGCCGCGGTCGCTAAATCCTATTGAGGAAAACATCCGAAAGGCCATCAGTGAAAAGATCGCGCGCGGACGCATTGAGGTTTTTATCAAATATAACGAGATCGACGCCCAGAATAAGCGGATTGTGTTTAACCGCGATCTGGCTAAAGCGTATATCAATGTTCTGAATGAAATTAAAACGCTGGACTCCATGATCGACGATGATCTGAGCCCCGGGCTGATCGCCAAATTTCCGGATGTTGTAAGTCTTGAGGATGAGGGCGTAGACTACGAAGCGGTTTGGCGTAAAATGGCTCCTGTGCTGAATGAAGCGCTGGAACAGGTAGACACCAGCCGGAACCGCGAAGGGGAAGCCCTCAAAAAGGATGTTGCGGCCCGCTGCACCGCCATCGAAAAGGCTGTTTCAGCCATTGAGGCTAAAAGCCCCGAGATGTTGAAAAAATATCAGGAGGAGCTTCGTGCAAAAGTAGAAGCTTACACTGATTCCATGGAAGTGGATGAAAAGCGCGTTTTAACCGAGGTAGCCATTATGGCGGATAAGCTGGATATCAGCGAGGAACTGACACGGCTTAAAAGCCACACCGGGCGGCTTAAGGAGATTCTCGGAGAAGAGGATGAGCCGGTAGGCCGTAAGCTGGATTTTCTGGTTCAGGAACTAAACCGTGAAATTAATACTATCGGTTCAAAGGCCAACGACATCGGCATCGCCAATCTGGTAGTAGATGTTAAAAGTGAAATTGAAAAAATCCGCGAGCAGATACAGAATATCGAATAATTTTAAAAAATGTCAGCAAATTGGAGGAGTTTAAGTGAATATGAGCAATGAAGAAAAATTTTTTGAACGGGAAAAAGGAATTCTGATTGTTATCTCAGGGCCTTCCTGTGCCGGTAAGGGTACGGTGTGTAAAATTGTGCGTGAAAACCGCCCGGAGATACGGCTTTCCGTTTCCGAGACCACCCGTTCACCCAGAAATTATGAAGTGCCGGGGAAGGATTACTTCTTTGTCACCAAAGAAGCGTTCGAACAGCGTATTGAGCAGGGGAAATATCTGGAATACGCAACGGTATATGATAATTATTACGGAACTCCAAAGGATTATGTTGAAAATTTGCTCGAAGAAGGGTATGATGTTATATTGGAGATCGATATTCAGGGCGCCGCGAAGGTTCGGGAAAACTACAAGGAAGGTATTTATATCTTTATAGCGCCCCCGTCCATGAAGGAGCTGCGCAGAAGAATTGAAATGCGTGGAACAGAAAGTGCGGAGCAGATGGAAATGCGCCTGAGCTGTGCCTATGATGAGATGACCAACGCGGATGATTACAGCTATATTGTCATTAATCAGGATAAAAATGTGGCGGCGCATCAGGTCGAATCCATTATCACTGCTGAAAAATGCAGAACTGAACGTCTGAAAAACAAAGTAAATGATATTCTAGGGAGGTAGAAATGAAACCAAATATTACAGATAATTATACAAGTAAAGGGATGCGCTACCCAGCCATCAACGATTTAATTTCCAAAGCGAGCAATAAATATGAGCTGGTGCTGGCGACTGCTAAAAGAGCAAGAGAGATCATTGACGGTGACGAACCCCTGGTCAAGATTACCATTGATAATCCAGTTTCCATTGCCACTGCCGAAATCGCACAGGATCTTGTGCGTCCCGTACAGCCTGTGGAAGCCTCAGAAGTTGACGATGTTTTTGAAGATGCTGTTTTCCCGGAAGATGATCTTTTCAGCGAAGCGGAGACAACGGCTGACATGGCTGAAGATTTATAGGAACAGTTGTGAAATTTGCTGAGATTTATTTAAATCAGACCAATAAGCGAATTGATCATCCTTACGATTATAAAATACCGGAAAGGTTTGAGTCGGTCATTGTTCCCGGAGTGCGCGTCGCCGTAACCTTCGGGAACGGAAACCGTCAGCTTGAGGGCTTTGTGGTCCGTGTAAAAGAGGAAACCGCTTATCCGGATAAAATCAAAGAACTTGAAGCAGTTATTGATGAAAGCCCGATTTTAACAAAGGAACAGATCGCTTTATGTCTCTGGATGAAAAGCACCTACTGCGCTTTGTTTTATGAGGGCCTTTATCATTTTACAAACCCTGTGAAGGTTGTTAAACGGCTGGTAGTTTCAGCGGAAGATCCCCACGAGAACCGGATCGCCTTTGAGCCCTACGAGTCCATTGAAAAAGTCTACCGGCTTGTGCGAAAGGAACCGGTCCGCGGACCGGTTCAGAAAAAGATCCTTGAGCTGCTTGAGACAAGAGACTTCACCAGAAGAGAACTCTGTGAGCTTTTGGGAGCGGTTGGCAGCAGTCTTCGTACCCTGGAGAAAAAGGGACTGGTTATAGCTTATGAACGGGATACAAGCTGCGCAGTATCCGATGGAAAAGCAATGCCGGAAAAAATTGCACTCTCTGAGAGTAGTAAATTTTTATACCACCAGTTTTTGGAAAAACGGCAAAAGGGCCGCCCATGCTTTATTTTTGAGGAAAATTCAGATACCAGACTCATGCTTTACTGTAAAGCGGTAGAGGAATGCCTGAACAGTGGAAAGACTGCCCTGATGCTTTTCCCGGAAATTGGGCTTTCCCTTGAGATGCGGGCCCTGCTTTATCGATATTTTGGTAATGCTGTGGCAGTTTGTCATGGGAAGCTCAGTCAGAAGGAGCGATACCAGATTTTTAAACGGGTGAGCTGTGGCGAGATAAAAGTACTGGTGGGCTCGAGAGCCGCTTTGTTTATGCCTTTCAGAAAGCTTGGGCTCATCGTTGTCGATGAAGAGCGCGATCCATCTTATTACGCGGCTGCCATGCCCCGGTATAACACCATTACCATTGCCCAGAAATACGCAGCCCTCTGCGGCGCAGATTTGATTGTCAGTGACGAGATTCCGTCTGTTGCCGCCGTAAAAAACACAGAGAGCGGGGAGTGGACAGGAATCTATAATGCGCCCTGCTTTGTAAGAAAAAAGCCCGTGCCTGTTATCGTTGATATGCAGAGCGAAATGAAGTCGGGAAATTTTGATTTTATGAGCTGCCGCCTCAGGGAGAGTCTTGAAAAAACACTGGCCGAAAAAAAGACGGCTATGCTGCTGATCAATAAGCGGGGCTACGCCTCCTATGTGTTTTGCAGAAGCTGCGGTTATGTGGAAAAGTGTCCTGCCTGTGGGGTCAGTCTAAAATACTACGCGGGAAGCGATGTTTTAAAATGTCATTATTGCGGGTATACTAAAAAAAGAAACACGGTCTGTCCCGAATGCGGAGAGAAAAAAATCAAGGCGCTGGGGCTGGGCATTGATCAGGTTTATGAGCTGCTCAAAAATCGTTACCCAGACTGTAATATTTTAAAGCTGGACGGTGAGACCATTGCCTCTTATGATGATTTCAAAAGGGTCAATCAAGAGCTGGCGGAAAAACACTGGGATATTATTCTGGGTACGCGGATGCTGCTGAGAAATTTTAATTTTCAAAATATTGGATTAGCCGCGGCGCTGCTCATCGATGGCGACTTAAACCACGGGGATTACAGCTCATCGGAAAACGCCTATCAGCTTTACAGGCGCTTTTTCAACCGTATGACCGAGAATACGCCGTGCCTGATCCAGACCTATGAGCCGGATAATATAACGAACGAGGCGCTGGCCTCGGAAAATCCTTCGGATTTCTATCGACAGGAATTTGAATATCGGCGTCTCATGGGCTATCCGCCCGAAAAGCACCTTGTTCTGTTCAGTCTGTTTCATTCGGATGAAGTACAGGTGGCGGATGACAGCCGGGAGTTTTTTCGTTCGTTGCAAAAAGCCTGCGGATCTGGAGCGGATGTGGAAATATTTGAGCCCTTTTTATCTGGCGTGATTCGTGGAAATGGTCAGATTCGCTGGAAAATTTTGTTAAAAGCAAAGGATTTGGATGCCTTTAAACATATTATTGAAGAAATAACGGCGGCAGGAGAAATTGAGCGGTTGGCCTCAAAGGTGTCGATCGAGATTGATCCCCCTGCTACCTTGTAGAAAGGAGAATATAATGGCTATAAGAAAAATGCGGGTAAACGACGATCCGATTCTCAGAAAAAAGACCCGCGAGATTACGGAAATAAATGATCGGATCATTGAACTGCAAAAAGATATGCTGGATACAATGTATGCTGAGGAAGGTGTTGGACTGGCGGCGCCTCAGGTCGGGGTGCTGAAACAACTGATTGTGATTGATATCGGTGAAGGCCCGGTAACCTTGATTAATCCGGAGATTACAAAGCAGGAAGGCTCAGTTGTTGAGGAAGAAGCCTGTTTAAGCTTTCCGGACCGCTCCGGCAAAGTGGAACGGCCGGAATTCGTTACAGTTGAATATACCGATTTAAGCGGTAATCGCTATGAAATGGAATGCCAGGGGCTGATGGCCCGGGCTGTGTGCCATGAGGTTGATCATCTGAATGGCATAGTGTTTCTGGATAGGGTAATTAAATGACAAAATTACGCGTAGTATTGATGGGAACCACCGATTTTGCGGTTCCCGCCCTCAATAAGCTGGTGGAGGCCGGACATGATGTGGCGGCTGTGGTCGCTCAGCCTGACCGGCCAAACCAGCGGGGAAAAAAGATAAAATTTCTGCCGGTGAAGCAGCGCGCGCTGGAGCTGGGAATACCGGTCCTGCAGCCTGAAAAGATTAAAACGCCGGAAGCGGTCGAAGCACTGCGCTCGCTGAAAGCAGATGTCTTTGTGGTAGCTGCCTATGGTCAGATACTGTCTGAGGAGATCCTGTTTATGCCTCCTTTAGGCTCTGTGAACATTCACGGCTCACTGCTGCCCAAATACCGGGGCGCCGCTCCGGTGCATCACGCTATTCTCGACGGAGAAACAGAGTCGGGCGTCACCATCATGAAGATGGATATTGGCATGGATACAGGCGATATGCTCGCAAAGGTGAGTGTGCCCATCGATGCGAAAACGACCGTCGGTTTTCTTCATGACCTTTTGGCGGAAAAAGGAGCAGAGCTGTTGATCAACACGCTGGAATCTCTCGAAAACGGTACGGCGGTCCCTGAAAAACAGGACGAAGCCCAGGCAACCTATGCAGATAAGGTTGAAAAGACTACCGGAAAGCTTGACTGGAATCAAACGAGCTTTAAAATTCTACGGCGCATTAACGGTACCGATCCTTTCCCTGGCGCTTATACTGAATTAAACGGTGAAAAGATAAAATGCTTTGAGCCGGAAAGCTTAGACTATTCTGGAGAAGAACTTCCTGGAACAGTCCTGCGGGCAGATACAAAGCATGGATTAGTTGTAAAAACAGGTGACGGTGCACTGGCGGTTGGAGAAATTCAGATGCCGGGTAAGAAAAGAATGCCGTCAAAGGTTTATTTCAATGGAAATAGTATCGCTCCGGGCTCGCGGTTTGAATAGATTAAGCTTGATTTTAGAGAGCTTTTGTATAATGGATCACAAATAATTAAAATTGTGAGGAAAATAAAATGTTTTTAAGTTATTACAGTTCAATGCTGATTTTGATACCTGGGCTTATATTAGCGGCCTATGCGCAGTATCAGGTCAGCAGTGCCTATAAAACCTACAGCCGTGTGCGGACCAGGAACGGTCTGACCGGGGCCGAAGCAGCGCGGAAGCTGCTGGATATCAACGGACTTAGCAATGTCGGGATTGAGAGCATTGGCGGAGACCTGACAGACCACTATGACCCCAGACACAAGGTTATGCGCTTGTCTGGCGGTGTAGGCAGCCAGGACAGCATTGCGGCTGTCGGCGTCGCGGCGCATGAAACCGGCCACGCCATTCAGGACAAGGAGGGTTACTTCCCTCTGCGCTTCCGCAATGCCATCGTACCAGTCTGCAATTTCGCCTCAAATGCTGCGTGGCCTTTGTTTTTCATCGGCCTGATTTTTGGCAGAGGCAGTACTGGCTTTGGTGTGACACTGATGAACATTGGGATTATTTTGTTCTGTGTTTCACTCGTGTTTTATATTATCACACTGCCGGTAGAATTTAATGCGAGCCGGAGGGCCGTCGCGGCTCTGGAAGAGTATCAGCTCATTGCTCCAGGTGAAGAACAGGGCGTTAAAAAAGTACTTCGGGCGGCAGCGTTAACCTATGTTGCCAGTACCCTTATGGCTTTTTTAAACCTGCTGCGTCTGCTAGCGCTCCGGAACAGGAACTAGCCGCCTATGAGAATTCGTGAACAAGCCGTAAAAACGCTTCTCAGAGTCGGCAGGGAGGGCGCTTATTCCAATCTGGAAACTAAAAAGGTGCTTGGAGAAAATTATTATAAAGAAGAGGACCGTGGACTTTATCTTAATATTGTCTACGGGACTCTCCAAAATAAGCTGTATCTGGATTACCTTTTAAAAAAGCATATTAAAAAGGATCTGAATAAGCTGGACCCCGAGGTGTTGGAAATACTCCGGGTTGCGGTTTATCAGATTTATTTTTTGGATAAAATTCCGGCTTATGCTGCGGTCAATGAATCCGTTGAGATAGCTGGAAGGCTTAAGCCGAAGGCCAGAGGGTTTATCAACGGAGTGCTCAGAAACATACTCCGGAACAAGGCTGAGGATGAGACTTTTGATTTTTCTTCCTTCAGCAATGAGAAGGAGGCGCTGTCCATCCGTTATTCTATACCAGTCTGGATCATCCATAAATATTATGAAACCTTCGGTGCCAAAAAGGCGGAGGAAATTATTCCTCTGCTCAATGAAAAGCCTCCTTTTACCATAAGAGTAAACACGCTTAAAATTGACAGAGATACTCTGGAAGGAAAACTTTCAGATCAGGGGATTTGCTGTGAAAAGGGAGCGCTTGACGGTGATGCTCTCCATTTAAGCTGTCTGGGGAGCTTTGAGAATCAGGTGCAGCGTGACCCGCTGTTTACAGCTGGCTATTTTGTGGTTCAGGATCAGGGGGCTATGAAGGCCGCGCGGCTTTTGGGGCCTGAAAAGAAGGACCGTGTATTGGATATGTGTGCTGCGCCGGGGGGAAAAACGACCCATTTGAGCCAGTTAATGGAAAATGAAGGCGCTGTTGTCGCCCGCGATATTTTTGACAGCCGTCTAAGGCTGATCGAGGAAACCGCTGGCCGCCTGGGCATTCGTAATATTGAAACACAGAAAACAGACGGTTGTATTTTCAGACAAGAGGATCAGGAAGTTTTTGACAAGATATTGCTGGACGCGCCTTGCTCAGGCCTTGGCATCATCCGCAGAAAGCCTGAGATACGTTATACCATCACGAAAAAAGTCCGGAAAGAGCTGATCCGGATTCAGAGACAGCTTCTGGATCATGCGGTACAATACCTGAAGCCAGGTGGGACACTGGTCTACTGTACCTGTACGGTCAACAGCGATGAAAATGAAAAGCAGATTGAGCGGGTGCTGAAGGAGTACCCCTTTATGAGCATAGAAGCCGTCTCAGAAGAGGGGATCGGTCTTCATACCAGCCCCCTTGATGATGGCTGTGACTGCTTTTTTATGGCAAAATTGAAAAAAGATTGTTAATTTTGTTAGAATTTGTGTTATAATAAGTAAAAGTGTATTGACTCAATTAGAATCCGGCTTTATGCCGGATTTTTAATTGGATAGAAAGGTAATCCATTTTCTGATGGAAAATATATTTGGAAAAACATTAAATGAGTGTAAAAAGCTGATGGAAGAAGCCGGAGAGCCGTCCTTTAGAGGGAAACAGCTCTATCAATGGCTGTATGAAAAGAAGGCGGCGCATCTTGACGATTGCACGAATCTTTCGAAAGGCCTTCGGGAAAAGCTGAAAACCCGGTATGCTATCGAACATGGAAGCATTGAAAAAATACAGAAAGACCCTGTGGATGAAACCCGAAAATATCTGATCCGTCTGCCGGACGGCAACAGCATTGAGACAGTGCTGATGTCCTATCATCACG
The DNA here is from genome assembly GCF_003477535.1 of Eubacterium sp. AM05-23. Classification (NCBI taxonomy): domain Bacteria; kingdom Bacillati; phylum Bacillota; class Clostridia; order Eubacteriales; family Eubacteriaceae; genus Eubacterium; species Eubacterium sp. AM05-23. The sequence goes on from NZ_QUDF01000003.1 coordinate 305,789, forward strand.
GGTATTCCCTGTGCGTTTCCAGTCAGGTCGGCTGCAGGATGGGCTGCGCGTTCTGCGCTTCCACAAGAGGCGGGAAAATCCGAGACCTTGAGGCAGGCGAGATTCTGGATCAAATTTATCTGACAGAGCAGGAAGCAGGAATCCGAGTTTCCAATGTTGTGATCATGGGGATTGGCGAGCCGCTGGATAATTACGAGAATATACTGAAATTTATAAACATCGCAAACGAGGGCTGGGGAATCGGACAGCGCAAAATCACCTTGTCTACCTGTGGCCTTGTCCCAAAGATTGAAGCGCTGGCAGAACTGGACCTTCAAATCAACCTTGCCATTTCACTGCATTCGCCTTTCCAGGAACGCCGGGAAACATTGATGCCTGTGGCAAAAAAATACCGGATTGAAGAACTTCTTAAGGTTTGTAACAATTATTTTACAAAAACAAAGAGAAGAATCACATTTGAATACGCATTGATCGAAGGATTTAATGACCGGCCCGAAGATGTAGCTGAGCTTGCTGAAATACTGGGAAAAATGCCTTGTCACATCAACTTAATCGGCCTGAATCCGGTTACGGAAAGTGTGTACAGGGGAAGCCAAAATGTAAATTTTTTTAGCAATGAGTTGAAAAAACGCGGTATTACTTGTACAATTAGAAGGAAAATAGGCGATAATATCGACGCGGCCTGTGGACAGCTGCGCCAGAAAGCAGACGGGATGAAGAGGTGATGAGATGAAGTGCGCGTATTCTTCAAACATAGGTGCCAAACGAAAAGTGAATCAGGACGCTTGTCTGGCAGCTACCATTGAAAACAGTGGAAGAAAATACTATGTCTTCGCAGTAGCCGATGGTCTTGGCGGTCACCGTTCCGGTGAAATCGCCAGTCAGATGGCTGTTGATTATATAAAAGAAAAGCTGTCAGATGTCGAAAATTATTTTGACTATGACGAAATGTACCATTTTGTCAATGCGATCAATCACGAGATTATTGATGTGAGCCGAAATTGTGAAGAGTGTCTTGGTATGGCGACGACTCTCACCATGTGCATATTGGATGGTAGCCGTTTAGGCGTTATTCATGTGGGCGACAGCCGGGCTTACCGCATTAACAAAGAAGGAATGGAGCAGTTAACAAAGGACCACTCATTGGTTCAGGTGCTGGTGGATGAGGGGAAAATCACTTCGGTGGAAGCTAGTGTCCATCCTCAGAAAAACGTCATTACCCGCGCGCTCGGAACAGACGATATTGTTCAGCCGGATCTGTATGATTATCAGGTAACCACGGAGGATGTCATTTTGATTTGCTCCGACGGTCTTTACAATATGGTTGACGAAGGGGCTATTCGGGAAATTGTCTTAACGCATTCTCTGGAAGACGCGACCAAGGAATTGATTAACTTAGCAAACCACAACGGTGGCAATGATAACATTACCGTTGTACTGTTTAACCCAAAGGAAGAGGTAACTGCCAATGATTAGTAAGGTCTTGAACAATCGCTACGAGATAATTGAATTGATCGGGCGCGGAGGCATGGCCTATGTTTACAAAGCAAAGGACCGTAAGCTTAACCGTTATGTAGCGGTTAAGGTTTTGCGTGAAGAGTACACAGAAAACGAACAATTCATCAAGAAATTTGACCGCGAGTCTCAGGCGGCTGCGGGTCTTTCCCATCCAAATATTGTCTCAGTTTACGATGTGGGTGTGGAAGGTGATATCTATTATATCATTATGGAGTATGTGGATGGCATTACCCTGAAGCAGTACTTGAATAAAAAAGGACATCTCGATTATAAAGAAGCTACCCGTTTTATCATTGATGTGGCGGCAGCGCTTAAATGTGCTCATGAGCATAAAATTATTCACAGGGATATAAAACCCCACAACATTCTTTTAACTCGCGATTTGGTGCCAAAGGTTGCGGATTTTGGTATTGCAAGAGCCATCACCAGCTCTACGGTAACCATGACCAACCAGACCATGGGCTCTGTTCATTATATTTCACCCGAACAGGCGAGAGGCGGCTTTGTGGATGAGCGTTCCGATCTTTATTCCCTCGGCATCATGTATTATGAGCTACTGACCGGACAGCTTCCTTTTGATGAGGAAAATACCGTTACCATTGCTATTAAGCATATTCAGGAGGAGCTGGTGCCTCCGAAGGAAATCATGCCGGATATACCGGCCAGTGTCAATGATATTGTGGTTAAGCTGACTCATAAAAAGCCTGAAGACCGCTATCAGAATATGGATGAGCTGATCGATGACCTTGAGAAAATTATGGTGGACGCGAATGCGGCAGTAGGTGATAACGGTGCTGCAGTCAGCGATGAAACACAGATTATCGGCGATGAAGGGCTTTTTAAAATTGAGCCGGTTACAGGTCCGATCGAAAGCGGTTATCATGAAGATGATGAGGAAGAAGAAGACGATCTGGTCCAGGCCCAGCGGAAGAAAAAGAAAAAAATTATAGCTTTTTCCATTGCTGGCGGTATTTTGGCGATTATCCTGATCGTTATCTTGGTGAATACATTGACGACAAAGGCGGTTATGGTTCCAAACGTTAAGAACATGACCCAGGAACAGGCAACGCAGGAGCTGGAAAAGGCAGGATTAAAGCTGGAGGTTGAAAACCAGGTATACAGCTCAGATGTTGAATCTGGCAAAATCGTTTCTCAAAATCCTGAAGAGGGAAGAGAAATGAAAAAAGGACAGACTGTCAAGGTAACAGTGAGCAAGGGAACTCAAAATGTTACGGTGCCAAAGGTCATCGGGCTGAGTGAGGCAGAAGCCACCGCGGCCATCGACAAACTGAAGCTGGTTAAGAATGTTAAGCGTGAGTACAACAGCGATGTTGCCACAGGCATTGTCTATTCGGTTGATCCTGGCGAAGGAGTCAGTGTTGCCGAAGGCACCAGCATTACCCTTTATGTCAGCAAGGGACAGGATCTCGTGACGGTTCCTGGAATCGTGGGGATGAGTGAGTCCGCCGCAGAGGCGCAGATTGAGGACAGCGGACTGAGCGTAGGCAGGGTAACGACCAGTGAAAGCGACACTGTGAGCGCTGGTCTCGTCATCAGCCAGTCACCGACAGAGGGAACTCAAACTGAGCGGGGCACGTCAATCAATTTTGTGGTCAGCAGCGGTAAGCCGACGCCGAGCCCAACTCCGACGCCGAGTCCAACTCCGACACCAACGCCAAAACCAGATCCTTCAACAGAGCCTGGAGAACAGTAAGTGATGCCGCATGAAACAAAATAGAATCTCAGGAAGAATTATCAAAGGAATCGGAGGGTTTTACTATGTAAGACCCAACGGTTCCACTTCTTTATTAGAATGTAAAGCCCGCGGCATTTTCAGACACCAGAAAATCAAGCCCATGGTCGGTGATTTTGTAGAGGTGGTCGAAAATGACAGGGACGAACTGGCAATTGATGAAATAAAACCAAGAAAAAACGAATTTGTACGCCCGCCTGTATCCAATGTAGACGTGGCGTTAATTGTGTTTGCCGGAGAAAATCCAAGCCCAAACCTTTTGCTTTTAGATAAACTGCTGATTGCCTCAGAAATGAAAGAGGTTGAACCAGTCATCTGTATTACAAAAACAGACCTTGTGGAGGCAGATGAGCTGCAGAGGATTATGGATATTTACGCGAAAACGCCTTATAAATGCTTTGCTTTTGATCAGGAAGACAACGATGCCCTGCGGGCGATTGAAAGCCAAATAGAGGGAAAAACGGCCTTTCTCGCTGGTCCGTCAGGAGTAGGTAAATCAACGTTGGCCAACAGGTTGTGTGAGGCAGGTGTCATGGAAACAGGAGAACTCAGCCAGAAGCTTAACCGCGGCAAGCATACGACACGTCATGTTGAACTGCTGGATTTAAAGGCCGGCGGATATTTGCTGGATACTCCGGGATTTTCATCCCTCAAGCTCGATGGCGAAATTGAGAAGGAGGATCTTCGGTTTTATTTTCCGGAGTTTGAGGAGGGCTCCTGCCGATTTGCGAGCTGCTTGCATCAGAGTGAGCCTGGGTGCGCAGTGAAAGAGCAGCTTGGAAAGGGTGAAATCAGCCCAGTGCGTTATGAGCATTACAGTTATCTTTTGGATGAAATAAAAAATAAGAGAAGTGACTATTAGAATGAAAGCAGTTGTTTTTACAAACGGGCAGTATGAAAATTTAGCTTTTTATAAAAATTATCTGGAGAACCAGGAGAATTTCCAGGTGATTTGTGCCGACGGCGGCGCAAACGCCGCTCATTCCCTGGGCATAACGCCACAACTGCTAGTTGGCGATATGGATTCGATCCATGCAGAGCTGCTTGCAGATTATTCAGAAAGGGGTGTGGTTATAGAACCCCATTCTACACATAAAGACGAAACGGATACTGAGCTGGCTATTGAGTACTGCGTAAAAAAAGGCTTTGATACTGTGGTAATCCTCGGCGCTCTGGGAAGCCGGTTTGATCACAGCTTTGGAAATCTTTATTTACTGAACCGTCTTTTAAAAGAAGGAATTCAGGGTGAGATTGTCAATGAAAGCAATCGGATTTTTCTGGTAAAAGACAGTGCTGTCCTGGATGTGCCGGTGGGAACGACCGTCTCAGTTCTGGCATTTACTGATCAGGCCAGCGGAATTAACCTTAAAGGATTTGAGTATCCGGTAAAAAATGGTGTGATGGCGCATTTTGCTCCAGGGTATGGCATCAGTAATGTAACAGTGGAAAAATGTCCTGAAATATCGGTAGAGCAGGGAATTTTGATGGTTGATATTATAAATGAGTAAAATAAAAACGTGCAAGTATTATACCTGCACGTTTTTATAAGTTAAAACGAGAACTATGCTCTTTCAACTTTACCGGAACGTAAACATCTGGTGCAAACATTAACTCTTTGTGGAGTACCATCAAGTACAATTTTAACTTTTTGTAAATTAGGTTTCCATACTCTTTTATTATGTTTATTAGAGTGAGTGACATTGTTGCCAGACACAACGCTTTTTTTACATACAAAACATTCTTTAGCCATTTGTCCAACCTCCCTTGCGCTATTCTTCTACTAAAACAGAGGTTATTATATCACAAAATTTAAAAATAATGCAATAAGAATTTTGACTTTCTTGAAATATTTATGTAAAATAGATATGATATAGTTGAGTAAAGAAGATAAAGGAGTATTTACCAATGAAAATAGAAAATGAATTAGGATATATTGATATCTCGCGTAAAGCGATTGCGGATATTGCCGGAAACGCTGCTATGGGATGCTACGGCTTAGTCGGTATGGCACATCAGCGCGGTAAGGACGGTTTGATTGAAATAATGTCGGGAGAGCAGGCCAGTAAGGGCGTCGGCGTCAAGATCGATGACGACGGAAAGCTGATTATCGATCTGTACGTGATCGTAGAGCAGGCAATAAAGATTTCTGTGGTGGCTGAAAATATTATTTCAGCTGTAAAATATAGCGTTGAAAAACAAACTTCACTGAAGGTAAAACGCATCAGTGTTAATGTCGTAAGCGTAAGAGTGTAGGTGGAGGAAGGCATGAAGACCCAAATTATTGATGGAAATTTGCTAAAAAAAATGTTCGAGTATGGTGCGAAAAATCTCGAAATCTATAAAAAAACAGTAGATGAGCTTAATGTGTTCCCAGTACCGGATGGCGATACAGGAACCAATATGTCTTTAACTTTCTCACATTCGGTAAGCGAGCTGGAAAAAATGACGGGCGTCAGCCTTTATAGTGTGGCAAAGACCGCATCCAGCGGTGCTTTGATCGGTGCGCGCGGCAACTCAGGCGTTATCCTGTCTCAGTTGCTCCGCGGCTTAGCCGAAGGTTGTAAAGATAAAGAAGAATTGGATATCAAGGGCCTTGGAATGGCGATTCGCGCCGCCGCAGACGCTGCTTATAAAGCTGTCATGAAGCCTACTGAAGGTACAATTCTGACAGTTGCGCGTGAAATGGCCGAATTTGCCATGGACAATTACGACCGTTACGATAATCTGGACGATTATCTTGAAAACATCATTTCCTATGGCAAAAAATCGTTGGCGAAAACACCAGAATTGCTGCCGGTATTAAAGGAAGCTGGTGTGGTAGACGCCGGTGGACAAGGCTTGATTTTTATTATGGAAGGCGCCTATAAAGGAATGACCAATCAGGAGCTGAGCCAGGAGGTGCATCTGAATATCAGCGACCGCGAGCGTTTTGTCGACGATTCAAATATGCGGCCTGAGGACATTACCTTTGGCTATTGTACGGAATTCATCGTTAAGGACGCTGCCGAAGCGGACGATAATGAGCTGCGTGAATATTTAAATACGATCGGGGACTGTGTGCTCGTCATTAAAGATGACGACATCATCAAAGTGCATGTGCACACTGACCACCCAGGCAAGGCTTTTGAAAAAGGTCTGACCTATGGCGCTCTGATCCGTATGAAGGTTGATAATATGCGTGAAATGCTCGGCGCACCTGAAGGGGAAGCCGAAGACAGTGAGCCAGCTAAGCCTTATGGTTTTGTAGCCGTATCCCCGGGAGCGGGCCTTACCAATTTGTTTAAGGATCTGGGGATTACCCGTGTGATTTCCGGTGGACAGACCATGAATCCAAGCACCCAGGATTTTCTGGATGAAATAGAAAAGACCAATGCGGAAGAAATTTTCCTTTTCCCGAATAACAGCAATATTATCATGGCTGCCAATCAGGCACAGGCCATTTCAGAAAAGCATGTGCATGTTATTCCAACCAAGACAATTCCACAGTGTGTCACAGCAATGTTGACTTTCCAGCCCGAGGTTGACTGGGAAGAAAATGAAAAAAACATGCTGGAAGTCATTCCGACGGTTAAAACCGGAGAGGTTACCTTTGCGGTTCGGGATACAAAGATTAATGGCCTGAAGATTGCCAAAAATGATATTATCGGTATTTTCGGCGGCGAAATCGTCGTGAAGGGCGATGAAGTAGCTGCGGTGACCAAAGAACTTCTGGATAAAATGGTTGACGAGGACAGCGAGCTGGTTTCTGTTTATTACGGCTCAGATGTGGCTGAGGACGATGCGGAAGCGCTGGTTGAAGATCTGGAAGAAAAATTTGAAGACTGCGATGTAGAAATTAACGAAGGCGGACAGCCGCTGTATTATTACATTGTGTCGGTAGAGTAAATTTAGAGGGGATAAGATGAAAGCATCGGATTCAATTAGAAACATATCGGGTATCGGTCCCAAAAGGGCTGAAGCTTTTGGAGAACACGGTATTACAACAATTGAAGAGCTGCTTGATTTTTATCCCCGAAAGTATCTGAATCGAAAAATAATGGGCTCGTTTCAAACAGAAACTGAGGAGTCTGTAACCATAAAGGCTGTTGCGGCGAAAAGAGGAACACTGCGGCGTATCCGGAAAAATATGTCTCTTTTTGTGCTGCCGGTTGTTGAAACGCTTGAAAATGGCGAACCGGTAAAAGGCGAGATCGTCTGGTTTAACCAGCCCTATCTCAGAGATATTTTTTCCGAAAATGAAACCTATTATTTTTTCGGAAAGGTTGTCATAAAGAATAATCGGCGTCAAATGTATAATCCCCAGTTTGCTCACGAGAGCAAGCTAGAGGATTTCTTTATTCTTACCCCTGTTTATCCCAAGATTGAGGGCGTTCCAGGGGAATCGCTAAAAAAATATATGGCTGCTGTTTTTAAGCAGCAGATGCTCATAAAAGACGATTTGCCAAAGCGTTACCAGAAAAAGTATCACTTGCTATCAAAAGAGCAGGCCCTTAAAAAAATACATTTTCCGGATACACCCGAGGATGTGGCTGAAGGAAAGGGACGGATAAAGTTTGAGGAAGCGCTGAAGATCAACATTGGCATTATGAACAGCCGGGCCTTAAACGGTGTGTCAAAGATTTGTCTTGACAATTTTGAGGTGCTCAGGCGTTTCACAAAAGGCCTGCCCTTTGAACTGACAGCCAGCCAGCTGAAGGTACTTGATGATATTGCGGACGATATGAAAAAGGGAATCGTTATGAACCGACTGGTTCAGGGGGATGTAGGCTCTGGAAAAACGATCATTGCGGTTGCATGCGCTTATCTCATGGCACTCAATGGTTACCAGACCGCATATATGGCGCCGACAGAGATACTGGCTAACCAGCACGCCGCGAATTTTAAACAGTATCTTGAACCCTACGGCATTCGTGTTGAGCTTCTGACGGGCTCACAGAAAGCAAAAGAACGAAACGCGGTGCTGGCGACCATTGCCAGCGGTGAGGCGCAAGTGATCATCGGTACGCATGCACTTATACAGGACAGCGTGGCCTATTATAATCTGGGCTTGGTCATCACCGATGAGCAGCACCGTTTTGGGGTTAAGCAGCGCGGGAGGCTCAGTCTAAAGGGAGAAACACCACACACACTGGTCATGAGCGCTACCCCAATTCCCAGAACACTGGCGTTAATTCTTTATGGCGATTTGGATGTTTCCTACATTGACGAACTGCCAAAAGGACGAAAAAAAATTAAGACCTATTTTTATAATGAGAAATCTTATCCGAAGATTTTGAATTTTATGGCAGATGAAATGAACAAGGGACGGCAGGCTTTTGTCATTTGCCCGTTCATTGAAGAGTCAGAGGAAATGAGTGAGGTTAAGGACATTCAAAGCGTATTTTCAGAGGTAAAACAGTTTTACGGAAGCCGTTACCGCATAGCCTGTCTTTACAGTCGTATGCCTGCTGAAGACAAAAAGCAGATCATTGATGCCTTTAACAGCTGTGAAATTGACCTTCTGGTCGCTACCAGTATTATTGAAGTTGGGATCGACGTGCCCAATGTTTCAGTGATCACGATTCTCAGCGCAGACCGTTTTGGTCTGTCCCAGCTCCATCAGCTCCGGGGGCGTGTGGGGCGGGGAATGCATCAATCCTATTGCTTTTTAGTCTCTAATTCCAGAAACGAACAGACCATTGAGCGGATGCGCGTGATTGTCAACAACCACAGTGGCAAGAAGATCGCAGATGAAGATTACCGTCTGCGCGGGCCGGGCGATTATTTTGGATTGAAGCAGCACGGATTCCCCGAATTCAAAGCGTTAAATCCTTATGAGGATTTTGATCTTATAAGTGAAACCAAAAGAGTGGCAACAGAAATTTACAATTCCAGCGATAAAGAGACAATGGCCTACAGGGCTCGGATTATTGAAACATTCTACAAAAATTTATCGGAAATTTCTATGAATTAGAGGGAGAATGAAATGCGTGTAATAGCAGGAGAAAAAAGAGGAACAAACCTTGTATCCATCTGCGGCGACTTTATAAGACCGACGACAGATAAGGTTAAGGGGGCTGTCTTTAACAGTATTCAGGTAGAACTGAGGGAAGCCCAGGTTTTTGTTGATCTTTTTGGCGGGAGCGGCGCCATGGGGATAGAAGCTCTCAGCCGCGGGGTTCCGCAGGCCTATTTTTTTGATATTTCCAGAGACAGCATTGGTATTATTAAGAAAAATTTAAAATTGACTGGTTTCGAAAGCAGAGCAATTGTAAAAAAATGTTCAGCAGAAGAAGGAATTGGTTTTTTATGCAAAAATTCAGTAAAATGTGATATGATGTACATGGATCCACCGTATAAGGATGGAATTAGCATGATTTCGATCGTGGAAAAAATCTGTGAGAAAAAAATCTTGAATTCTGATGGAATTATAATGATGGAACACGAAAAATCTGTTATAATGCCAATAACGATTAAATCATTTGCAAAATATAAAGAAAAAAAGTATGGAACGACATTAGTCAGTTTTTATAGTTGGGAGAATTTTGGTCAATGAGAAGTGCTGTGTATCCCGGAAGCTTTGACCCGGTTACCTTTGGTCATCTGGACATTATAGAAAGAGCCTCAAAGCATTTTGATAAGGTCATTGTGTGCGTAATGGTAAATTATAAAAAGAATTACCTGTTTTCCAGTGAGGAAAGGTGTGCGATGATCCGAGAGAGTGTGGCCCATTTGGAAAACGTAGAGGTTGATGTTTCGTCCTCTCTGCTGGTGGACTATGCAAAATCAAAAGGAGCCCAGGTAATCCTGAAGGGCCTTCGGACAGTACAGGACTTTGAATTTGAGCTGCAGATGGCCCTGACAAATAAAAAACTGGACAGTGATGTTGAAACTTTTTTTATGGTGACAAACAATCAATATTCCTACTTGAGCTCAAGCGTCGTGCGGGAGCTTATGGAATTCGATGGGGATGTGTCAGATTTCATACCTCCACATGTTGAAAAAGCGATACGGATAAAATATGGGAAGGATGCTAGAGAATGAAGGTTTTAGAACTGCTAACTGAATTGGAAGAACTTGTGGAAAAGGGAAATACCCTGCCATTTTCGTCAAAGGCTTTGGTCAGTCCCGAAGAAATAATGGAAATCATCGATGAAATACGGGAGGAACTGCCGGCAGAGCTGGTACAGGCCCGGGAAATAGTAGAGCAGAAGAAAAAAATAATGGTCGAAGCAGAAGGAGATGCAGAGCGGATCAAAAATGAAGCTGAGAAAAAGTTGAAGGAAATGATTGATACCAACGAAATTACCAGAACCGCCACGGCTCAGGCAGAAACGATCATAAAAAATGCTCAGGCAAGCGCTAAAGAGTTGCGTATTGGGACACAGCATTATTCGGATAAAATACTCTACAACCTCCAGGTACAGCTGAAAGAGCTGAACGATAAAATCGAAGCGAACCGAAAAGAAATTAAAGAAATTAAGTAATGGCTGAATAGGACTTTTTAAGTCCTATTTTTTGCAATAAGATAAATCTGTATACAAAATTTTAAAAAAGGAATAAGTGGAAAGTAAAGTGATCGAAATAGGAAAAATGCAGCATTTGACGGTTGACCGTCAGACATCAGTAGGTTTATATTTAACAGCAGGCGATAGTAGTGATAAAAAGAAGGACAGTGTTCTGCTGCCGCAAAAGGAAGCGCCTGAAAACTGTAAGGTTGGTGATGAAATTGAGGCGTTTGTTTACCGGGATTCCCAGGATCGTCTCATCGCGACGACAAGAAAGCCCAAAATTATGCTGGGCGAGTTTGCGCCTTTAAGGGTGGTGGACATCACTAAGGTCGGCGCCTTTTTGGACTGGGGCCTGGAGAAAGATCTCTTGCTGCCTTACCATGAGCAGATTACAAGAGTGCAGAAGGGGCGCGAATACCTTGTGAATCTTTATATTGACAAGAGCAACCGTCTGTGTGCGACCATGAAGGTTTATCCGCTGCTAAAGGCTCAGTCACCCTATAAGGACGGCGATTGGGTTGAAGGGTATATTTATCAGATCAATCCAGAGCTTGGAGCATTTGTCGCTGTAGACAACGCCTATCACGGCATGATCCTGAAAAAAGAAATGACCTCCGATTTTCACTGTGGCGATAAAATCAAGGCCAGAGTCACAGAGATTCGTAAGGATGGCAAGCTGGTTTTAAGCCCCAATAAAAAAGCTTATAAAGAAATACCGAAGGATGCGTTTTTAATTCTGGATAAGTTGAAGAAAAACGGCGGCATGCTGCCGTATAATGACAAAACGAATCCTTCAATCATCAGCAAGGAGTTTAAGATGAGCAAAAGCTCCTTTAAACGCGCATTGGGCAAGCTGATGAAAGAAAAGAAAATAAAACAGACGGCCAACGGCATCGAGCTGACTGGCAAATAAAGAGGTAAGGAATGTCTCAGGTAGCTTTAATTCAATGTGATTCCTATGACACAGAAGCTGTTTATAAAGCTCTAAAGAAGGGCGTATCAGCACTGGGGGGGATCGAGCGTTTTGTCCGCCCCGAGGAAAAGATTTTACTGAAGCCTAATCTGCTTCGCGGTAAGAAAAAGGAAAGTGCCGTAACGACTCATCCGGCAGTGTTTGAAGCAGTGGTTCGCATTCTGGAAGAGGCGGCGTGTAAGCATCTCTGCTATGGCGATTCTCCGGGAATCGGAAATCCTGAAAAGGTTGCAGAGGAAGCAGGAATCAAGGAAGTGGCCGACCGGCATGACATCTCACTTTTGGAGTTTTCAAAGGGAGAATCAGTCGCTTATCCTGAAGGGGTGACGACCAAGAAATTTGAACTGGCTGAGGGTGTCTTGGAAAGCGATGCCATTATCAGCATCTGTAAGATGAAAACTCACGGTCTCACACGGATTACCGGTGCGGTAAAAAACCAGCTTGGTTGTGTTTATGGATTTAATAAGGGAGCGTGCCACGCGCGTTATCCTGACAGCCTGCAATTTGGAAAAATGCTGGTCGATTTGAACCTCTGCATAAAGCCCCGTCTTTTTGTCATGGATGGGATTATCGCCATGGAGGGGAATGGCCCGGCGTCAGGCACACCCGTTGCCATGAATTTGCTGCTGGTTTCAGATGATCCTGTCGCTCTGGATGCTACCTTTGCCCGTTTGGTGGACCTGGAGCCGTCTTATGTGCCAACAATTGTTTCTGGTGAAGAGATGGGACTTGGCACAGGTGACGCTGGTAGAATTGAGATCCTCGGCGAAAAGCTGGAGGACCACGTCAACCGGAACTTTAATGTTGAGCGGATTCCAGTCCGGTCCGAGGTGAACAGCACCATTGGCCAGTTGTCTAAAATCAGAGGGTTGATTACCAGAAAACCCGTTATCATTGAGGAGCGCTGTGTGCGCTGTGGTATCTGTGTCGCGTCCTGTCCTCTGGAGGATAAAGCGCTGACCTGGAAGGAAACACACAAGGGCCGTGTGCCGCATTACAATTATCATAAATGCATTCGGTGCTACTGTTGTCAGGAAATGTGTCCTAAGAAGGCGATTACCGTTAAAACGCCGCTCTTAGGTAAATTGTTGATATATCGTTAAATTTTTATCTTTTAAAATAGTCTTGACAGTTTATTTTAAAAATAATATCATAGACTGAATTACTAAATTATACTAAAGTAAAGGGAGTGATTCCACTGTTAGCGGCAAAATTAATTTTAAAGTGTTTGGAGAAAGAGAATGTGGAGGTTGTCTTCGGTTATCCGGGCGGTGCGCTGCTGCCCTTATACGAAGCATTTCGTGAATCACCCATCCAGCATGTGCTGGTCCGGAATGAACAGGCAGGACCCCATTACGCCAGCGGTTATTCAAGAGAGTCTGGCAAGGTAGGTGTCTGCCTGGCAACCTCTGGTCCGGGGGCAACCAATATGGTCACTGGAATCGCTACCGCTTATTTAGACTCTATTCCGCTTGTTGCCATTACAGGACAGGTTAACAGAGATCTTATTGGAACGGATGCTTTTCAGGAAGCGGATATTACCGGTGCCACTGAACCATTTACAAAACATTCTTATCTGGTTCAGGACGCGGCAGATATTCCGCGGATTATAAGAGAAGCATTTCACATTGCCTCCACAGGCCGGCCAGGTCCTGTTTTGATTGATATTCCAAGAGATGTGCAGAATACGAATCTCAAAAGTATCAAATATTGTGAGAAGGTAGAAATACGGGGATATAAGCCAACCTACGAGGGACATACGGGTCAGATACGGAGAGCGATCAGAAAGATGAAAGCAGCTAAGCGTCCGATCATTTATGCCGGCGGTGGCGTGGTTTTAAGCTATGCCGAAAAAGAACTCCTTACCTTTGCAGAACAAAATGGGATTCCTGTTATCACTACACTGATGGGGATTGGGTGCTTTCCGGAAGACAATCCGTTGTACTGCGGGATTGCCGGCAGCCATGGCTTTGAGTATTCGAATAAAATTTTAGAGGCAGCAGATCTCTGTATCTGCGTAGGCGCCCGGATGTCTGACAGGGGAACCAATAACCTGATGGATATGATCAATGATATGGAGCTCATCCACATTGATATTGACCCTGCAGAAATCGGGAAAAACATTGATGATACCAATGTACCCATTGTAGGCGATGCACGTACGGTTTTACTGGATCTGATCCAGAAGGATTTGAAAAAGGATACCAGGGACTGGTTGAAAACCATTGAGATTATCAAGGAAAATCATCCGCTTTTGTATGATACACATCTGGAACTGGGCCTGGTGAATCCCAAGCTTCTGTTTGAAAAGTTAGGGGAGATTGCTTCGGATAATGCGACCGTCGTTGCAGATGTCGGGCTGAATCAAATTTGGTCTGCGCTGTATTTTAAGGTTTGCAAGGACCGGCATTATTTTACTTCAGGCGGCTTGGGGACTATGGGATACAGCATTCCAGCGGCCGGTGGCGTTGCCTTTGCGACACGGGAAAACCCGAAACAGATCTTTGCAATTTGCGGCGATGGCAGCTTTCAGATGTCCATGGGCGAGCTGGGGGTTATCGCAGAACATAACCTGAATATCAACATTATTATGATCAATAACCACAAGCTTGGAATGGTGCGTCAGCTTCAGCATGATAATTACGGAAAAAATCATTACAGTGGGACAGACATTAATTTCAGCATTGATTTTATGAAGTTGGCTGAGGCATATGGCATTAAAGGGTATCAGGCGAGCACCAATGCAGAGGCCGAAGCGGCCTTGAATGACGCCATTGCCCACAACGGGCCGACTCTGATTGAATGTCAGGTTCATGAAGACTTTATAAAGATTTAGGAGAGAAGCCATGGAAAACTATTGTTTATCCCTCTTAGTTGAAAATAACTTTGGGGTTTTAAGCCGTATTGCAGGGCTTTTTGCAAGGCGCGGCTATAATATTGACAGCCTGACTGTCGGCACAACAGAGGATGCTCAGGTGTCTCGCATTACCATAACGGTTACGGGCGATGAGCATATTCTTGCCCAGATAAAAAAACAGCTAAACAAACTTATCGACGTTATCAAGGTCATTGAGCTTAAACCGGAGGATTCAATTCGCAGGGAACTAGTGTTTATTAAGGTCAAAGCCAACGACGAAACCCGCTCCAACATTGTAGAAATTTCTAATTTATTCAGAGCCAATGTTGTAGATGTGGCACGCGAAAGCCTGGTACTTGAAATCACCGGTACCCGGGATAAGGTCGATGCGTTTTTTAATATGATTGAGCCATATGGAATTTTGGAATTTGTGCGCTCCGGCGATACTGGCCTTCAAAGAGGCCACCGGATGATTTAGGTGCTGCAGGGAATGAATTCAAAAAATAGAGGAGCATGCTTTATTTTACTGGCCGTCACGCTAATGAGCACAGGCGGCCTTTTGATTAAAAGCATTGAAGCGAGTGCAATTAGCATTGCTTTTGCAAGAAGTTTGATTGCAGGGTGTGTTTTTCTGCCGTTTATAAAATGGAAAGAAATCAAGTTTAGCAAAAATTATATCGGGCTTATTATTTCCTATACCTATCTAACCATCAGCTTTGTCATTGCCACTAAGCTGACAACTGCCGCCAATGCGATTATATTGCAGTGTACAGCGCCTTTGTGGCTGTATCTGGCTTATCTTATCGGCGGTAAAAAGAAGCTGGTCGCGTGGGAGTTTATTCCAAGGGTTACGATTCTGGCCGGTATTATTATTATTTTTTGCGACCCGTTGAATGCCTCGGGAAATGCGACTGCCATGGCAGGAAACCTTTTGGCCTTGTCGGCAGGTATTGCTTACGCGCTCGAACAGTATTTTATGGAGAAAAAGTATCCGATGAATGATATCACTATCATTGGATTTATCAATTTTATCATGGCTGGAGTAATGCTTGTGTTTATGCACAGCCAGATATCTTTTTCAGGCATCCCCACGGTAAACTGGTTATACCTTGTATTGCTCGGAGTCTTTCAAATTGGTATTTCTTACCTGTTTTTTCTCAAAGGGGTCCGGTTGGTATCTGCGTTTGAAGCGTCGATTCTATCGCTGCTGGAGCCAATACTTAACCCTGTTTTCGTCTTTTTCTTTGTGGGTGAGGTCCCGAGCTTTTATACGATTTGTGGCTTTGCGGCTATTTTGTGTGGGATTATACTGACCCTTATTCCCAGTAAAAAGGCAGCTGCAGCAACTCAGACAGGAGAAACCATTGAGATGAAGAACGAAAGAAAAATTTATTAGAATAAAAGTGAAAAAATTCGCAAGAAAGACTTGCAAATTTTAGAAATAGTAGTATAATAAAATCAATAAGGATTTATATTATAGAATAAGAAAATATTACCGCAAAACATTCCCGTTTTATCCTTAAAGCGGGAAAATTTCTTTAAAAAAATTGGATACATTGTGCAAGTGGAAGAAGTTGAGGAAGCCTGTTAAGTCAGGAAGAAAAAAGTAAGGAGTAATTATGAATCACGAACACCATCATGACCATCTCTGCGGCTGCGGCTGTCAGGATGAACCAAAATTTCCAGAATTAGATGCAGTTCTGGATGAGTATGCCAATGTAGCAGGGAGCCTGATTACCATCCTGCAGAAGGCGCAGGAAACCTACGGCTATCTCTCTCCGGATTTAATGCTGTATATTTCTCGTGAAACAGACATTCCAGTAGCGAAAATATACGGTGTTGCAACTTTTTATGCCCAGTTCCGTATGAATCCTGTCGGTAAGCATTTGATCATGCTCTGCCAGGGAACGGCCTGTCATGTTAATGGGTCTTCGATGATCGAGGAAGCTGTTGTCGAGCATCTCGGTATCAAAGAAGGGGAGACCACTGAGGACGGTCTTTTTACTTTAGAGAACGTCGCATGTCTGGGTTGCTGCTCTTTATCGCCGGTTATGATGATCGACGGTGAAACCTATGGTCAGCTCACAAAGGATAAAGTGGTTAACATCTTAACAGAACTGAAGGAACAGGAGGCGTAGGCGATGAAAAACTATAAAGTGATCATTGGGCAGGGAAGCTGCGGTATCGCTGCTGGCGCCGCAAAGGTGGAGGAAGCCTTTAAAGATCAGATGGCTGCAAAGAATCTGAGCATTGATCTCGAAAAAACCGGTTGTATCGGCACCTGTTATCTGGAGCCCATCGTGGATGTGGTCGATCCTTCTGGCAATAAGATTACTTATGTCAATGTAAACACCGGTGATGTCGAACGCATTGTAGATGAACATATTCTTGGACAGAAAAATATTACAGATCTGGAAATGGCAGCGCAGGATAAGGAAATGATCGCTAAACAAAAGCGTGTGGTGCTCCAGAACTGCGGCGTGATCGATCCGGAACGCATTGAGGATTATCTGGCTGTTGACGGTTATAAAGCAGCTGAAAAAGCGATTAATGAAATGACACCAGAAGAAATCATCGACACTGTTAAGGTGGCTGGACTGGCCGGCCGAGGCGGAGCAGGTTTCCCTACATGGTTTAAATGGAACGAAGCCCACAAGGCAAAAGGGGATGTCAAGTATTTAGTCTGTAACGCAGACGAAGGAGACCCTGGCGCTTTTATGGACCGGTCTGTGCTCGAAAGCGACCCCCACGCGCTCATTGAAGGAATGATCATTGCCGCTAAGGCCATTGGCGCCGCACAGGGTGTTGTCTATGTCCGTGCCGAGTATCCGCTGGCCATCAAGCGTCTTGAAAATGCCATCGGACAGGCTCGGGAAAAAGGGTATTTGGGCAAAAGCATTTTTGGCTCAGACTTCAGCTTTGATCTGAGAATTAAAGCAGGTGCCGGTGCTTTTGTCTGTGGTGAGGAAACCGCCTTAATCGCATCGCTTGAAGGTGAACGCGGAATGCCTCGTCTCAAACCGCCATTCCCGGCACAGAAAGGCTACTGGGCAAAGCCAACCAATATTAATAACGTTGAAACCTACGCAAATGTGCCGTGGATTTTCAGAAACTCCGGTGAAACCTATGGACAGCTCGGAAATGAAAACTCTAAGGGGACAAAAGTGTTTGCCTTAACCGGTAAAATCAAAAAAGGCGGTCTGGTGGAAATCCCAATGGGTTTAACTCTTCGTGATGTCATTTATGATATCGGCGGCGGGATTAAAAATGACAAGGCTTTTAAGGCTGTTCAGATGGGCGGGCCATCCGGCGGATGTGTTCCAGCTGAGCTGGTGGACACAGTTATCGACTACCCTTCTATTACTAAAACCGGCGCGATTATGGGCTCCGGTGGGATGGTTGTCATGGATGAGACCACCTGTATGGTTGATATGGCACGTTTCTTTCTGGATTTTACCCGCAAAGAATCCTGTGGTAAATGCAACTACTGTCGTATCGGAACCATGCGTATGCTTGAAATTCTGACACGTATCACAGAAGGCAATGGACGCGACGGCGATATCGAGCTTCTCGAAGAGCTCTGTCTCAAAGTTAAGGAAGGTTCTATGTGTGGCCTTGGCCAGACAGCGCCAAATCCGGTTCTTACCACGCTGCGTTATTTCAGAAACGAGTATGAAGATCATATTTACAGACATAAATGTACAGCTCACAGCTGTAAGGCCTTGATTACCTACAGCATTGATGAAGAAAAATGTGTCGGCTGTACCCGTTGCGCCAGGAACTGTCCTGTTGAGGCCATTTCGGGCGCGCCTAAGAAGGTTCACGTTATCGATCAGGAAAAATGTATTAAGTGCGGCAAATGTGCCAGCGTTTGTAAGTTCGATGCAGTAACTGTGGATTAGGAAGGAGAGAGGGACATGAAGAAATTAAGAATTAACATTAACGGAAAAGAAGTAACGGGTTTTGCGGAACAGACTATTTTAGACGTTGCCCGCGAAAACGGTATTGATATCCCGACTCTTTGCTATGATGAACGCACCGAAGTTTATGGCTCCTGTGGCCTCTGTATGGTAGAGGTGGAAGGCAATCCAAAACTGCTGAAGGCCTGCGCAACCCCCATCGCTGAGGGAATGGTCATCACGACCACATCTGACAGAGTGCTGGAATCCAGAAAAACAAACCTGGAGCTTCTGTTATCAAAGCATATCGGAGATTGTGTGGCACCCTGCCAGCTGGAATGTCCGGGACAGACAGACTGTCAGGGATACGTCGGCCTTATAGCCAACGGAGAATATGAGGAAGCCATTAAGCTGATCAAGGACCGTCTGCCTTTGCCTGCGTCTATCGGACGCGTCTGCCCACACCCCTGCGAAAAAGCCTGCCGCCGCGGTTTAGTGGATGAGCCTGTTTCCATTTTGTGGCTCAAGCGCTTTGTGGCGGATCTGGATATTGACAAGGGAATGTTTATGCCTGAAATTGCGCCGGATACTCACAAAAGTATCGGTGTTATCGGCGGCGGCCCCGGCGGCCTGACCGCAGCTTATTTTCTGAGAAAAGCGGGACATGCGGTCACTATTTACGAAGCGATGCCTAAAGCTGGTGGGATGCTACGCTATGGGATTCCTGAATACCGTCTGCCCAAAACCGTTCTGGACGAGGAAATTAAACTGATCGAAGATATGGGCGTTACCATTAAGACGGGTGTGCGCATTGGCGAGGATCTACCTTTTGAGAGCCTGAGAAAACAACACGACGCCATGTATGTTGCCATTGGCGCCTGGACCAGCAGCGGACTGCGCTGTGAGGGCGTTGACGCGGACGGCGTCATTGGCGGGATTGAGCTGCTTAGACAAATTGTCAACAATGAACCAACAAACCTGGGTGACAGGGTCGTCATTGTCGGCGGTGGAAATACTGCCATGGATGCCTGCAGAAGCGCTGTGCGTTTAGGTGCAAAGGAAGTCTACAACGTGTACCGCCGTACAGTAGCAGAAATGCCTGCTGAACAGGAAGAGATCGAGGAAGCGCAGGAAGAGGGCGTTATCTTTAAGAACCTGTGCAATCCAATTGAAATTATCAAGGATGAAAACGGCCATGTCAAGCAGATGCTGCTCCAGAAAATGGAGCTGGGTGAACCAGACGCCAGCGGCCGCCGACGCCCTGTTCCCATTGAAGGGGAAACGGAACTGATTGATGTGGATACGGTTATTCTGGCCATTGGCCAGGGGATTAACCCGGAAGGTATGGATGGGCTTGAGCTGACAAAGTTCAATACAATTATTGCAGACGAAGAAACCTTTACGACGAACCTTGAAGGCGTTTTTGCAGGCGGGGACTGCGCCAATGACGGCGCTTCCATTGCCATCCGCGCCATCGGAGAAGCTAAAAAGGCTGTCGGCTTCATTAACGAGTATCTGCAGGGACGTGAGATCCGCTACCGTAAGCCTTACTATGTGACCAGAGATGATATCGACGCAGATTACCTGGAAGGCAAAAAGAAATATAAACGGCCTCCAATGGCACATCTGACACCAGAGGAACGCAAAAATACCTTTGAAGAAATTGTCAAGGGCTACACGCCTGAGCAGGCGAAGGAAGAAGCCTCACGCTGTCTGGAATGTGGCTGTCACGATTACTTCGAATGTAAGCTGGTAGATTACGCTAACCAGTATGAAGTGGTGCCTGAACGCTTTGACGGTGAAAATGAAGAGCTGATTTTTGAGGACGATCATCCGTTTATTGTACGCAACCCCAATAAATGTATTCTCTGCGGACGCTGTGTACGTGCCTGTGATGAGGTGGTTGGTGTGACCGCCCTCGGCCTGATGAATCGAGGCTTTGATACGGTTGTGGTACCGGCCCTTGGAGGGAAACTGGCTGATTCCGGCTGTATTTCCTGTGGAACCTGTATTTCCGTATGCCCCACCGGTGCGCTGGGAGAACGGGCAAGAGGCTTCAAAAATGTACCGACCGATACGAAAAAGACACTGACAACCTGTGGATACTGTAGCGCTGGCTGTCAGATGGTGGTTGAAACCATGGGAGACACCATTGTGAAAGCAGTACCAACGGACATCAACGCTGCGAATAATGAGGGCGTGATGTGTGGCCGAGGCCGTTTTGGAACAAACCAGGTTCAGCTGGGCGACCGCCTGACCAAACCGTTAGTCCGTAATGCCAAAGGACAGCTGGAAGAAACAGACTGGTACGACGCTTTTGTCGCCATTGCCAAAAAAGCACAGACCATTTCTGCAAGAAATGGGACAGAAGCTTTAAAAGTCGCTGTTTCACCCAAATATACTACTGAAGAGATTGCCACGATCAAAAAGCTGGCAGACAGTCTGAGGGCAGAAACCTTCTCCTTCAGCAATACCGTGCACGGCGAAAATGACGTGCTGCCATGCAGTGGAGAAATCCACAGTATGGATGAAGTCCTTTCGGCAGACGCTATACTGGTTCTGGGATGCCTTCGGACAAACAATCCTGTTCTGCGTTATAAGCTCAGCCAGGCTTCTAAGCGCGGTGCTTCTATCTTCTTTATCAATGCTGCGGAAGATGGGATGAACCGCATCGGAGATGAGTTCACAACCGAATATGACGATTTGGATTTCCTGGGTGAAATCACAAAATATGTTCTTGAGAACCGTAAGGCAGCAGACACGCCTGATGGTTTAGAGGCTTTGAAGGATTCTCTGGCAGCGCTTGAGATCAGTGAAGAATCTGAAATGATCGGGAATGCACTGGTGAACGCAAAACATCCGATAGTGATCCTTGGCGGCAAGTATATCACAGAAGAGGCCTCTGCCTTGGCAGCAGATATCGCGGTTCTTTTAGGAAAGAGCGATGGACCAAGACGTGGTGTTTTCAGAGTTGAGCAAAAAAACAACAGCAAAGCGCTCAGCCTGTTAGGCGTTACTCAAACACCTGAAGTGCTGGACAATGCAAAAGGGATTATGATTTTTGGCGAAGACCCCAATGCGGATTTATCCGGCTATGATTTTATCATGGTTCAGGATACGCACCTGACTTTAGCGGCCCAGAAGGCAGACGTTGTTCTTCCGGCATTGGCTTTCCCTGAAATTGCAGGAACCTTTATCAATACCGAAGGCAGACTGCAGCGTGTCACACCCGCTGTCGGACGCCCGTTGCCTTATACCAACATTGGTATGGTGGTAGAAATCGGAAAAATCCTGGGTGAAAAACTGGGTTCTACCTGTACCGGTATGATCCGCAGAGTCCTTCAGACAGAGATCCCTGAACTGATGGATGTTGAAATTGGCGACCAGATCCAAAGCCGCAGATGTGAAAGCTCAGCCCATCTGGTACCAATGAAAAAGGATGGTTTCCTGTTTGAAGAAATCCCATATACGGACTTCCTGATGAATGAAATCACCGATGAAATTAAAAAGGTAACACGCAAATAAAAAAAGAGCTTCCTGTTTCAGGAAGCTCTTCGTATTTTTTGAGACCGTTTCTGGGGCCTGCGTCTGTACTTTGAATTAAGATCCTTTGCAAAGATCAAGCGAAGCGCCATCAGGATCATTATCAGTGTTAGAGGGGCATATAAAAGCTTTTCAATGGGATTGTCAGACATGAAGTTGCCGACGATATTCAGCAGATAATAGAGACTCATGATCCAAAGAATGCTGTCAGCGCTTTTCCGTAAGCCTTTTATGGGAAGATAATTTAGCTTAAGCAGTATGCCAAAGACAAAAAGTAGAATGAAGAAAATAGCAATCCATTCGGAAATAACGACGGACGCTTTATCAGTGATGGTGGTGTCCCAGATAATATCAGGTGATACCATTCCAAATAATACCAAAATATGAATAATCAGCAAAACCAAAAGGGCAATCAGCAAAACATTTCCAATTCCCCGTGAGTTAATCTTAAGTTTCATCAGATACCCCTTTATTATTTGAGAATTTGTGGTTACTCTCTAGTTTAATATAAATAGAGACGAAAAGCAAAAGCTTTTTTCAATTTGTGCAAAAGTCTTTCACTTGATATTATTCCCAATAGAAGATATAATACGCTAAGGAAAGTGAGGAATTAATGAAAAAGAAAAAATATCTGGCACTTTTTTTGGCCGCCATATCGGTTGCGCTCCTGTTTACCGGTTGCAACAAGGGAAAATATGGTGAGGACACTAAGGTGAAATCAGAAGAAATTACCCATTCATTGGTACAGGCGCTGGCTGAGGGAGCATACGAGAAGGCAGCTGATGATTTTTTGTATACGACCAAAGCAAAGGAAGAAATGGACGCTCAGGCACTCGAAAGGCTCTGGGAAAAATTGTCTGATGGAAAAGGTGATTTCAGAGAGATAGCTGGTCTTGAGGACGATAACTGGGATAAGGACTTGAAAATTACAGTGACGTGTTCCTTTGAAAAGGGAACGGCAGAGCTTGTGGTGGCGTTTGACCGTACGGTAAAAATAAAATCAATCTATCCCGGCTGAGAGTGAAAAAAACGGATATATTAGTCTGAGATATGAATAATTTTTAAGCACAGGGGTATACCTTTTACTAAGATATTCGATGATTTATGAACCGTTAAGGAGAACAATGATGAGAAAGAATGAAAATAATAAAAATATTGCTGTTATTTATTGGAGCAATAGTGAAAATACAGAGATTATGGCCGAAAAAATATCCAATGGAATCGACGAGACTGGGCAGAAAGCAGATCTTTACAATGTAAGCCAGTTCCCGATTGAACGGATTGAGGATTATGATAAAGTAGCCCTCGGGTGCCCGTCAATGGATGGTGAAGCCCTTGAAAAGAATACCTTCGAACCATTTTTTGAGGAAATTGAGTCCAGGCTCAAAGGAAAAAAGGTAGCGCTTTTTGGCTCCTATGGATGGGGAAACGGCGAATGGATGCGCGACTGGGAAGACCGGATTGGGCATACTGGAGCACGCCTGTTTGATGAAGGACTGATGATCAAAGAGTTCCCGGACGATGCCGGCCGCCATGCCTGCGTTGAGTTTGGAAAGGCTTTTGCAAGCTTTTAATAAAAAAGACAGGAAAATCAATTCCTGTCTTTTTTAAGTTCGGTTTTTTGAGCCGGATGGCATTGGCTGGCATGAGCGCATCCGCTGCAGCCACAGCCACATCCTGTCTGCCCGCTTCGGGCTTTTTTTATCTGGTTATAGATAATCAGCGCCATTGGAATAAAGACAATGGCAGCAATAATAAAGGTTGATAAATTCATATCGTCACTTCCTTATCGATTGGATTAAAAAAGTAAGTTTCATTTAACTTATGATTATAGTTTAAACGCTCCAACATATTTTGTCAAGGGGCAGGAAGGGATTTAAGCTAAGATTGATTTTGACAAGCAGTGAACAGTAGGCTATAATAAAGTGCAGAAGCAGCAAATTATTTGCGGACGCATGAAATTAAAGAGGTTGTTATGGATAAATTTGAGTCTTCAAGAAGTCTGATGAAGTGGATATCGGTGACAAACCATTTTACAGGAATGGCTTTGGACAGAGAATTGACCAGGATGGGGCTTAGCTCAAGCCAGCATTTTTTTGTGATAAAAATCTGCGAGGGGCCCGGGGGTCACTCAGGATAAGCTGCAGTCCCTGATTTATTTAAACCCCAGTAATATTACCAGGGGCATCGCGCAGCTGACCCAAAAAGGCTTTATAACCAAGGAGACAAACAGCCGCGACAAACGGACCAGCTGTCTGTACCCTACAGAAAAGGCAGAAGCCTGTTATCAGAAAATAAAAGCGATACAGGAAAACTGGATGAAGGTTCTGACCAGGGATTTTACAGATGAGGAGCGTGCGTTCCTATGTGCACTGACGGAAAGAACAGCGAAAAACGCTTTGGATTTTTTTAACGATGCGCAAGCATAGACGAAAGGCAATAGGATGGAAGAAATAAAACGTATTACAATCTATTTAGGACTGGAGGAGTATCCTCTGGAGTTTATAACACTGGCGTCCATGTCGCCGGATGAAGCAGATCTTATCACAGAAATGGGCGAAGGGTTTTTTAAAGATATTAACCCCGAAATGATAGATGAATATGTGATGGAGGACAAGTTGAACCGTTTCTATGATGAGGTGAGGTTGAGGACAGAGGTAGAGCTTTTCTGTCCCTTGTTTGAGAAAGAAACCATCGCGAATATTGAGCGATTGATCGAGACATATGAGGGTTAAAAAAAGACGGATATTTCCGTCTTTTTTATTGTGGACTATTGTAGTTGCCCTTGCCAGAGTGCTTAGCACAATAAAGAGCTTTATCGGCATGTTGCATGATCTCTGCGTAAGAGGTGCCATCGCCGGGATACTAGGCGATGCTAATGCTCAGTGAAATGGGTATGTTAGGACCGGCAACGGTAATATTGCAGCGCATCTCAGCCTTTTGCCTTATGACCTCCAGAGTTGGCAGATCCTTGATCCAAACGAAAAATTCGTCGCCGCCAAAGCGGGCAATAATATCGGTTTCCCGGAAGCAATGAAGAAGTATCTGAGCCAAAGAAAAGAGGACGTCATCACCGGTCTGATGTTCATAAGTGTTATTGATACCTGTGTTAACGCCGCAGAAAATAGCGATGGTGTCAAGCTTGCTGAAATAATTGTCGATGAGGCTGTTAGTCAGAATAATACCCTGGTCAGTGGATTTTTCATGTCAGCTTTTTAAGATATTTCGGATGTTGTTTTGATACAGGATGAAGCTGGCAACAGATAGTAAAATGAGTACGACCACGATAGCAATCAGTATTATATTGAAAGACGTCCTTTTCTTATTCATAATCCTTATCATCCCTTAATCGCAAAGGTTATCGACAAAAGCTGAAATGGTAAACAATAGCATACCATCTGGTCAGACCGCTTTTTTAGTGTTATTATTATGTATTATAAGATAAAAAACAAAAAAGAAATACTGAATTTGAAAGGTTTGCTAAAAATGGTTAAATTGATTTCGGCAGATATGGACGGTACGCTTTTAGACAGCAATAAAGAGCTTTCGCCAGAGCTTTTCCCACTGATCGAGTCGCTCGCAGAACAGGGCGTCCGCTTTGTGGCAGCCAGCGGCAGACAGTATTATAATCTGGAGCATATTTTTGAGCCGGTAAAAGACAAGATGATCTTTATCGCTGAGAATGGCTCGGTGGTTTTTGAGAATGATATGAATATCTTTGCCAGTGTCATTGCTAAAGAAAGGGTTCGGGAAATCGTTAAAGCGATACGTCAGATACCGGGCACCAGCCCTGTAATCTGTGGGTTGAAGAGTGCTTACGCTGAAAGTGATGAGCCGGAGCTCCTGAAAAATGCAGAGATGTACTACCACCATTATGACATAATGGAGGATATTCTGACAGCGGAGGATGACATCTGTAAAATTGCTGTTTATGACTATGTGAATGCAGAAACAAATAGTCATGCTCCTCTTTTGGAGGCATTTGGCGGACAGATGGAGATCGCTGTTTCGGGCGAGCACTGGGTGGATCTTTCTAACCCTGGCTGTAATAAAGGAACAGCCATCAACAAGATTCAGGAAAAATATGGGATTAGCTATGAGGAAACCATGCTCTTTGGAGATTACCTTAATGATTATGAGATGATGAAAACCGGAAGATACAGCTATGCCATGGAAAATGCCCACCCTCAGCTTAAGGAAATCTGCAGCTATACGGCAAAATCCAACGATGAAAACGGCGTAGTGGAAGCAATAAGAGCATATTTTAAGTAAAAAAGCCTGTGGCAGACGTTTTGAAAAGAGACGTACTGCCCTTTTTTATTGCAGCAAACCGTAGAAATTGGAAGAAAAATAATATAAAATGATTGCTTAAAAAGGAATAAAGACGTATAATAATGCATAAGGAAAACTAAATAAACAAATGCGGCATCCGGAAAGTGTTGGGAGCACTGTCCGGCTTGCGCAGGGTGACACTACCACCATACACAACGTCCCGTGGGGGCCGTACCGCATACTGATTATTATAGGCTATTTTTCTTCCAAAAACAAGAGAAGACCTATATTTTTTGGTAGGCTTATTTGTGTAAGCATTTTTTCGCTTTGATGACTTTTGGCTGTGTATGGGTGTCGTGCCCCTGCACGGCTTTTTTTATGATGTTTCCTGAGTTTTCGCCACCTGGTCAGCTACTGATTCGGCCGGGTGGTATTTTTTAGAAAGGCTCTCCGGGGTGGAGAGCAGGTAAGGGGGTGGACAGTATGCGTCGGAGTATATTAATTGTTGATGATATAAAACAAAACAGGGAAATTTTGGGAATGATGTTTCAGGACACCTTCGAGATTTTGGAAGCTGAAAATGGATATGAGGCCATGTGCTGTATGCGTGAAAACCGGGATGTGCTGGCAGCAGTGTTGCTGGATGTGATGATGCCGGTGATGGATGGCTTTGAGGTTCTTAAGCATATGCAGGACGAAGCCCTGACAGAGGCGCTACCCGTGGTGCTCATAACCGCAGAGGAGCCTGGAACAGCAGCGCGCAGGGGCTATGCGCTCGGCGCGCTGGACATTTTGACAAAACCCTTTGATCCTGTTGTAATAAAAAGACGGGTAAAGAACATTATTGAGCTGGGAAGCCGTAAGGAGGAATATATAAAGCTGAAAAACGAGGCGGAAAATGATGCTCTGACAGGGATTTTTAACCGAAAGGCCATGGAGGACAGGGTTGGGGAGCTGTTAAACAATCCAGAAACCCGGTGCGGGGCCCTCTGCTTTATCGATGTCGACAATTTTAAGACCATCAATGACAGCTTCGGACACCTGTACGGCGATGAAGTACTGAAGCAGATGGCTGAAAATTTAAAAAGCTGCGCTCTGCCAGGGGATGTGGTAGGTCGGATTGGCGGGGATGAGTTCATGATATTTTTTAGAAATTATCCTTCCGAGGAGCGTCTGGAACAGAAAATCACTGGTATCTGTGAGAATTTCAGGCGTTATACAGCCGAGCGACCGATTACCGGAAGTATCGGAGTGGCGCGGTATCCGGAGGACGGAGACTGCTATGGCGTCCTTTTCTGCAAAGCAGACCAAGCCCTCTATCACCTGAAACGTTCAGGAAAGGATGGGTACCAATTTTATAATGAAGACTGTACCAGCCTGCCCTTTCAGTCGATGCTGACCCGGGTCAAAGGCGAATAGAAATAAAAGAATCGGATAAAAAGCACAAAGCATTATATGTACAAAGCTTTGTGTTTTTTTGTTGGAGAAACAAAAAAATTTTGATTTAGTAGTATTTCGGCCATGAGAGAATGGCTATTTTGGTTTAGATTTGTTATAATTGGTGATATCTGTAAAATAATAATGAGCAAAGGGGATTTTCGATTGCCTTTAGGCAGCGAAGAGGCACCTGATAGATTCAAGGAGGAAATATGTTAGATATTAAATTACTGCGTACCGATCCAGAGCTTGTGAAGGAAAACATCCGAAAAAAGTTTCAGGATGAAAAACTGGTTTTGGTGGATGAAGTTGTCGAAATGGACAGAAAGTACCGTGACTCCAAAACTGAGGGAGATACCTTGAGAGCACAACGTAACACCATCAGCAAGCAAATCGGCGGCTTTATGTCCAAAGGACAGAAGGATGAAGCTGAAAAGGCAAAGGCACAGGTTGTAGAAATCAATAAGCAGCTGGAGGATCTGGAAGCTTTGGAGGCAAAGCTTGAAGGAGAAATCCGGGAAAGAATGCTGGTGATCCCAAATATCATTGATCCCTCTGTGCCAATTGGACGTGATGACAGCGAAAATGTAGAGGTCGAGCGTTTTGGGGAACCTGTGGTACCGGAATACGAAGTGCCCTACCATATTGACATTATGGAAAAATTCAACGGTGTAGATCTTGACAGCGCCCGCAAGACCAGCGGCAATGGCTTTTATTATCTGAGCGGCGACATTGCAAGACTGCACTCGGGTATTTTATCCTATGCCCGTGACTTTATGATCGACCGTGGATTTACCTACTACATCCCGCCGTTCATGATCCGCAGCGATGTGGTCACTGGAGTTATGAGCTTCTCTGAAATGGAGAATATGATGTATAAAATCGAGGGTGAGGATCTCTATTTGATCGGCACCAGCGAGCACTCCATGATCGGTAAATTCATCGATACCATTTTAGATGAAAACCAGCTGCCGCAGACCCTTACGAGCTATTCACCATGCTTTAGAAAGGAAGTTGGCTCACATGGGATTGAAGAGCGCGGCGTTTACCGTATCCACCAGTTTGAAAAACAGGAAATGATCGTGGTGTGCGAGCCTGAAGACAGCATGATGTGGTTTGAGAGACTGTATACCAATACAGTTGATTTCTTCCGTTCGCTGGACATTCCTGTACGTACGCTGGAATGCTGTTCGGGAGATCTGGCAGACCTGAAGGTTAAGAGCATTGACGTTGAGGCGTGGTCGCCGCGACAGCAGAAATACTTTGAAGTGGGCAGTTGCTCTAATCTTGGTGACGCGCAGGCACGGCGCTTGGGTATCCGTGTCCGCAGCAAGGAAAAGGGAAAATACTTTGCCCATACGCTGAACAATACGGTGGTTGCGCCGCCGCGTATGCTCATCGCATTCCTTGAAAATAATATTAACGAGGACGGCACCATTAATATTCCAGAACCGCTGCGGATGTATATGGGCGGTAAGGAAAAAATCCAATAGAATTAGATGGGAGGTGTGTTGCAAAAATACATCTCCTTTTATGATTTTTTTATAAGCCGATTGGGTAGATACAATGGTATCAATCTACGAAAGAGGAACCCGAAATGAAGCTAGCAAAAGAATACCAGGGCCACTATATGGATGTAATCTACAGTGACGAACGGATACAGGGCATTATCAACGAGACCGGCGAGGTGGTGGATGGCCTGACGGTCGGCGAGGTCATTGAAAAGTTTAAAAGCCAGGTGAAAGCAAAGAATCAGAGCTTTGCAGAATTTTAACAAAATTTTTAGGCTGTCTGGCTTGAATCTTAATGTGGAGGTGGTGTAAAATGTGCTTGTTTCCAAGAACATCGCCTCTTTTTTAGTAAATTAAGAGCGCTTAGCATTTTCCCCAAACGAACATCCCGGCTGCACCCCGGGATGTTTTTTGCATAAAAAAAGTCCGGCTGTGCCGGACTCGGTCAATCATTCGGAAATGGATGAGGCTGTCGCTTCAATAGCTTCTTCTGCTTTATCTCTCAGGCTTTCGCCGTCGGATGCTTTTTCAGCGCCTTTGTTTTTCAGCAGGCTGAAGATGAGAACAGCTGCGCCGATGGCGGCAGCTACGCGTAATATACGTACCATGGTTAATTCCTCCTTTATTTATGCTGTGGTCAGCTTTCTTTTCTTCCTAAACCAAGAATAAGGGATACAATGACAACGAGGATGATCGCTCCGATAATAGACGGGAAAACCGCCATACCGGCAACGTGTGGTCCCCAGTTGCCTAAAAGTAATTCGCCGAGATATGAACCGATGATCCCGGCAACGATATTGCCGACCCAGCCGGCTGGCAGTCTTCTGCTTGTTATAGCTCCGGCGATGGCACCGATGATGCCGCCGATAATTAAAACCCAAATGAGGTGGAACATAATTGTCACTCCTTTATAGTAATTTTATACATATATATACCTCTGCGCAGAATTTCTAAACATTTTATAGTTTTTTTATTTAAGCGCTAAAAAGGAATGGGAAAAATTTAAAATCTGCTTGCAATAATGTATTTTCGTGTTAAAATAGTATGTAACTAATTTGCAGACGATAGTCTTTATATTAAGGACAATCTAAATTGACAAACTTAGGAGAAAATATGAATACCTTTATGAATAGCCTAGCCAGTACGGCTTGGACCATTGTTCCGATCATCTTAATTCTGTTTTTGATGGCCGGAATTATGTTTGTTTTTTACTTTAAAGCGAAGATGGAAGAAATGATGACCTATGTGAAGAGCATCGCCATCTCGTTAGAAAAACTGTCTAACCGGCAAAATGATAACCAATATTTAAAATAAACAGAAAAAGAGCGTATGTGGAGGAGAAAGAATGAATTTTGAACACGTGAAAAGAGAAGACCCGGAGATCTATGAGTTTATGGAAAAAGAGCTCAAAAGGCAGCAAAGCCATATTGAGCTCATTGCTTCCGAAAACTTTGTTTCAGAGGCTGTGATGGAGGCCATGGGCAGCCATCTGACCAATAAATATGCCGAGGGCGTACCTGGCGCCCGCTATTATGGCGGCTGTGTGTATGTGGACGAGGTAGAACGGATCGCGAGAGAGCGGGCGAAAGCGCTGTTTGGCGCAGACCACGCCAATGTCCAGCCCCATTCCGGGGCTCAGGCCAATACGGCTGTGTACTTTGCCGTGCTGGAGCCTGGAGATCTGGTGCTAGGGATGCGTTTGGACCAAGGGGGGCATCTGACCCACGGCAGCAAGGTAAATCTTTCAGGAAAATATTTTAATTTTATATCCTACGGTGTCAGCCCAGATTCGGAAACCATCGACTATGAAGAGCTGGAGCGGCTGATCGTGGAAAAGAAACCAAAGCTGGTGGTAGTAGGAGCCAGCTCTTATCCAAGAGCCATTGACTTTGAACGTATTTCAAAGGTCTGTAAGGCCAATGATGCGCTGATGATGGTGGATATGGCGCACATCGCAGGGCTGGTGGCAGCGGGACTGCACCAGAACCCGGTACCCTACGCGGACTTTGTCACCACCACAACCCATAAAACACTGCGCGGCCCAAGGGGCGGCCTCATTTTGTGCAAGGCGGCCTTTGCGGAAAAAATTGACAAGGCTGTTTTCCCCGGTATACAGGGAGGGCCGTTGATGCACATTATTGCAGGAAAAGCAGTGGCCTTCAAAGAAGCCGCCAGTCCGGAATTCACAGAATACCAGAAGCAGATCATAAAGAATGCCAAGGCACTGTGCGATGCGCTCACCGAAAAAGGCTTCCGGATCGTGTCTGGCGGGACCGATAACCATTTGCTGTTAGTAGACGTCAGCGCTGTCGGCCTGACGGGCAAGGAGGCTGATGATATTCTGGGCAGTGTCAACATTACCGCCAATAAAAACGCTATCCCTTACGATAAGCAGAAACCGACTGTGACAAGCGGCGTGCGTGTGGGGACCCCGGCTGTCACTACCCGCGGCATGAAGGAAGAGGATATGTCGGTTATCGCAGACGCCTTCGAGGCAGCGCTGATCAAAAAAGACCTGGAGCTGGCAAAAGAAAAGGTAGCTTATCTGACCAGTAAATATCCTTTGTACGAATAAAAGAGAATTTATCAAGATGCTGTCCAACAGCATCTTTTTTTGTTATAATGGTCTGAGTATGACTAAGGAGTGATTCCCGGGATGAAGGAAATAATACAGAAGATCGATGAAGTCTATAAACGGTACGATTATGTTGAGAACAAGGGTGAGTTGCTACTTTTTCTCATTAAAATATTGACCCTGAAATTTTTGGTGGATAACGGTCGTGTGGTCCTAGACCGAAAAAACGCTCAAAAGCTGCGAACAGACTTTACCGTTGGCGGCATCATGCGGGTGTGGAGCCGCGGCGTCTCAAACTCCCATCACTGGACCGATGAGGGAAAACTGACACTCAGCGGGTTGATCTGGGAGGATGTGAAGCGTTTTATCGAGGATACCGACAGTTTTGAAAATAAGAACGCCAGCGTCATCGGGGAGCTGTACGAGGAGTGCCTGCACCGCAGCCATAAAAAGAGCCAGGGAATTTTTTACACGCCGGATGTTCTGGCAGAGTATATGGTTTCGCTTTGTGTGAGCGTTGTGAAGAAAGAAAAGATTCTAGACCCGGCCTGCGGCAGCGGATCGCTCCTCAGCGCTGCCTATGACTATATCCTGAAGAACACCAAGGATCTTGAAAAGGAGGCTGTGCACAAGCGGCTGCTCCAGAAATCATTATGTGGTGTGGATAAGGATCCTCTGGCTGTACTGGTAACCCGGATCACATTGGCGTTAAAGGGACCGAAATACTGCTATCCGGCAGGTATCATGGTGGGAGACTGTCTGGATAAGTCCACGGCTGACTTTAAGGACAGCTCCTTTGATGTGGTGATCGGCAACCCGCCCTACGTCGGGCACAAGGAAATTGACTCGGATTATATGAAGCGCTTAAAAGCCCTGTACAGCGATGTTTATCAGAACAAGGGGGATTTATCCTATTGCTTTTTTAAACGTGGATATGAGCTTCTGAAAGATAAAGGAAGGCTTCTATTCCTGACTTCCAGGTATTTTATGGAAGCCTACAATGCGCGGGCTCTCCGGCAGTTTATCCGCGAGCATTTTATGATCAGGCGGCTCATTGATTTTAATGGCCTGCGTGTTATAAGCGGCATTGGCATCGATCCGGCGCTGAGCCTTCTGATAAAGGGCAGGGCCCCTGCGCGGCATGCGGCACGGGTTTCCCGGTTTTTTGTACAGAAGGGTAAGCTGCGGGAAACGCCAGTTTACATTGAAGATCTGGAAAGCGGCCAGCCAAAGCTTCATGAGGACTTTGAGACGCGCCAGAGCCAGATGGATGACGCTTTGTGGCGGCTTTACGGCCCCATGACAAAAACGATCGTGGAAAAAATTGAGAAGCGCGCGCCCTTTACCTTGGAAAACCTGGTGGACAGCTTCCAGGGGATCATCACCGGCAATGATAAAGCCTTTATCTTTGACGACAATGAGCTGGATGCGTATAATTTCAATCTACAGTTTCTGCATCCCTGGATAAAAAACCGGAACGTGCACGCCTTTGAGATTACTCCGCCGGGAAAACAGATATTGTATACCAATGAGATTGACGCCATCGAGCGACATCCTTATGAGGAGGTCTACCTGAAGCAGTTCAGAGAAAAGCTAAGCGGCCGGCGGGAGTGCATGAGCGGGCGTCTGCCCTGGTATGCTATCCAGTGGGGCAGGAACCCCGAATGCTTTATGAAAAAAAAGATCGTTTTTCCATATAAGGCAAAGGACAACCGCTTTGCCATTGATGAGAACCGCTATTTCTTCAGCGCGGACATCTATGGTCTTACACTGAAGAACCGACTGTACAGTCAGGTGAACGAGGAATTTTTGGTGATGCTGCTTAACAGCCGCCTTTATAATTTTTATTTTAAGTCCTTTGCGAAAAAGCTTGGTGTTGATCTGTACGAGTATTATCCTAATACTGTGCTAAAGTTGAAAATTCCTGACGTAAGCATGGAAATTTCGGACAAATTTAAGGATTTTTATGATAAAATTATAAACTTGACTGAGACTACCCACAAAAAAGATCGGGAGGCCTTACTTTTGAAGGCGGACCGTTGGATTTATGGGTATTTTGACATAAATGAAGAAGAAATCAGCTGGATTGAAAACAATAAAAACGAATAATAGAAACGAGGTGAGGCATCGTGCAGGCATCTTTTTTTGACATGAACTATGAGAACCAGATTGAGGATAACGCGCCGCTGTCGGTGCGGATGCGTCCGACCACACTGGATGAGTTTGTCGGACAGTCCCATATTATCGGAAAGGGTAAGCTGCTTTACCGTCTTATCGAGGCGGACAAGCTTTCGTCAGTGGTTTTTTACGGTCCTCCGGGAACCGGTAAGACCACACTGGCCAAGATTATAGCTCACCGGACACAGGCTGCTTTTTACGAATTGAACGCCGTAACCTCCGGTAAAAAAGAAATTACAGAAATTTTAGACAAGGCGAAGGATAATTTGGGTATCTATAATCGTAAGTCGATTCTTTTCATCGATGAAATCCACCGATTTAACAAGGCACAGCAAGATGCGCTGCTGCCAAGCGTGGAAGGTGGACTGGTGGTGCTGATCGGCGCGACAACGGAGAACCCTTATTTTGAGATCAACTCGCCGCTTTTGTCACGGTCGACGATCTTTGAGTTTAAAACTTTAACAGACGATGAGATTAAGGGCCTGCTGCGACGAGCCGTTACCGATAAAAAGAAGGGCTATGGCAGTATGAAGCTCAAGGTGGACGAGGAAGCCCTGGATCACCTGACAGCCGTCTCGAACGGCGACGTACGGCGCGCGCTCAATGCGCTGGAGCTTGGGATACTGACCAAGGAGAAGGACGATCAGGGCTATATCCATATCGACCTTGAAACAGCTCAGGAGTGTATTCAGAAAAAGGCTGTACAGTATGATAAAAAGGGCGATAACCATTATGACACCATTTCGGCCTTTATCAAAAGTATACGAGGCTCAGATCCTGACGCGGCTCTTTACTGGCTGGCCAAGATGCTGGAAGCCGGGGAAGATCCTAAATTCATCGCAAGGCGGATTGTGATTTCCGCTTCCGAGGATATCGGAAACGCAGAGCCCATGGCGTTGCTGGTGGCTACAGCCGCAGCCCGGGCTGTTGAGATGATCGGACTGCCCGAGGCGCGCATCAACCTGGCTCAGGCGGTAACCTTTCTGGCCTCTGCGCCAAAAAGTAACGCCTCCTACGCTGGTTTGGACGCCGCAACATCCGCGGTGAGGCATCAGTCCAATTCTGAGGTGCCGGGGCATCTGAGAGACGCTCACTACCCAGGCAGTGAGAAGCTGGGCAGAGGGCTGAACTATGTTTACCCCCACAGCCATCCAGGCAACTATTATCCCCAGCAGTACCTGCCGGACGATCTTGCTGGAACACGGTTTTATAAGCCGACAGAAAACGGCTATGAGCAAAAGGTTAAAGAGCATCTGGAGCATCTGAAGAACTGGGAAGTAGAGACAAAATAAAAATAATATAGATAATGAATATGTGATGAACCGCATCAAAATACGAAAAATAAGGAGAAACAGATTGAAAGTACACGACAAACTACATGGATTCACCCTTTTGAGGGAAGAAAATATTGAAGAAGTAAACGGCGTCGCCCGGGTTTTTGAGCATGACAAAACCGGTGCCCGCCTTATCTATATATCTAACGATGACGATAACAAGGTGTTCCATATCGGGTTCAGAACACCCTCGGACAACAGTACAGGCGTGGCCCACATTATGGAGCATTCCGTTTTATGCGGCTCCAGAAAATACCCGGTTAAGGAGCCCTTTGTAGAGCTGGCCAAGGGGTCTATGAATACCTTCCTGAACGCAATGACCTACCCGGACAAAACCGTCTACCCCATAGCCAGCACCAATGACAAGGATTTTATGAACCTGATGGACGTTTATCTGGATGCAGTGTTTTATCCAGACATTTACAATACGCCGCATATCTTCCATCAGGAGGGATGGCACTACCA
This sequence comes from Eubacterium sp. AM05-23, assembly GCF_003477535.1. NCBI lineage: Bacteria > Bacillati > Bacillota > Clostridia > Eubacteriales > Eubacteriaceae > Eubacterium > Eubacterium sp. AM05-23. The sequence continues at coordinate 341,594 of NZ_QUDF01000003.1, forward strand.
TCTTGAAAACAAGGAAGACCCCATTACCTATAACGGCGTGGTCTATAATGAGATGAAGGGCGTTTATTCAAGCCCCGAGGAAGTGCTGCAGCGTAAAATTTTTCAGACTCTTTACCCAGATTCAATTTATGGCGAGGAGTCTGGCGGCTATCCGGAAAATATACCAGACCTTACCTTTGAGGACTTTGCAGCGTTCCACAAAAAGCTGTATCATCCTTCCAATTCTTATATTTATCTTTACGGCGACGGCGATATGGATGCCCATTTGAAATATCTGGATGAGGCCTATCTGAGCCAGTTTGACCGCGCAGCTATTGACAGTGAAATTCCGACCCAGTTACCCTTTGAGGAAATGGCGGTCGCCTCAGACAGTTACCCGATTCCGTCGGATGAGGACCAGAAGAACAAGGATTATCTTTCGCTGAGCTATGTGCTGGAGAACGAGCCGACCTTTGAGGATATACTGGCCTTTGACGTGCTGGGACACATCCTGCTTGGGGCAAACTCCGCACCGCTCAAAAAGGCGCTTTTAGATCTTAACATCTGTAAAGAGGTAGACTACGCTTATTCCAGCTCCATGAAGCAGCCCTACTTTTCTATTGTGCTCAAGCATACGGACGAAAAATATAAAGACCTTTTTATCGAGACCGTGGAAAAAACCCTGGAAGAGCTGGTGACAAGCGGGCTTGACAAGCGCAGCGTGGAAGCAGGTATTAACATCAATGAATTTATGCTCATCGAGGGTGAGTACGGCTCCTACCCCAAGGGCCTGATGTACGGCTTGGAAATGTTTGATACCTGGCTCTACGGCGGTGATCCGCTGTCACACCTGAAATATCGCGATGCGATTTCCAAGCTGCGTATGAGCAGTGAGAACCGCGGCTTCGAGGCTCTGATCGCGCGTTATCTCCTCGGCAACCCCCACCAGGCGTTTGTGAGCATTCATCCAGACAGCAGTCTGGCCGAAAAAAAAGAAAAAGCGCTCAGCGATAAGCTGGAAGCCTATAAAAAATCGTTGTCGCCAGAAGAACTGGATGCCTTGGTGGCTGATACTCAGGCCCTTTTGGAACGCCAGAACACCGAGGACAGCCCTGAGGCTCTCGAGAGCATTCCGAAGCTGAGCCTTGACGAAATTAATAAAAAGGCCCGTGAGGTGGTTCTCTATGAAGAAGAATTTAAAGGGCATAAGCTGCTTTATCATCCTGGCTATACCGGAGGCATCGCCTATGTCAAGTTCTATTTTGACACACACACAGTCCCTCAGGAGGATCTGAAATATCTGTCTCTGGTCAATAAGATCATTGGCCGGGTCAGCACAGAGGATTATGATTATGAGAGACTGAACCAGGAAATTGAGATCAGCACTGGCGGTATCTCCTCCAGTGTTGAAACCTATGATAACATCAAGGAGAGCGGACGCTACGAGAGCAAATTTGCCATCAAGGGCAAGGCTGTTGGCGCCAATGTCAAGCGCCTGCTGGAGCTTATCGAATCCACAATTTTAAGAAGCCGTTTTGACGAACGCCATCTGATCGAGGATATCGTTGGTGAAATCCGTATGAACAAGGAGAACCAGTTCCTGATGGGCGGTCACACGGTGAGTGTACAGCGTCTCCAGTCCTATTATTCCCAGTCTGCCAGAATGTTTGAGGAGCTCGGCGGTATTGAGTTTTACCAGTTCCTTTCAGATCTCGACGATCATTTTGACGAGCGCTGGGAAGAGTTGTCCGCTAAGCTTAAGGAAATTGCAAATAGGGTCTTTAATAAAAAAGGTCTGATCATCAGCGTCACTGGAGACAAGGATTTGAAGGAGCCAGTGCTCGAAGCTGTGGGCGGATTTTTAGAAAACCTGCCAGACAGAGATATGGAAACCTATCGCTATCATTTTGACCTGGAGGTCAAGGATGAGGGCTTTATGACAGCCGCTAAGATTCAGTACGTTTCCAAGGGCTTTAATATCCGTGAGCTGGGTTACAGCTACAACGGGAGTATGCTGGTACTCAAATCCATTTTGGCCATGGACTACCTCTGGAACCGGATCCGTGTTCAGGGAGGAGCCTACGGTGCGCATTTCGGCATCAACCGGGCTGGAGAGCTTTCCTTTGCCTCCTTCCGTGACCCCAATCTGTCCAAAACTCTAGACGCCTACAACGAGGCCTTTGAGTACGTCGAAAATCTGGATATTTCCAGACGTGAAATGGAAAAATATATTATCGGGACCATCAGCAGTAAAGATGTGCCTTTGTCAACAGCCCTGAAAGCAGACGCGGCGGATACCATGTATTTTAACAGGACTACTCAGGAGGACCTTCAGAAAGAACGTGATGAAATTCTGGGTACGACGAATGACAGCCTGCGCAAAACAGCGGACATGATTCGTGAGGCCATGGATAAAAACGTGCTCTGTGTCATCGGGAGCGAGGAAGCAGTGAAGGCAGCCGAGGACGAATTTAAAGAAATAAAATACATTAAATAATGTGGCGGGGATCAATGAAGAGGAAAATTATTTCAGTTTTAGGGGCTTTGCTGCTGGCGTTTGGGGTCTTTGGCAGCGGTGCGTGGGCGGCGATGCCATCTTTTGGCCCCGACGAGGGAGTTGTTGTCTTTGAGGTAAACAGCGGCGATATTCTGGTAGAGCAAAACGCAGACGAACGCTACTACCCGGCCAGCACAACAAAGCTTATGACCGCTTTAACGGCTCTGGATTATGTGGGCTCAAGCCTGAATGACAAGATAACCGTTGGCGATGAGGTTAAGCTCATCGGCTACGAGAGCAGCGTGGCTCATCTGGAGGTTGGAGAAATCTATACCTGGGAGCAGCTGCTGTACGCGCTGCTGCTGCCGTCAGGCAACGACGCAGCCAACGTGATCGCAGCCAACATCGGGCGTAAGATCAGTGGAAATGAAAAGATGGACTACAATCAGGCCATGTCGGTCTTCGTGGATCAAATGAATGCCAAAGCGCAGCAGATGGGGCTTAAGAATACACATTTTAAAAATGCCCACGGTCTTCACGATCCTGACCATTACACCACACCAGCCGATATGGCGGTGATCGGGAAGACGGCCTTCTCTAATGAGACCATCTCAAAGGTGGAGGGTACCAAGGTCTATGAGATGACCACCAACCGCGGCGAGCCGCAGAAGTGGAAAAATACGGATATGCTTCTCTACAAGGATGCTGCCGACTACGGCGGAACCATCGAGGAGGGAAGAACTGATAATCCTTACTACAACGCCAAGGCAAAGGGCGGTAAGACTGGTAATACTGATGAAGCTGGCCGCTGCTTTGTCTACAATGCCGAGGATGGTGACGCGAAGATCGTCGGAGTGATTATGAAGGGCGATGAGAAGGGTATTTTTGCCGAGGCCAGCAGTACCATCAACGCCGCCTTTGATGACAACCGCCTGCTGGACTGGACGGATGATTCCGGTCATTATAAAGATTTTACAGTGATTAATGCCCATTACAAGGATGGCAAAAACCTGTCGGTCAAGACAAAGGAAGCCTACAGCTCCATGATCCCCAAGGGGCAGGAGGATAAATACACCGCCAAGGTCTCCTGGGATACCAGCCTTTTGGCTGATACCGAAAAAGGGCTTAAGGTAGTGGGTGATATTGAGCCCGACGCTCAGGTAGGGACATTGACCATCTACGAGGGCACCGACTCAGTGAAATCAACGCCGTTGTACGCCCAGAACCAGATCCGTCCCAGAAATTTCTGGGATTATCTGAGAATCGCGGCCTTTATCGGCATTCCATTGCTGGTGATCCTGTTTATCTTTTTCCGCTTTTATGTTTACCGCAAACGGAAAATCATGCGGGCAAAACAGGCCAGAGCTCGGAGAAGGGCTAAACAGAAACTCTATGAATCGCAGGGCTATACCGGGTCAGGGACGCCTCCGCGTAAAACCACCACCGGTGAGCCGCAGCACAGGCCTCAGCAGAAACGTCCATCCGGCAGTCCACCAAGAAGAAAGCCCTCAGGTTCAGCTTCGCAGGGAAGACCTGTGGAGCGCAATGCCACTGCACGGCCAGTACAAAAGAAAAAACGTCCATCCTCCGGGCAGTCGGGCAGCCGCCAGCGGACAGGCCCGCGTCCAACCGGAACGAAGAAGCGATAAAAACTGAATAAATACATAATAAAGCCCCGGACTGCTTTTGTCCGGGGCTTTTGTATGAGATCGGTATTGTAGGATTGTGCCCGGAGATTGATGGATTTCATGGAAAAAGCTGCTTCTTTACGCCTCAAAGGGCTCTCTCTCATTATGTTTTAGCCAGGCATTAAAGTAAAGACCCGGGCAAAAGTTTTGTGATTTATTGATTCTGTTCATGATTACATATTTTGTTTTATGGTTAAAAAGGTTATAATAGACCAATGGTTCATAGGATAATAAAGGAGGCGGGGACAATGTACAAAATACCTGAGCTGCTGGCGCCGGCGGGCACCCTGGAGTGCATCCGTGCGGCCATAAACGGCGGGGCGGACGCAGTCTATTTTGGCGGCAAGGCCTTTAACGCCAGACGTAACGCGGGCAATATGGATGAAAAGGAAATGACAGAAGCCGTGGCGCTGTGCAGGCAGTATGGGGTAAAGGTCTATGTGACGCTTAACATTCTCATCAAGGACGAAGAGCTTGAGGATCTGGTAAAGGATCTGAACTTTTTGGCAGGTCTGGACATTGATGGCCTTATTGTCCAGGATCTGGGGCTGATCTTTCTGCTGCAAAAATACTTTCCAGACTTCAGGCTCCAGACCAGCACCCAGGGATCTGTGTACGGCCTTGAGGGTACCCTGTTCTTTGAGAGACTGGGCTTTATGCGGGTGGTGCTTCCAAGGGAGATGCCTATCTCGGAAGCGGCTATGATCGCGGAAAAAACAAAGGTGGAACTCAAGCTTTTCTGCCATGGCGCTCTCTGTTACGCTTATTCAGGGCAGTGCCTGATGAGCAGCATGATCGGCGGCAGAAGCGGAAACCGGGGCCTCTGCGCCCAGCCCTGCCGAAAAAAATACCAGCTGAGGGATGCGGATAACCGCCTGATTAAGGAGGGATATCTTCTCAGCATGAGGGATTTGAACATTAAGGAAAGGCTTGACGAGGTGGCACAGGCAGGTATTGCTTCTCTGAAGATCGAGGGGCGTATGAAAAGCCCCGAGTATGTATACGCTGTGACCCGGGCCTACCGTGAAACGCTGGACGCTGTGGATGGAGAGGGAAAGACACCGTCCATCACGGAAAAAGAGCTGGCTCAGGTGTTTAACCGCTCCTTTACAGATGGCCGCCTTTTCGGCGATATGCAGGTCATTAATGATGTAGTGGGCCGCAACCGGGGGATTTTGGCAGGCCGTGTCATTGGGTGTGAGAACGGCAGGCTTTTGATTGAGGCACTGCCGGATACCTCCTTTTCCACAGGCGACGGCCTGTCCTTTGGTGAGGACTCTGAAAAGGGGATGCGGATCGACGCGCTTTTCGATTTAAAAGGCCGTCCGTTAGCTTCAGAAAAACCGGGTATAAAGGTTAAGGTGCCGAGTCGATTTAAGGTGCCTGCCGGCACCCCGGTTTACCGCAATTACGACGCGCGCCTGATGAGGCGGCTGAAAAGTGAAAGCCGATCGGCAAAGCCTGCCGGGCAGCAGACGGTGCGCTTCAGGCTGAAACTGGCCCTCGGCGCGCCGGCAGAGGTCACTGCTGAGGCAGGAGAACAGGTGGTGACCCGAGTCTCAGACATCACGCCTGCAGCAGCCCAGAACCTGCCTCTGACCTGCGAGACACTGTCTGGGCAATTTGAGCGGCTGGGTGGTACAGGCTACCAGTTTGGCGGTCTGGACGCAGACATCGAGCCGGGTATCTTCTTATCAAAGGGCGAGCTGAATGCGCTGCGCCGGGAGATATTGGAGGCTTTGGACGCAGAACAGGCAGAAGAAAAACCCACGCCGGTGGTCTTTTCATTAGAGCGCGAGCTGCCAGCCAAGCCAGAGGTGCAAAGGCCTCTTTTGTCGCTGGAACCGGCTGACAAGGCCGGCTTTCAGGCTCTCTGCGGCCTGGCGGTGGATGAGCTGGTGCTCCCGGTACAAGACCTCAGCCGGCCCCAGGACTGTGAGGCGCTTATTGCCAGTGCCCATGAATACGGGAAGCGGGTGCTGCTCGCATTTCCGAGGATTATGGATACCGCAGCGTCCGCACGGCTTAAGTCTAATCTTGATGCCTTCTGCGGCCTGAACCATGATGGCATACTTTTAAAGAATTATGAGGTGCTGAGCCTGTTCCAGAACAAGCCGGTTTACAAAGAGGCAGACCAGTCCTTTAATCTGCTTAATGCTCTGTCTATGAAGCAGTTGAGAGAATGGCAGGTGGAGGGTGGCGTGCTGTCGCCGGAGCTGAGCGCCGCGGAAGCTGCAGTGCTGGCGAAGTGTTCTGCCGTTAGCTGTGTGTTGCCCGTATATGGCAGACAAGAGCTCATGGTAAGCGCTAACTGTGTGTATAACTGCGCAGACAAGCAGTGTGAAAACTGCCGGAGATACCGGGGCTGGGCAGCCTTGATCGACGAGCGGGGCGCGGCTTTCCCGCTGCGTAAGGATACAGACAATATTATTCACATCTATAACGGCGATGTGCTTTTCTTAAAAGAGGAGCTGAAGCGCCAGAAGCATATTGATAAATGGCGGATCTATGCCACAGACGAAGGGCATGAGGCACTGGCGGATGTGGTAAGCTATTACCGGAACGCGCTGGACAACGGCGTTTTTGGTTCTGTGCCTGGCCGCACCGGTGTCCGCTATACAAAAGGAAATTTTAAACGAGGAGTCGAATAGCGATAAAATGGACAAACGAAGTCTGAAGGTACTGGAGTACCCTAAAATACTTGAAATACTCAAGGGACACTGTGTCAGCGAGGGGGCAAAGGAGCGGGCCGCCGCCCTGGTTCCCTATGAGACCGTCTACGAGGTGGAAAGGGCTCTTGGCGTTACGGGTGAAGCACTTAACATGATGCTGCGCAACGGGCGTCCGCCACTTTCCGAAATTAAGAATACCAACGACTATGTGCATCGGGCATCCATCGGGGCCATGCTCTCCATGAAGGAGCTGCTGGCCGTCGCGTCTCTGCTGCGCATCGTCAAAGATATGGAAAACTATTATTACAATGATACCCAGCTCGAAACATTGGATCAGCTTAAAAATCTGTTTACCCTGCTGGCCCCCTGCGAGGAGCTGGAAAAGGAAATCAGCCATAAGATTCTGTCAGAGGGCGAGATGGCAGACAACGCCTCACGGGAGCTCTCACGTATTCGGAGGGAGATCAACTTTAAGAACACACGCATCTCCGACAAGCTGAACGGTATTATCTCCGCGTCGCAGAACGAAAAGTATCTGCAGGAGCGTATCATCACCATCCGTAACAACCGGTACGTAGTGCCCGTCAAGCAGGAGTACCGTGGGCAGATTCCCGGTATTGTGCTGGACCGGTCGGCCAGCGGCGCCACGCTTTATATCGAGCCTCTGGCTGTGGTCGAGCTCAACAACGACCTCAAGGTGCTGGCCGCTGAGGAGGAAAAGGAAATTATCCGTATCCTCAAAGAGCTGTCCGAAAAGGTCGCGAACTATAAAGAGGAGGTTATCGAGGATTACAACCTGTTGGTGGAGCTGGATTTCCAGTTCGCAAAGGGCAAATACGGCCTGGCCATCGGCGGTGTGCTCACCCGTGTGAGTGAGGAGGGGAAAATCCACTTCATCAAAGGACGCCATCCTCTCATTGACCCTAAGGTGGTGGTGGCTTCGGACATTTATATGGATGAGAACATCGACACCATGATCATCACCGGGCCCAACACAGGCGGTAAGACGGTTACCCTGAAAACCATCGGTTTGCTGAACCTCATGGTGCAGTCTGGGCTGTTTGTCCCAGTCAAAGAGGGAAGCGGCACACGGGTATACAAAAATATTTACGCCGACATCGGTGACGAACAGAGCATTGAGCAAAGTCTCAGCACCTTCTCCTCCCACATGACCAACATTGTGGACATTATGAAGAATGCCGACGCCGACGCGCTGGTTCTCTTTGATGAGCTGGGCGCAGGTACTGACCCCACCGAGGGGGCTGCCCTGGCAATCTCAATCCTGAATACCCTGCATGAGCGGGACGTGACCAGCGTGTCTACCACACATTACAGCGAGCTCAAGGAATACGCCCTGGTTACCCGTGGGGTGGTTAACGCATCGGTCGAGTTTGACGTGGCTACGCTGCGCCCTACCTTCAGGCTGCTCATTGGTGTGCCAGGAAAATCCAACGCCTTCGAAATCGCCAGGCGGCTGGGGCTGAGTGAGGACATCATCGAAGCGTCCAAAAAGCTCATTGAAAATGAAGCCATCCGTTTTGAGGAGACTTTGATTAAAATTGAGGAAAAACGGAAAAAGACAGAGGCCGAGCATGAGGAAATCCTGCGCTTGAGACGCCAGATCGAGGACATGAAGGCTGAAATGGCAGATGAGCGGGAGAAAGCCAGGGCGGCGAGCGCTGAAATCATCGAGCGTGCCCAGGAAGAGGCCAGCGCCATTGTACGGGACACGCGGCAGGAGACTGAGGAAATCTACAAGGAGATTCGCTATATTCAGGAAACCACTGCCCAGAGCGTCAAGGACAATAAAAAGCTGGAGGCCCTGAGAAGAAAGATTAAGAATCAGGAAAAGAATATTTTTGATATGTATAAAATCGTCCGGCCCGAGGAGGACGAGGAACTGGATATCGACGATATCAAAACAGGTATGAAGGTCCACGTCAAGAGCCTCCACAAGGAGGGTGAGGTGGTTAAGATCATGCCAAAGGATAACAGTGTCATGGTCCAGACTGATAATATGAAGCTGAAAGTGGGGCTGGCTGACCTGACCAAATCCAAGGCCATTGCCAAGCCAAAGGAAAAGAAAATCAGCTACAAAAGCGCAGACCGCCATACCATGGACACCAAGCTGGATCTTCGGGGTAAAAACGGGGAGGAATCCCTGTATCTGGTGGACAAAATGATCAGCGACGCAGTGGTCTCAGGAACGCATCAGCTCATGATTGTCCACGGTAAGGGCACTGGCAAGCTGCGGCAGGTCATACATGCCTATCTCAAAGATAACAGTCTGATCAAGGATTTCCGGCTGGGCGCACCGAACGAGGGAGGCTCTGGCGTAACCGTTGTCGAGCTGTAGTTCGTAGGATGTATTTTTTTAAATACATCAAGATTCCTAATGCTTTATGATCAAAAACATGTTAGAATAAAAAACGGTGCGTATGGAATGAGAGCTGTTTTTTCGGAAAAAGTCTTTATCTTTATAAAGAAAAGTTAACAAAGGTTGACAAATTTTGGGAGATTCAGTATAATTATGTCATCAATTATTATCTAGGAGTGGTTCTAAAGATGAATGCAGATTTACAAGAATACAGAGAACGGATTAAGAGTGTGGGTTTAAAAGCAACGCCACAGAGAATAAGCGTATTAAAAGTTCTTTCAGAAACGGATGAACATCCCAGCGCTGAGATGCTCATGGATAAACTGAAAAATGAAGGTAGCATCATGTCTGTTGGAACCATCTATAACATTCTTGAGACGTTCGAGGAAAAAGGATTGATCTTGAAGCTGCACGATCATAACGAAGTTATGCGTTTTGATGCGCGCACGGGTTTTCATGTTCATATCTTTAACAAGAAGACCAATCAGATTGAAGATTATTTTGACAATGACCTGGAAGTGCTGCTGAAGGATTACCTGAAGGATAAGCTTCCCGAGGACGTTACACTTGATCATTTGGATATCGCTTTGTATTCACAGTCTGCTTAAGGCAGACACTGTAAAGCCGCCGCGGCAATGCGGCGGTTTTTTATTGTTTTTCTTTATGTTATAATAATAGCGGTATCATTAATCGGCAATGAATAAAGGAGTGAAATTTTGCTAGAAGAAATATTGAGTTTATATACAGAACGAGGGGACTTTTTCTTACAACTGACTCTTCAGCACCTGCGGATCTCGGGCACAGCCATTGCCATCGCGGCAGTGATCGGTCTGGTGCTTGGGGTAATCGTGAGCGAGCACCCCAGAGTGTCGCCCATTGTTCTGGGAACCACCAACGTGATCTATACCATCCCGTCCATTGCCCTTCTTGGGTTTTTGATCCCCTTTACCGGCATTGGAAACACAACGGCCATCATCGCCTTGACCGTGTACGCCCTGCTGCCCATGGTGCGCAACACCGTGACCGGCATCACCGGGATCAGCCCGGCAGTGATCGAGGCAGCCCGGGGCATGGGCAGCACAGATTTTCAGATTCTTTATAGGATCAAGCTGCCCCTGGCCCTTCCAGTCATTCTGACAGGGTTCAGGAACATGGTGGTGATGACGATTGCCCTGACTGGCATTGCCTCCTTCATCGGAGCTGGCGGACTGGGAGTCGCCATTTACCGGGGGATTACTACCAGCAACATGGCCATGACCGTGGCCGGAAGTATTCTTATCGCACTTTTGGCCCTGATCTTAGATTTTGGGATTGGGCTGATTGTTAAAATAATCAACAGAAAGAGGAGATTGATTGCATGAAAAAGAAAACAAAAAAAATTGGGGCACTGGCATTGGTGCTGGTGCTTGGCGTGAGCATGATCACCGGGTGCAGTGCAGGCGGACAGAAGGAAAGCGGCACTGTTAAGATCGCCACCAAGCCCATGACCGAGCAGCTGATCCTGGGAGAAATGCTGTCCATCCTGATTCAGGAAAACACAGACCTGAATGTGGAGATCACCAAAGGTGTGGGCGGCGGCACCAGCAATATCCACCCTGCGCTGATTAAGGGAGATTTTGATTTGTACCCCGAGTACACTGGCACAGCCTGGAACAACATCCTGAAAAAAACCGAGTACCCAGATGACGAGACCCTGTGGAATACCCTGACCGACGAGTACGATGCGCAGTTTGGTCTTAAATGGGTAGGTATGTACGGCTTCAATAACACCTACACCCTGGCGCTGCGTAAGGAGATCGCGGATAAATACAACATTAAAACCTTCTCCGACATGGCCAGATACACCCCGGAGATCACCTTTGGTGCCAATCCGGACTTCTACGAACGTGAGGACGGCTATCAGGCACTCTGTGATGCCTATGGCTTCAGCTTTAAGGATCATATGGACATGGACATTGGTCTTAAATACAACGCCCTGAATTCTGGCGAGGTGGACGTTATTAACGCCTATACCACCGATGGGCAGCTGTCTGTGGCCAACGCGGTATCCCTGACAGATGACAAAGGCTTTTTTAAGAATTACTACTGTGGTACCGTTGTGCGGGAAGACACGTTGGAAAGATATCCAGAGCTGGAGGGTGTGCTGAAAAAAATGGACGGTATCATCACCAATGAGGAGATGTCTAAAATGAATTATGACCTGGAGGTTAACAGCAGGGATGAGCACGACGTCGCCATGGAATTTCTCAAGAGTAAGGGTCTGATCAATGAGTGAGCCCATTATCCGGTTTGTGGACGTCACCAAGGCATACGGTGACGAAGCCATTCTGGAGCGGTTCAGCCTGGATATCGGTAAGGGAGAGTTTCTGACTATTATCGGAAGCTCCGGCTGCGGAAAGACAACTCTGCTCAAGATGATCAACGGGCTGCTGATCCCCGACACAGGTACTGTATGTGTGCAGGGACAGGATATCTCAAAGACCGACCTCATCGCTTTGCGCCGGAACATTGGCTATGCTATCCAGGGGGTAGGGCTGTTCCCGCATATGACGGTGCGGAAAAACATTGCTTATGTTCCCAGCCTTTTAAACAGGCAGAACCGGCAGAAGACCGAGGCAGCTGTGGCGCGCCTGGTCAAAATTGTGGGGCTTGACCAGAGTTTGCTGGACCGTTATCCCAGTGAGCTGTCCGGCGGACAGCAGCAGCGGGTGGGCATTGCCCGGTCACTGGCCGCAGCGCCGGAGATTCTGTTAATGGACGAGCCCTTTGGGGCTGTCGACGAGATCACCAGGCGCATGCTTCAGGATGAGATATTGCGTATCCACCGCGAGCTGGGCGTGACCATTGTGTTTATCACCCATGATATCCGGGAGGCCTTAAAACTGGGCACCCGCGTGGCTGTCATGGACCATGGCGGTCTGGTACAGATAGACACCCCAGAGAACATAAGGAACCATCCGGCCACAGATTTTGTAAAAGAACTGGTGAGTGACCGCTAAGCTATGCTTTTCTTTTTTGATATTTTAGTGTATCATTAGGGTATTAATCTTATATCAACCATTTGGAGGAAATTATGAGTGAAAAAAAACCTGTTGTCGGCATTGAGCTGGCAAATGGAAAGACCATCAAGGTAGAGCTGTATCCGGACATTGCGCCGATCAGTGTTGAAAACTTTTTAAATCTGGTAAAGGACGGCTTTTATGACGGCCTGATTTTCCACCGTGTGATTCCCGGCTTTATGATCCAGGGCGGCTGCCCAAGCGGCACTGGCACCGGTGGCCCGGGACATACCATCAAGGGTGAGTTCGCAGCCAATGGCGTCGAAAATAACCTGAAACACAAAAGAGGCGTGCTCTCCATGGCGCGCTCAGCGAGCCCGGATTCTGCCGGTTCCCAGTTCTTTATCATGGTCGAGGACGCGCCGCATCTTGACGGCCAGTACGCAGCCTTTGGCGCTGTGACAGAAGGCATGGAAGCAGCGGACGAAATCGTAAACGCAGACCGTGACTACATGGATAAACCATATGAAGACCAGGTAATGAAACGGGTTTACGTGATCGAAGAGTAAACACCGTGTTCAAATAAACGAAAAGGAAGTGATCTTATGACCAAGTACTGCCCAAATTGTTATGTCGGCATCGACCCAGAGGATAAGGTGTGTTCCAATTGCGGAGCAGAGCTGAAACCGGACGAAACAAAAATGGCCGAAGCATTCCCGGCAGAAGACCCGGGTGATGCGGCAGATGTATTTGCCGCCAAAATTGAAAACACCAGCTGTGATACGCCGGAGGAAGAAAAACCAGTCGAAATCGGTGACGAAGAGAACCCGGACGACGCAGCCGATGTGGTCATTGCATCCATGATTGACGACAACAGCTGCGGCGAGGACGCAGCGCCGGAAACAGCAGAGCTCTCCCCGGCTGCAGCGGATTATAAAAACGCCTTTGAAAATGAGCCGGAACGTCCAGAGCCTGTGCGGCCGGCAGCAGACGGCCCGGTACCCAAAATAATGGGGCTGGGCGAGTGGCTGCTCACCCTGTTTCTCGTCTGTATCCCTATTGTTAACCTCATCATGCTGATCTATTGGAGCGCGGCCAACGATATTGACCCAAACAAAAAGAATTACGCGAGGGCGCAGCTGATCATCATGGCCATTGGCGTGGTCATTTCCTTTATGTTTTTCGGTTCCATTGTCGCCATGATTCTGGCCTTTGGCAATTACTACTATTATTAAAAATAAAAAGCCCTGCTTTCTTCATGAGAGCAGGGCTTTTAAATTTGGTGAACGGTTAAAATTTATGATAAACGGTTCACAAAATTTTGAAAATCAATGCTATAATATAATCATACCGCCCTATACAGGTGGCGTCAACAAGAGGTGAGAGGCTTATGTTCATTATTCTATGTGAAGATAATACCCTGGACAGAGAGAACGCGGCTCAATTGATTGAAGAGGCTGCGAATGAAATGATCCCAGACCACTGTTTTCAGGTATTTGAGGATGCCGAGAGCTGTCTGAAGGCTATCAGAAAACGGCCGCCGGACATTGCGTTTATCGATATATTTTTAAAGAAAAAGAACGGGCTTGAGCTGGCAGAGGCTGTGCGGGAGCTTAACCAAGAGGCAGCGATTGTTTTTTTGACCTTGTCAAACGAGTTTGCTTCAGAATCTTACCGTGTCAGGGCTGTGGATTACCTTCTGAAGCCCGCCGGTCAAAAACAGGTTGCCGAGGCGATGAAGCGGTGCGTAAAGCATCAAAACGAAGCGGTGGAACCGCTCACGGTTCATCAAAACCGGGAGATCCTGAGGATCGATCAGCGAAGAATTGAGAAACTGGAATCCCAGAGCAATTATATTCTGATTTACATGAACAGCGGCGAGGTCATCAGGGCGCGCAGTACGCTTAAGAAAATACAGGCGCAGCTGAATGCCGATATGCTTAAGCTCAGGCGCGGAGTGGTGGTCAATATGCGCTCGATCCAGACAATAAAAAACGGAACCTGCAGGATGAAATCCGGCGAAGAGATCATACTCAGCCGACATCACGCTAAGGAGATCCGCGAAAAATATTACGATTACCAGTATTATTTGGTGCAAAAGGACAGCCTATGAATGATTTTCTCAATGCGAATCTGTTTGCGCGGTATCTGCTGGGCTTCTGGTTTCAGGTAGTGCCCGTTGCTTTTATCTGCCTGCTGCCCTTTGACAGGGAGGACTATCGCCTGCCCCCCAAAAGACTGGCGATTCTGGCAGTTGTCAGCATGGTACTCCTTTCGCTTGCAGAGACAGCGGTGCTGGTCAGGAATGAGAGCCTGTTTACAGGGGATAACGCCATCACGACAGCGGATAACCTGGTCCGTTTTGTAACCATGTTTGTCTGCCTGGCGCTTTATTTTTACTGTGTGCGGAGCACAGCGATGAAAAAAATTCTGGTCTATGCCATGGGCTTTACCTACGCAGCTTTTACGACAGCTTTGGGCACGCTTTACAGTAATATAAACCCCTGGCAGGTCGAAGAAAGCGGCGTGCTGCTGCAGGATGGGTCGCTGTATTTTTACATGGCTCTCGATGTTCTGCTGGTGCCGGCGGCAGCGGCGTTTATGCGCAGGCAAGTGCGGCCAGCGCTTAAAAATATGGAGCCTGCCATCACGCGTAAAATCGGGACAGGGATTATTCTTCTCATGCTTATCTACGGCTTCAGCTTTGCAGCGGTTACAGGCGCCAGAACCTTTTACACGCCGCCGATGCTCATTGTTTTTTTCAGTCTGAGTCTCTGTGTGTTTTTTTCATTCGCTCTTTTCTTTTCCATTGTGCGACAGAGTGCTCAGACCGCGAAGGCTGAAGAGGAGGCACAGCGGCTGGCCCAGCAGGTCGAAATCGACGCTCTCAGCTACCGTAAGATGATGGATAATATCGACCAGGCCCGGGCTGTCCGGCACGATGTGCGACACCATATGCGTCAGATTGGCAGCATGCTGCAAAGAGGCGATCACGAAGGCGCAGAGGCCTACACCCAGACCTACATGGAGCGTATGGACGCCCAGTCGCAGACTACAGTATGCCAGAATTATCTGGTCAATAACATTGTGCTCTATTACCTGGAGATATGTCAGAAGAACGACATCGAGCTGAGGCACCGCATTGCGCTTTCAGAGCTTACGGGGATCAGCCCTGTGGATCTGACTGTCCTCTTCTCAAACATTCTGGAAAACGCGCTGAACGCCTGCCGGCAGGTGACAGAGGGCAGGCCCTTTATTAACCTTCACTCCGAATGCGTTGGCGCCTCCCTTGTGATTGTCATGGAAAACAGCCTGAATCCCAGGGCGTCAGCCACAGAAACCGGCAGCGGGGTAGGGATGAAAAGCGTGGCCGCCATTGTGAAGACCCACGACGGCCAGATGGACGCTGGCCCGAAAAACAACCTTTATGTGACAAGAATCAGTCTATGTTTAGAATAATTTTTAAAGCGTGACGAACTGCGTGTAAACGTGATGAGTTGCGCTTTTTTTGGCTTGCAATCATGTTATAATGATAATGAAATAAATCAGAAAGAGAGTGAAGAAATGTCCTACAATTATTTTTATGAGACAACTGGTATGGTTGGGCTGCTTTTGAGCCTGGCCTGGTACGTTTTTATTTTGGTAGCGGGTTGGAAGCTGTTCGAAAAAGCAGGCGAGCCTGGCTGGAAATCACTGATTCCCATTTATAGCAGCTATATTCTTTATAAAATCAGCTGGAAAACGAGCATGT
The DNA here is from genome assembly GCF_003477535.1 of Eubacterium sp. AM05-23. Lineage (NCBI taxonomy): Bacteria > Bacillati > Bacillota > Clostridia > Eubacteriales > Eubacteriaceae > Eubacterium > Eubacterium sp. AM05-23. The sequence goes on from NZ_QUDF01000003.1 coordinate 357,557, forward strand.
TTTGGATTTACCTGGCGTGCATTGTGGCCGGCGGCTTTATGGGAGCTTCCGTAAACAGTGTGCTGGTCTCCATCAGCAGCCTTTTTTCACTGGCGTCCTTTGTCCTGATGATCATCCAGACCTACAAGCTGTCAAAGGCTTTCGGGCATGGCGGCGGCTACACCGTGGGTCTGCTTTTACTCAGACCAGTTTTTATACTGATTCTTGGCTTTGGCAGCGCAGAATACAAGGGCAATCCAGACCAAAACTGAGGTAAGAGCATGCAGATAAAAACAAACGGACGGCCAAAACGTTTTAAAAAAGTCTTGTTGACCACCCTGGTCACACTGCCGCTGCTGCTGGGCAGCACAGTCTCAGCGGGGCAGCTGCCTGATGGGCAGTTTATTGGCGGTTACAGCAGTGATACCGCAGGGGCAGGCTACAGTAACTACCCCGCAGGGGAGAATCGTGTTGCCCCCAGAAGCGCACTGCCGGATAAGCTGGACCTCCGTAAAGCCGACCTGGATGGGGACGGGGTGACTGAGCCGTCTTATGTCACCAACACAAAGCAGCAATCCCCCTGGGGAACCTGCTGGGCCTTTGGGGCCCTGTCGGCAGTTGAATCCAATTATATTAAAACAACGGGAAGTGCTGCGGAAGACGTCGATTTTTCGGAACGCTACCATGCCTGGTTCGGGTATGAGCTGGACCACGGTGAAGGGATACAGCCGGTTAAAAACGCTGTGCAACGTCTTAACTTTGGCGGAAACCGCAATATCAGCGCAACGGTGCTTTCCAGCTGGTCCGGCCCTGCAGAGGAAAGTGCAGCGCCATATCAGGCGAACGACGGGGATACTGAATCGATGGATGCAGACTGGAGCCTGCCAGACAGCCTTATCCGGGATTCGCAGTCCATGTCGGACGCCAGAGTGCAGAACATTGATTTTTTGCCAGGCACAGCGACCTTTACAGATCAGGAGAACCACCAGGGCTACGTCTATTCAGAAGCAGCCACCCAGGCCATCAAGCAGGCCATTGTGGAAAACGGCGTGGTGGAGGTTTCCTACAGCGCAGCGGTCTCCCTTCCTGGGCAGGATCCAGATGAGAGCTATATGAATTTAAAAAATAAAGCCCACTATACCTATGAGTACGCCATGGCAAACCATGTGGTCAGCATTGTGGGTTGGGACGATAATTATTCGGTCGAAAATTTTAATAAGGGACACCAGCCTGAAGCCAATGGCGCTTGGATTGTCAAAAACAGCTGGGGCAGTTATGAGGATAAACCAGATGAGGCCTGGGAAGCCAATAAGGATAAAATGCCTGTGGACCGCCAGGGCTACTTTTACCTCTCCTACTACGACCAGTCTGTGTGCGACATTACCTCCTACCAGGTCGATACCGACACAGACGGCCTGTTCGCCTATGATAATAACTACCAGTACGATTATCTGGGGCTTAAATCGCCAGATAGCCGGAAGCCATCCGAAGCGGGCTGCAGCGGCATGACCGCCAATGTGTTTACCGCAGCCGCCGACGAGCTGCTTCAGGCTGTCTCTGTGACCACCGCCGAGCCCGACTGCACAGCGGATATCCAGATTTATAAAGTGGCCGCCGGTACTGCCGACCCTACCTCGGGCCAGCTGGTTGCAGAACAGAAAAGCGAGAGCCTGCCCTACGCGGGTTATCATACCATCGCCCTTGAAGAAGCAGTTCCGTTAAAGGCCGGTGAAAGCTTTGCGGTGGTGGAAACCATCAAAAACAGAGACGGAAACGGCTACGCGCCCATTGAGCGGGGAAGCGGGGAAGTGGTAGCTTCAGAAGATGAAACGACTACCGCCCTGACCGCGGAAAATACTGTCCGTTATATCGCCGATGTGGCTGAGGGTCAGAGCTTCCTGTATAAGGATGGCGCCTGGGTCGATCTGGCAAAGGACGGGCCCGATGGCGTGGATAAAGAGGGTAATGCCCTGCAGACCGGCAATGTTATGATCAAGGCATTCACCACCAATGTGGACAGCTTCGCGCTCACAGGCATGTCTATCGAGGCGTTGAATGCAGAAGGACAGAGCCTTGGCAGCCAGCAGGTTACCGAATGGTCAAAGGTAACGCTGCCTGAGGGCACAGCGGCCATCCGTCTGACCCCCGCCACAGAGGGCGAAGGAACATTGACGATCACCGCCGCTGGTCAGACCGTAAATACAGAGACACCTGTTTCAAAGGATCTGTTCCTACAGGACGGCCTCGTTTTTACCACCCAGGCCACAGGGCCAAGGGGCAATAACACCGAGGTTAGCACCTATCGGCTGAGATTTGAGATAAAAGCAACACAGGGAGCTGGTGAAGAAACAGGCACAGGCAGCAATGGAACAGAAGCAGAAAAAAACAACGCCGCCGATAAAAACGCTGGAACCGGAATAGATGAAAACAGAACAGTCATGGTCCTGGGAGCAGCCGCAGTATTGCTGCTGTTAGCAGCAGGCCTGGGCATCCTTTACTGGAAACGAAAAGGCAGCCACTAAAAGGACATTTTTCCAGACAGAACCATAAAATAAAAAAGGTATCCGCAAAGCGGCTTAAGCGCTTTGGGATACCTTTTTTTATGGGGCGTCCTCCACAGGAACCACTACATTTTCATTGTCAGAATCCTTCAAATAGCGCTCAACGGGAGCGCTGGTGTCAATGGTAATGCCGGTTTTGCCTCCAGTCTGTCCGGCGATGGTATCGCTGATCTTCATAAGATCATCCGAGGGGGTGTAACCCGAGTCATTGTCGTACAAAATCTTGTGCAGCACAATGGCATTATCGGCCAGCGTGTCGGGCACAAGGTACCAGACCCCGTCGATCATATCGCCGTGGGAGTAATCGTCAAGGGGGACTCTGTAGCCGTCAAAGGTCTTGCTGTTAAGTGACATAAAGGTCTTGGCATAGCCTGTCATATCCTTAAGCGGCAGCGAGGTCTGCACATAGGGATAAACCTTGCCGAGGAGGCTGAGGTCTGTAAAAATATCGCTGTTAAAAAGTTTTTGGGCAATCTTCTCAAAGACCTCCCGCTGGCGTTTGGTGCGCATATAGTCGTTATCACTATAGCGCTCACGACAGAAAGACAGAGCCTGGATTCCGGTAACGGTCTGGACACCGGTCTGTGTAAGAAACGGGTCGGATTTTCCGACCTTGTCATTGTCATCCATAATGTACTGGTTTGTCCAGTGGAGCACTGATTCGTTGGGAATATTGATTTCAACCCCGCCCAGGGCGTCGACCACGTCCACCAGACATTTAAAGTCAATGGAAACATAGTCCGAAATGTTTAAGTCCAGATTTTCATTCAAGGTCTGAATGGCCAGCTCGGGGCCTCCGTAATCGTAGGCGGCATTAACCTTTTCGTAACTTACGCTGTTCTCCTTTCCCTCGGGAATTTTGACCATTAAGTCCCGCATGAGGGAGGTAGCCTTGACATTGCCTGTTTTGTAATTGACAGTGACCAGCATGATGGTGTCTGAGCGGTCACCGTCGATATCATCGCGGCCATCGAGGCCGAAAACAGCGATATTGGAGACATCTTTATCCAGCTTTTGGTTAATATGGAGCTGATCTGCATCCAGCCGGTCGCCGGAGATCCCCCGCAAAATGCTGAAGCAGTAGACCGCCCCGCTCCCAATCAGAATGATCAGGCAAACTAAAACAACGCTGAGCACCTTTTTCCTTAATCGCATATCCGTACCTCCTTTGTTCCTGCTTGTATCAATTATGCACAAGTCCAAGCACCGATGTATTAAGATTTGCTAAGTATAGCATACTTTTGATACAAAATAGATACATTTTCGGTGCGTTTAAGGAAGGATACAGGTTGAAAAGGTGCATTCCTGTCATGTTTCTATTCCACGCTCTTAAGCGAATCGATCATATCAATGTGATCCAGCGTCCTGTTGGTCATGAGATTGACGATGAGCGCGAAGCTGAAAGAAATCAGCGCTGTGATGGCGTAGCTGACAGGCTCGACATAGACGGCAAAGTGGACCGAAGGCATATTGAGCACATAGGTCAGGCTGCCGCCCAGGGCGCGGCCGACAGGCAGGCCAAACAGAATGCCGATAAGGGTGAGGATAAGGGTTTCCTTATTCACATAGAGGTGAACCTCCTTGTCATAGAAGCCCAGCACTTTCATGGAGGCCAGCTCCCGCGTCCGTTCCGATATGTTGGTGGACGACAGGGAGAACAGCACGATAAAGGCCAGGCCCGCCGCCATGGCGGTAATCAGGTAAACCACGGAGTTCACCAGGGAAAAGGCCGAGGAAAAGCTTTCCTTGAGCTCGGCAGTGCTGGTGACCGACAGCATTTTATCCTGGCGGCCCAGAGCATCGGCGTAGGCCTTTTGATCGGCACAGGCGTCTGAGAGATGGGCGAGAGCCGCGTTGGGCTCGTAAGTGCCAAACATTGCCTCATAAATGTTCTGGCGCATGTAAACCGCGTTGCCAAGGTAGTTGCGCACAATTCCCGAGACCGTTGATTCCTTCTGGACCAGTTGGTCATCCTGGATAAAGAGTGTATCCCCAGCGCCAAGGCCCAGCATACGGGAGACATTTTCGGTGATCAGCACCCCGCTGTCCGGCAGAGAAGCCGCAAAGCCATCGGTATTTTCGAGATGGATATAACCCTCGAGGGAATGCCCATCAGGCACCACGATGAGCTGCACCTTTTCCTCTTTACCTTCGGCTGTTTTTTTGAGCTTGACATTGCCCGTCAGTATGTTCACATAATCCGCGATGTTGTCGTCTCCAGACAGGTGCTCCATCACCTCGGTGTTGTCCTTGGCGGAGGTGACGGCCATGAGGTCGTACTGGTAGATGTGCTCATACTGCTTGGGCATAAGGTCGTTCACCGAGTTTTTAATGGCAAAGCCGCAGAGCACCAGGGCCGTACAGCCCATGATGCCCGCCACCGTCATAAACAGCCTTTTTTTGTAGCGGAACAGGTTTCGCATGGTCACCTTGTTTAAAAAGGAGAGACGGTTCCAGATTGCCGGGATGCGTTCCAGCAGAACCCGCGAGCCGCCGCGCGGGGCCTTGGGGCACATGAGTACAGCGGGCATATGGATGAGCTCGGTGCGGCAGGCAATGGCCGCCGCGCCCGAAATGCTGACCGTGAACAGCAGCACACCGCCCAGACCATAGAGCAGATTAAACCGGAACAAGTATTCCGGCAGCATATAGAGCATCTGGAAGATAGTAAACACAAATTTGGGCAGCAGGATAAAGCCACAGATGTCCCCCAAAATCCCACCGGCCAGACAGGCCGCCAGAGCATATAGCAGATACTTGCTGTAAATGGCAGCGTCCCGGTAGCCCAAGGCCTTGTAAGTGCCGATGAGCCCCCGTTCCTCCTCGACCATCCGTGTGATAGTAGTCAGGCTGATGAGCACCGCCACCACCAGAAACACAATGGGGAAGGCTGTGCCCACCGCCTCGATGGAGCCCGCGTCGCTCTCGATGCTGGCATAGCCGCCTAGAGCGCTCCGATCCTGGACATACCATTTGGCTGTGTCGATGTCGGCCAGCTCTGTCCGGGCGTCCTCCAGCTTTTGTTCGGCCTTGGCTTTGGTGTCCTCGTATTCTTGACGCTTTTCGGTAAGCTTAGCCTGTCCTTCATTCAGTTCTGTCTGTCTGTTGGCCAGCTCCTGACGTCCACTTTCCAGGGTTTGGCGCCCCTCTGCCAGCCGTTTGCGGGCGTTAGCTTCCTGGGTGGTGAGCTCAGACGCGCCGGCGTCCAGCTGGTTTTGTCCGCTCAGCAGCTGGGTGCGTCCCTCAGTCAGCTGAGCCCGGGCAGCTGCGAGCTGCGCGGCGTTCGCCTCCAATGTCTCGGCGGTGGACTTAAACTGAGTGTCGGCTTCACGCTGCTGCTGTTCCAGCTTTGTCCGGTTTTCATCCAGGGACAGACGGCCCTCGCTTAGCTGGCGCAGACCGCCAGCCAGCTGGGGAATGGCCTCCGGCAGATTCTGAAGCTGAGCCTTCTGAGCCTGAAGTGCCGCCAGACGGGCAGCGTCATCCGGGTCGTCCGGGTCCAGGGCGGCGATCTGAGCGTCGATGGCCTGCACAGCCCCGTCAAGCACGGGTGTGAAGGCAGCCATAAAGGCGGCCTGCGCATCCGCTACCGATTCCGCGGGAGCCGCGAGCCAGGCGTCCCACTGCCCCGAAGGCCAGGCTGGCCCAAACTGGGCAGACAGAGCTTCTGCCTGTGCGTTTAAATCGGACTGGGCAGCCTCCAGCTTTGCCTGCTCCTGGTCAAGGAGGGCGCGGGCGCTCTGCAGCTGGGTGTTCACCTCAGCCTGCTTTTGGGTCAGAAGCTCACGCCCCTTTCGCAGCTGGGTCTCGCCCTCATCCAGCAGGGCGCTGGAATCCTCAAGCCTGGCTGCGTTGGCCATGAGCTCGGCGTAGCCGTCGTTTATTTTCTGTCGGGCGTCCTCAAACTGTGCGTTGGCGGTCTGCTCCTGATCAGCCAGCTCCCGGGTGCCCTTCTCGAGCTCCCGCAGGCCGTCCTCCAGCTTTTGCCGCCCATGGGCCAGCTCCTTTTCGGCATCGTCGAATTTGGTCTCAGCCTCTGAAAACTGCGCGTTCATTTTTTGCTCGGCGTCAGCGATCTTGTCCGTAGCTTCGCCGGTAACGGCCTGGGTGCGCGCCTGTTCGCGGTCGGTCTTGATCTCAGACTCAATGGCCTGAATGATCTGCTGCACACTGTCTTTGTACGCGTCGGAGTAACAGATAAGACCGCGGCTGTCTGTGAGCGTCAGGTAAACAGCAGTAAAGACATCGCTGCTAACAGCCCCGGGGGTCACAAAAAAGGTGAAATCAGTGGTGGAGGCAGAGCGGAAGGCAGAGGCGCCCTCGTTGTTGCTGATGTCCATGGGGTCCAGCACCACACCGGTGATTTTATAGGTGGTGTTGGCAAAAGCAGGCTTTTCAGCCTCATCCTCAAAATCCGCGGCCCATTCATCGGTGTCTCCGGCATTGTCCTCTGGCTCGGAGGGCGCTAAGTCCTCCTCAATGGTGAGGGTGTCGCCCAGAGTCTTACCAGTTTCTTTCATGTATTTTTGAGTCACGGCGATCTCATCCGCCTTTTGTGGAAGAACACCCTCCAGCAGATAGGGCTCGTTCATGCCCTTGGCGCTCAGCACCTTGACTTCAGCGTTCTGGCGCTTGTCATCCACCTGGGTGTAGACCGTCTCGCTGTAGGCGCCCTCGGCAGTCTCGACGCCCTCCAGCTGCGAGAGCGCTGCCACGTCCTCATCGGTCAGCCCCAGGGTGGACATGACCGAGATGTCATAGAGCTTTTGAGCATCAAAAAAACGGTCCGCCGAATAGCGCAGGTCGTCGCAGGCGGCCTTGAGCCCTGTGAGCATGGTGACCCCAAGTGCTGTGATCATGAGTATGGAAAAAAAACGTTTGCGGCTCCTCTGGATTGTCCGCCAGATATCTTTAAGGAATGCGTTTTTCATGGTTGTCTGCCTCCGTTGTGAACAACATGGTGTTTATAGCTTTATTATAGAGGTTAAAACAGGCGGTATCAATGAACAAAACAAGGGGAAATGTTGAATACAACACGTTGTTGTGTTATGATGACGAAAAAAAGGAGGCGATCTTGTGAGAAAACAGCCTGAAGTCACAGAACAGACAAAAGCAAATCTCAGAACAGCGTTCTGGAATCTTTACAAAGAAAAACCCATCGAAAAGATAACCATCAAAGAGATAACCGATGCCGCTGGGTATAACAGGGGTACCTTCTATCTCTATTATAAAGATGTCTACGACCTTTTTACCAGGATCGAGGAGGAGCTGCTTGAAGCCATCCGCCGGCTGATCCACGATACACTGCCCCAGAAGGAAGGTCTGGATTTCGCCGGGCATATGGGGCTGATCGTCGAGCTTACTCAGCGCTACTCGGCCTATATGTCCGTCCTGCTGAGTGACCGGGGCGATCCCAGCTTCGGCACCCGCCTCAAGGAGATGATCTGGCCCCTGCTCAACCGCTACCTGATCTCCACCAAAGACCTGACCGAGAAAGAGCAGTCCCTTTTATCCGAATTTTACCTTTCCGGCCTTCTGGCAGCCATTACCAAATGGCTGAACGACCCGGGGGATATGACCATCGACCAGTTTATCGGCTTTGTCATGGAGCAGGTGTTTGCAGGGATGTTTATGGTGTAGGGAATTTTGAGAAAGCTATGAGAAATACCGGATAAAAGGTAAAAGTATGTTAGCGGTAAAATACGTAAAAGGAGTCTTGACATGAAAGAAGAACAATCATTTGGCCAATGGGTGGCAGGACGTAAAATAAGCGCTCGTCCCACCAGCCTTAAAACCTATAAAAGCTACGAGCAGGCCCACCTCCTGCCTTTTTTTGGCGATATGCCCCTCAGGGCCATCAGCAGA